>NZ_JAZHFT010000006.1:151144-156835 GCF_036541425.1 Consotaella aegiceratis
GTGAGCGCATCGGTCGTATCGGGTGGCGAGGCGTCGCCAGTCCTTGAGCTTTGCGAACAGGGTCTCGACTTTGTGGCGCTGGCGGTAGAGAGCCGCATCGTAGGTGAACGGAACCTTGCGGCTTCGGCTTGATGGGATGCAGGGCTTGATGCCGCGCGCTTCGAGTTCGGAGCGGAACCAGGTGCTGTCGTAACCTCGGTCGGCGATCAGGTGGGCGGCGGGCGGCAGGACCTCAAGCACGAGGCGTGCGCCCCTGTGGTCGCTCATCTGAGCTTCGGACAGGAGCATGATGATCGGCCGCCCGTCGCCGTCGCAAACGGTGTGGAGCTTGGTAGTCAGGCCGCCCTTGGTTCGCCCGACACGACGGGGAACATCCCCTTTTTGAGCAGGCTCGCCGCCGTGCGGTGGGCCTTCAGGTGCGTCGCGTCGATCATGATGCGCTCAGGCTTCGGCCCCTGACCGGCGAGCCCGGCGAAGATGCGGTCGAAGACGCCCATGCGGCTCCAGCGAATAAAGCGGTTGTAGAGGGTCTTCGGCGGGCCGTAGCCGGCCGGCGCATCCTTCCATTGCAGCCCGTTGCGGATCACGTAGACGATGTCGCTCACCACCCGCCGGTCATCGACCCGTGGAACCCCATGCGACAGCGGAAAGAACGGCGATATCCGCCCCATCTGACGCTCGCTCAACAGAAACAGTCCGGCCATCGTAACCTCCGTTCGAAAGCCGAACTCAATCAGATATCAAAGCAAATTAATAGGTCCTGTGCCTAGCTGCGCAAGGCAATGGCGCGTAGCTTCGGCGCGGCCGGCGCCTTATGGATGAAGGAAGCGCGCATGGCGGAAAGCACCCGCTCGATGCGCAAGGCAATCCTCGACCGGGACATTCTTCCGGCATGGAAGAACCGCCTTCTGACCGAGGTGACGCCGGACGATCTGCGGCAGCTCTGCACCAAGGTGAAGGAGCGCGGCGCGCCGGCGACCGCCGTCCACGTTCGGGATATCGTGAAACAGATCTTCGCCTTCGCGATCCTGCACGGCGAGAAAGTGCCGAACCCGGCTGACGAGGTAGGGCCGGCCTCGATCGCGACGTTCCAACCGAAGGATCGGGCGCTGTCGTCGGCCGAAATCAAGATCATGCTGCAGCAGGTCGAGCACGTGCCGACCCTGCCGACCATCCGCCTCGGCCTGCGGCTGATCCTGCTCACCATGGTGCGCAAGAGCGAACTGACGGATGCCGTCTGGGACGAGGTCGATTTCGAGAACGCCGTGTGGACCATCCCGAAGGAACGCATGAAGCGGTCGAAGGCGCACAATGTCTATCTGTCGCAACAGTCGCTCGACATCCTGATCGCCTTGAAGACCTGCGCTGGCAACTCGCGCTACCTGCTGCCGTCCCGCTATGCCGCCGACGCGCCCATGTCCCGCGCGACCTTCAATCGCGTCACCACGGCTGTTGTGGCCCGGGCGAAGAAGGAGGGACTGCCGCTGGAGCCGTTCACGGTCCACGATCTGCGCCGCACCGGATCCACCCTCCTGAACGAACTCGGCTTCAACAGCGATTGGATCGAGAAGTGCTTGGCCCACGAGGACGGGCGTTCATCGCGGGGCGTCTACAACAAGGCCGAGTACGGGCATCAGCGTCGGCACATGCTGCAGGAATGGGCCAATCTGGTGGACGCCTGGGTGGCAGGTCAGAAGTATGTTCCGACGCTCTATCCGCCGTCGATGGATCTGTTGGTGCCGGGGCAGCATTGCCCGCAGAAGCATCTCCGGCGCGATCGAGGGCAGTCCCATCCCGGAATAAAGCACTGCGAAGTCGCCCGACAGCGCATCCAGCGCCACGTTGGCGAACTCCCGGATCAGCCGCAGCGGGTGATCCGGGCGAATCCGCGTCCCCAGATCCACATAGGAGAACAACTCTCCCGTCCGCTTGTCCGTCCTGCGCATCCGCCCCTCGCTTCCACGGCGGATTGAATCACGCCAAGACCGCCAGCGCGAGCGACTTCCTCAACACCTGCTAGACGCAGGCTAATCCATCCAGATCGCGATTACCGGTGACTCAGATGCGGCAAATTGGAACTTGCTCCATTTTTTTTGGGATGATATCCCAAAAAAAATGGAAGACTGATCTGGTGTAGGTTTGACCAGTAGCGGGAGCCATCTTCGGCATTCATTCGAATGACGAAGATCAAATCCAAAGGAGTATTAATGAGCTTGCATCCTCTCCTCCAGGAGAAGAAGCGCTTCGTTTCGCGCGACGGTGTCATCGAGCTGATCGACCGGCTGGCGAACAACCTCATCAACATCAAGGACGAGACCGGCGAATTCCTGATTCACCTGGACGATGGTCGCGTGATTGATGCCAAGGGCTGGGGCGGCTGGGAATGGACCCACGGCGTTGGCCTCTATGGCTTGTTCAAGCACTACGAACTGACGGGCGCTCCCAAGGTGCGGACGATTATCGAGAACTGGTTCTCCGCACGTTTTGCCGAGGGTACGCCCAGCAAGAACATCAACACGATGGCGCCCTTCCTCACGCTCGCGTGCCTCTACGAGCACACCGCGAACCACACCTGGATGCCCTATTTAGAAGCGTGGGCCGAGTGGGTGATGTACGACCTGCCGCGCACGCGCGAAGGCGGCTTTCAGCACGTCGTTTCGGAAAGGCTCAACGACCAGCAGGTGTGGGACGACACGCTGATGATGAGCGTGCTGCCGTTGGCCCGGATCGGCAAGCTGCTCGGCCGGCCGGAGTATGTCGAAGAGGCCAAGTACCAGTTCCTGCTGCACACCCAGTATCTTGCCGACCGGTCGAGCGGGCTGTGGTTCCACGGCTGGACGTTCGACGGCGACCACAACTTCGCCAACGCGCTCTGGGCCCGCGGCAACAGCTGGATCACCATCGCCATCCCGGAATTCATCGAGATGATCGATTTGAAGCCGGGCGATGCGATCCGCAAGCACCTGATCTCGACGCTCGAGCGTCAGGCCGCGGCCTTGGCGAAATACCAGGACCCGGAAACGGGCCTCTGGCATACCCTCGTCGACGACACCGGCAGCTATGTCGAGGCCTCGGCGACGGCCGGCTTTGCCTATGGTTTGCTCAAGGCGGCGCGCAAGCGCTACATCGGCGACCAGTATCGGGCGGTGGCCGAAAAGGCGGTGCAAGGCATCGTCGCCAACATCGGCGACGACGGCGAACTGCAGCAGGTGTCGTTCGGCACGCCGATGGGATCGGATCTCGATTTCTACCGGAACATCAAGCTGACCTCGATGCCATACGGCCAGGCGATGGCGATCCTGTGCCTGTCGGAGTATCTCCATACGTATATTTAGCACAACTGAGGATCGGAGACGGCCGATCTCAAGTCTTGTTTGGGAAGTAAAGGGTGGAATTCATGAAAAACCTAGCATTCTTTCTCGCGACCACGGCCCTGGTCGCGGTCGCGGGATCGGCTGACGCCGCGAGCGTCAACCTGCGTTTTGCCTATGCAACCAACGCGACGCCGACCAAGGAGGCGATGACCAAGTTCGGCGAGCTTCTTCAGGAAAAGACCAACGGCGAAGTGACCGTCACCTACTTCCCGGACAGCCAGCTCGGCGGCGAGCGCGAGCTGGTCGAGATGGTCCAGAGCGGCCTGCTCGACATGACCAAGGTCTCCGGAGGCCTGATGGAGAGCTTCTCGCCGGTCTACGGCGTGTTCTCGATGCCGTATCTGTTTTCCAGCGAGGACCAGTTCTACCAGGTCTTGGACGATCCGGACATCATGGGATCGGTCTACGAGTCGACCAAGGCCAATGGCATGGTCGGTCTGACCTATTACGGTTCGGGCCAGCGCAGCTTCTTCACCGTCAACAAGCCGATCATGCACGTTGGCGACCTGGCGGGGCTCAAGATCCGCGTCATGCAAAGCCCGACGTCGATCAAGATGATGGACGTCCTGGGCGGTTCGCCGGTCGCGATGAGCGCGGAGGAAGTCTATACTTCCTTGCAGCAAGGCATCATCGATGGCGCCGAAAGTAACGAATTTGCCCTGACCGTCGATCGCTTCGGAGAAATTACGAAGACCTACAGCTACGACATGCACACTCGCATTCCCGACATCATGTTGATTGGCACGGCGGCGCTCGACAAGCTGTCGGACGAGCAGAAGCAGGCGGTCTACGAGGCGGCCAAGGAGTCGACCGAGTACCAGAGAGAGCTCTGGGCGGCGGCCGTCCAGGTCGAGAAGACGAAGGCCGAGGACGAGTTCGGGGTGCAGTTCTTTTATCCGGACGTGGCTGAATTCCGAGAAGCGGTTCAGCCGATGTACGAAGAACTGAAGGCCAAGCCGGAGCAATACGAGATCTATCAGAAAATCCAGGCCAAGGCCGGCGAATAAGGGATACGCCGCCA
Source organism: Consotaella aegiceratis (assembly GCF_036541425.1). Taxonomy (NCBI): domain Bacteria; kingdom Pseudomonadati; phylum Pseudomonadota; class Alphaproteobacteria; order Hyphomicrobiales; family Aurantimonadaceae; genus Consotaella; species Consotaella aegiceratis. The sequence continues at coordinate 155,540 of NZ_JAZHFT010000006.1, forward strand.
TGAGGGCTCTGCGACTCGTATTGGATCGCGTGACGGCAGTGCTTCTGTGTGTACTGCTGTCCGTTATGATCGTTCTGATCACCTGGCAGGTGTTCAGCCGATATGCGTTGAACGACCCCAGCGTCTTCACCGAGGAATTGCTGCGCTTCGGGGTGATCTGGCTGTCGTTGGTTGGCGCGGCCTACGTCACCGGCAAGAACAAGCACATGTCCGTCGATCTCGTGAAGGAGATGCTGGGCAAGGGCGCGCAGACAATCCTTCACATCGTGATCCAGCTCTTCTTCCTTGTCTTTGCGATGGCGGTGCTGATCGTCGGCGGCATGCATGCGATCTCGATCGCCGCTCACCAGGTGACGCCGGTGCTGCAGCTGCCGATGGGCGCTGTCTACGCCGCGTTGCCGACCAGCGGAGTCCTCATGGCGCTCTATGCCTTTCTCAACATCGGGGATGCCTTGTTCGAAACGAGCGCTCCCGAGACGTCTCTTCAGCCAAGCTCGGCACTGGACGGCTAGCCATGGCCACACAATCCGGACTTATCCTGATCTCGGTCTTCCTGGTGCTCGCGGCACTGGGGATTCCCTTGGCGCTCAGCATCGTGGCGGCGGCCATGTCGGCGGTCCTGCTGATCGCTCCGTTCGACATGGCGCTGTTCACCTCGGCGCAGAAGATGTCGTCGAGCCTCGACAGCTTCTCGCTGCTCGCCGTGCCGTTCTTCATCCTGTCCGGCGTCATCATGAACTCCGGCGGCATCGCCATTCGGCTGGTGAATTTCGCCAAGCTGATCGCCGGCCGCATCCCGGGCTCGCTGACCCAGACCAACATCGCCGGCAACATGCTGTTCGGCTGCATTTCGGGCTCCGCCATTGCGGCGTCGACTTCCATCGGCGGGGTGATGATCCCGCTGCAGGCGAACGAGGGCTACGACCGCAACTTCGCGGCCGCCGCCAACATCGCCTCGGCTCCGACCGGCATGCTGATCCCGCCGACGACCGCCTTCATCATCTATGCGCTGGTCTCCGGCGGCACCTCGATCGGCGCGTTGTTCCTCGGCGGTGCCGTGGCCGGCTCGCTCTGGGGCCTGGCGCTGATGGCGGTCACGTTCGTCGTCGCCAAGCGCCGCGGCTACGCGGTATCGGAATCGGTGAACTTCCAGGCGGCGATCAGGATCACGCTCGAAGCGCTGCCCAGCCTGTTCCTGATCGTGTTGATCATTGGCGGCATCGTGATGGGCATCTTCACCGCCATCGAGGCCTCGGCGATCGCCGTGGTCTACACCATGCTGCTCGCCTTCGTGGT
>NZ_JAZHFT010000060.1:0-21660 GCF_036541425.1 Consotaella aegiceratis
GGGCGACAACGTGACGATGGACGTGACGCTGATCGTGCCGATCGCGATGGAAGAGAAGCTGCGCTTCGCCATCCGCGAAGGCGGCCGCACCGTCGGCGCCGGTATCGTCTCCTCGATCGTCGAGTAGAACTGGGTCAGCCAGTCGGAGCCCGGTCCGGTCCCCCGGGCCGGGCTCTTTTCTATTGCGCCTCGAGAGGGGAAAATCGTGAAGCTCGTCATCCAGATCCCCTGTTTCAACGAGGAGGCGACGCTCGGCGAAACGCTGGCCTGCCTGCCGCGCGCGGTGGAAGGTTTCGACACGGTCGAATGGCTCGTGATCAATGACGGCAGCACCGACCGCACGGTCGAGGTGGCGCGCGAGGGCGGCGTCGACCACATCGTCGACATGCCCATCAACCGCGGCCTGGCGCGGGCCTTCACCGCGGGCATCGAGCGCTCGCTGCAGGTCGGGGCGGACGTCATCGTCAACACCGACGCCGACAACCAATACAATGCCGACGATATTCCGGATCTCGTCCGGCCGATCCTGGAGCGGCGCGCGCAGCTGGTGGTCGGTACCCGGCCGATCGCCGACATCGACCATTTCTCGCCGCTGAAGAAGGTGCTGCAGCGCCTCGGCAGTTGGGTCGTCCGTTTCACCTCCGGCGCCGCCGTCGAGGATGCGCCGAGCGGCTTTCGCGCGATCTCGCGCGACGCGGCGATGCGGCTCAACATCTTCGATTCCTACACCTATACGATCGAGTCGATCATCCAGGCCGGCCGCAGCGGCGTGCGCATCGTGTCGGTGCCGATTCGCGTGAACGGCGAGACCCGGCCGTCGCGGCTGATCCGCAGCATTCCGCGCTACATCGTCCGTTCCAGCATCTCGATCCTGCGCTCGCTTTTCGTCTACAGGCCGGGCCAGACCTTCTTCAATCTGGGCCTGCCGCCCTTCGTGATCGGCGCCTTTCTGTGTCTGCGCTGGCTGATCTTCTATTTCGACGGCAGTGATCGGGCGCGCGTGCCGAGCCTCGTCGCCGCAGCGATCCTGCTGATCCTGGCGTTCCTGTGCTGGCTCTGTGCGCTGCTCGGCGAACTCAGCCGGATCAATCGCCGGCTGCTGGAAGACACGCAATATCGTCTCCGTCGTGCCGAGTACGGGCCGGGCTTCTCGGAGCGGGGCCAGACCTCCCATGCAGATTGAGACGGTCCGCGCAGCCATCGCGGAGCGGGTGCTGGCCGAGGTTCCGAAGCTCTTCACCCTGCTCGACCGCACGCCGGTCAGCCCGACCTATGGCTGCTTCGACCGGGCCTATTGGCACTACCGGATGATGGATTTTCCCTGCGGCATGTCGCAGGAATTCGTGCTGCCGCTGGCTCTCGTCTGGTCGATGGATGATCTGCCGGGCAACCGCTATCATCACGATCCGGCTCTCTATGCCTGGATCGTCGCCGGCATCCGCTATGCCGCGCGTTCGGCCCACTCGGACGGGTCCTGCGACGACTACTACCCCTTCGAGCGTGCGGCGGGAGCTGCGGCTTTCTCTCTTTTTGCCTGTTTCGAGGCCGTCGACATCCTGGGGCTCGGAGCCGACGAGGAGATCGACGGCTTTCTTCTCAAGCGCGCGCGCTGGCTCGCCGAGCATCGCGAGAGCGGGCACCTGTCCAACCACGAAGCACTGATCGTCTCCTGCCTGGAGCGGGCCCGCGTCCGCTTCCCCGACGCCGGATTCGAGACGACGCTTCAGGATCGGCTGGCGCGGCTTCTGTCCTGGCAGGACGACGAGGGCTGGTTCGGCGAATATGGTGGCGCCGATCTCGGCTATCTGTCGCTGACGATCGGCCTGCTGGCCGATCTCGACCGGCGGCGGCCCGACCTCGATCTGCGCCGTCCGATCGCCGCCGCGATCGATTTCCTGGCGCATTTCGTCCATCCGGACGGCACGGTGGGCGGCGAATATTCCCATCGCACGACGCTCAATTTCTTCCCCTTCGGCTTCGAGATCGCCGGTGCGTGGCATCCCCGCGCGCTCGCGGTCAACGACTTGGCGTTGCGGCCGCTCGTCGATGGGCGCACGCCCTGCTATTCGGACGATCGGATCATCGGCCATCACCTTTGGGGCTGGCTGCTGACGCTGAAGAATTTTCAGGAAGAGCGCCCCGCGCAGCCGCTGCTGCCGACCGAGCCGCGAAGCTGGTTCCCGCATTGCGGTTTGATCGCCGAGCGCCGGGACGATGCCATGCTCGTCGCGGCATTATCGCGCGGTGGCGTCTACAAGGTCTTCAAGGACGGGAGCCAGGTCGCCAGCGACACAGGGGTGACCATGCGAATGCGCGACGGGCGCGTCGCGGTGATGCATCTCGGCCGGTCAGAGGCGCAGGTCGCCGATGACGGCTTCGAATGCGCCGGGTCGATGGCCTGGGCCAAGGGCGCACGCCTGACCCCTGTCAAGACCGTCATCCTGCGCGTTCTGATGCTGTCGTTCGGCCGCTTCTTCCCCGACCTGGTGCGCCGGCTTTTGCAGAAGGTCCTCGTCACCGGCGCGAAGGAGGCCCCGTTTCGCTTCCGCCGCCGGTTCGAGCGCAGCGCGGCCGGCTGGGTGGTGCGCGACGAGATCACCGCGGAGAGCGGCTGGCAGGACGTCGCCATGGCCGGCATCTCGGGTCATCAGACATCGAATACGACGATCATGGCTCGGGTCTTCCAGGACGCGCAGTTGCAGCCCTTTCGCGATCTGACCGACGAGGTGCGGCGGCTCGGCGAAAGCGATCGGCTGACCGTCGTGACTCATATTGCGGATTTAGTGTCGTGAAAAAGCTGGTCGGCCTGATCGTCAGCGCCATCATCCTGGCACTGCTCTATGCATTCATCGATGTCGATGCGCTTTGGGCCGCGATGCGGGCGGCCGATCCTGTCTGGCTGACGGCCGGCATCCTGTTCGTCGTGCCGTTGACCCTGCTCACCGCCTGGCGGCTGACGCTGGTCGCCGCCGGGACGCGGCTCGGCTTCTTCGAATCGAACCGGCTGATTCTGGCCGCCAGCACGCTGAACATGTTCCTGCCCTCCAAGCTCGGTGATCTGGCCAAGGGGCATGTTCTTTCGCGGCGTCACGGCATGCGGGCGAGCCTCGCCTTTGCCGTCGTGGTGCTGGAGAAGGCGCTCGACATGATGTCGCTTCTGGTCTGGGGCGTCTTCGGCCTGCTCGTCGTCGGTGCCGACCGGCCGCTGATGCTGCTGTTCCTGCTGCCGGTCGGTGGCGGGCTCCTGCTGCTGGCGCTGATGATCTCGCCGCTGCCGCTGCTGCCCTTCATCCTGAAGCATTTCGGGCGGATCCTGCCGACGCGCATCGCGACGGCGGTCGGGGCATTCTCGGACAGCTGGCAGGCGATGACCGACTGGTTCTGGCGTTCGCGCGGGCATGCCCTGAACGTCATTCTGCTGTCGGTTGTCATCTGGGGCGCGCATCTCTTCCAGTTCTGGCTGTTCTGCCGGGCCCTCGGCGCGGCCGTGCCGATTCTGGAAAACGCGGCCTTCGCCACCTTGTCGATCCTTGTCGGTCTGCTGCCCTTCACCTTCGCCGGCGTCGGCACGCGCGACGCCGCGATCGTGTTCTTCTATGCCCCCTATCTGTCGCCCGGTGCCGCCGCCGTGCTCGGCCTTCTCGCCACGTTGCGCTACGTGCTGCCGGCGGTCGGAGGCGCTCCGTTCGTTGCCGATTTCGCCGGGCTGACGACCAGAGGCCGCCCCGAGATGGGAAGAGATCAAGGAGCTTAGCGCCGTGCATCTCTCGTCCTGGGACGCCTACGACCGATCCGGCCGACCCTCCGCTTTGGCGCTCTTCTTCAAGGACCGGCTGTCCCGCCGCGACGAGGAGGGGCTGTGGCTCGCCCTGGCCGTTGCGCTCGGCCTAGTGGTGTCGATCGGTTTCCTCAGGAACGCCGTGGAAAGCGGGGCGTGGTCGCTGCAGGACGACGCCGACATGTTCCTCTCCTGGATGGGACGATGGGACGATCCGTCCCTGCTCCGCGGCGATCTCATCGCGGACTACTGGTCCTCCGCCACGCCCTGGTTCTTTCGCGGCGTCTACTACGCGGCCTGGCTCGTCGGCCTGCCTCCGGTGCTGTTCGCCAAGATCCTGCCGGCCGTCCTCTTTCCCGTTCTCGCCTATTTCTGCTTTCGGTTCCTGCGCGCCATCCAAGCGGAGCCGCTGGTGGCCTTCATCGCCACGGCCCTCGTCCTGTTTCTGTTCGCGCGCGAGGGCGGCGGGATCAGCATTACGATCGGCAGCGCGACGCCGCGCGCCTTCTGGCCGCCCCTGCTGTTCGTTGTCCTGGATGGTCTGGCGCGCCGCCGCATATGGCAGACGGCGCTGGCCCAGCTGCTGTTGGCGGGGTCCTATCCGCAGGCCGTCATGGTGACCTCGGGGATGATCGGCCTCACGCTGCTGGACCCGACACGGTTCTTTGCGCTGGACCTCAGCCGTCGCAGGCTGACGATCGTGGGTGTCTGCGCGCTGGCCACGATCGCCGGGATCTTGCCGTTCGCCGCCCGCAACGAGGCGTTCGGCCCGGTCGTCACCATAGAAGAGGCCAGGGAGATGCCGACGTTCCAGGCTACGGGGCGGGGCTATCTTTTCGAGCCGGACGGATCGATGAACCTCACCTGCGGCGAGCGGCTCGGGCTGTTGCCACGGTTTTGCGACGACGCGGGCGACCCCATGTTCTGGGTGCATCTGGGCTTGGCGCTGTTCGGGCCGATCGTTCTGTTCGCGCGCGCTTTCGGCCGATCGGGCCGCCCGGACGACGACAGAATGCGCTCGGCTCTGCCGCTCTATCTGGCGCTCTCGTCGTTTTTCTGGTTCGGCGTCGCGTCGCTGCTCATGTTCCGGCTGCATCTGCCGAGTCGATATACGAACTCGCTCTACGTGCTCGAATATCTGCTGCCGATCGCCCTGGTGCTCGAATGGGTGCGCAAGCCGGGCTTCCCGAACTGGCTGATCGAGCGCCGCAGCGGCCGCATGATCATGATCGTCGGCGTGTTCGCGACGCTGCTGTTGGCCGTGCTCGCCGACGCCAATGTCCGATCGAGCTTCGGCTCGCCGAAGGATATGCGGCTGATCCAGGCCATCCGGGCGCTGCCGAAGGACGCCGTCGTCGCCGGGTTCGTGAAGGACCTCGACTTTTCGCCGGTGTTCACCAACCGCTCGACGCTGTTCAACCGCGAACTCGCGGTCGCATACCAGCTCGGGTATTTCCTGCCGCTGATGCAGCGCATGGCCGACATGCGCGACGCCATGCTGACCCACGATCCAGCGGTTCTGGCCGACCGGCTCGAGAGCAACGGCGTCGATCTGCTGCTGGTGCCGGAGACGATGCTCTCGGAGCCGCAAATCCCCGGACAGTTTCGGGGCTTCTTCGGGCCTGAGCTGGCGGCGATGGAGGCTGAGGCGGCGGAAGGCCCGACCGCGCTGGCGCGCCTGGCGGAGCGGTGCGCGCCCGATCGCTATGTCGACATCGAGGACATGAGCATCCTCGCTTTTGACGCAGGCTGCCTCGTTCGGGAGGCCGGCTGACCGCCGGACCGGAGGCGAACCTCGAGGCTTGGCAATTCGCTGACGCAGGGCGTACAGGGAGCCTCGGCCTCGAAGCCGCGGCGGGCGTTCAGGCTTGCGTCTGGCCCTTCTTCTTGCGCTCAGCCATTTCCTCGATCAGATCCAGCCATTGCGAGCAGATGGCGTCCTCGGAGAAGCTTTCGAGATAGCGCGCGCGTGCCCCTTCGCCGAGCCGTGCGGCGAGGGTGGGATCGGTCGCGACCTCGCCGATGGCGCTGGCCAGCGCCGGGACGTCGTCGACCGGCACCACGCGCGCGTTGACCCGGTCCTGAAGGAACCAGCTGACGCTGGCGCCGCTGGTCGTGACGATCGGCTTGCCGGCCGCTGCGGCTTCCAGCAGGGCGTTGCTGGTGCCCTCCCGGCGCGAGGGCAGGACGAAGATGTCGGCCGCCTTGAGCAGGGCGGACACGTCGTTGCGCCAGCCGAGAAACTCGACCCGGTCGGCGACACCCACCTCCGCAGCCAGCGCGCGCAAGGCCGTCGGATCGCCGGACCCGGCGATCCAGAGCGTCGCGTCGACGGAGGGCAGGGCACGGATCAGCGTATCCAGCCCCTTCTGCTCCGTCAGCCGCGCCGAGGTGAACAGCAGGCAGCCCGGCACGGCGCTGCGATCGGCGGCCGGTTCGTTGGAAATCTCGGCGAAATTGGCGATGAAGCGGGCGTCCGATCGGCCCGCCCCGTGCGCGTGTTCGGTCAGCTCCGGCGAATTGGCGACGATCAGGTCGCAGCGGCTGAACTGCTTGATGTCGTAGAAGAGGCCGACGCGCCCGATCAACAGGTGCGAGCCGGTCGGTGCGTTGCGCGCGGCGCGAACTTTCCACGCCACCAACGCGTCGGGCCGCTCCCGCTCGACGATTTTGCGAAGCCGCCAGAGCGAAAAGAATTTCCACGGATGGGAGAAGTTGAGCGTCGTGTAGGGGACGCCGTGATCGGAAAAGTATCTTTCCCGATCCGGATGCGGACCCATGATCATGTGCTGCGGATGGCCGCGTTCGTGCAAGGCGCGCCCCAACCGCGCGTAGAAGACCTCGGTGCCGCCGCGACCCGCGCTGAACATGAGCTGAATGATCTTCATCGAAACTCCAAAGCCAAATCGCTGCCGCGTCGGTCCGACGACCGCCAGCCGCCGAGCCACCGATCATGCCGACGCCCGAGGGAAAGGCCGACAAACGTCGTCAGGACCACAGCCGCATCCGGCCGAGACGCGGCCCCGAGCCGGTCGAGGCCATCGCCTCCAGTTCGTCGAGTGCATGGTCGAGCGTGAAGCGCTCGTAGAGCCAGGCCTCGATGGGGTAGGGCTCGGCGAGGATGTCGGCGATGTTGCGCGACAGCGCCGGCGCATCGCCGGGCGGCGAGAGATAACGCCTGTAGCGACCAGTCAGAATTTCCGCGGGACCGCTGCGACAATCGGTGGAGATGGCCGGTGTCCCGCAAATCAACGCCTCGACAAGCACATTCGGAAAGCCCTCGCGGTCGGAGGACAGAACCAGAGCGGCGGCAGCCCTCATGAAGGGATAGGGATTCTGCCGGTAGCCCAGGACCGTCACTTGCCCGGTCAGGCCATGCTCGTCAATCAATTCTCGCAGCGCCGGCGTGTCCTCGGTCAGGAGCAGAAGCCGAATCGGTCGATCCAGCGCGCGCACCGCCTGAAACAGGACGTCGAGGCGCTTGGCGCTGGCGAAGCGTCCGGCGAAGAGCAGGAACGGTTCGGCCGGAACGTCGGGCTCGGTCTGCTCGGCGCGCTGGCGAATCGTGTCGATATCGTAGGCGTTGTAAAGCAGCCGCGCCTCGGCGGGACGAGCCCCGAGGTCTGCCAGGTCGTCGATGACGCCCTGCGAGACGCCGATGACGCGCTGGCGGTCGTAAAGGTCGACGTAGAGCTTCCGGCGCCGACGCATCCTGCCGGGCCGGCTGCTATCGCCGAGCAGTTGCGTCGTGGCGATGTGAATCCAGTACCGGGCGTTTTCCACGCCGGCCATGGCGACCAGGCGATCCGTGCCGGTCAGTGACGAGGAGAAGAAATCGATCGGGCCGATCTGCGCCTGTTGTCGGATCCAGCGGCGAATCGAACGCGCCAGGAGGAAGCGACCGAACGCGCCGTGGGGATATTTCTCCACCGGACGATCGACGGTCGCGACGTCGACATCGGTCGGAACGTCGATCTCGGCATGGCGGACCATGGTCAGGATCGTAACGTCGTGGCCGCGGCGCCGCAGTCCCTGCGCAAGACGCACTCGGCTGAAGGACGGGCCGTTCGTGGTCAGCCGTGTGATGGCGAAGACGAAGCGCATTCTAGTAGCCTGTCCGCCGATTGCAGGCACGTGCGTCGATCATCGAAGCCCCATGGGTTTGCTGCCGCGGAGCCCCTATATGGGACGAAGCCGCGTCGCGCGGATACGGAAACAGCGGCGATCGCCCCACAAGCTCTCGCCGGTGCCGGTCGCCGAGAGCCTGATCCGCCCAATCCAAGTCGCCGCAGCGCGGCGGGCGAGACTTGCTGGCGGCCACGGGCGGCGTTATTGCGCCTGTGCTGGCGTCTGCGGAAATGGTGCAGCCAATTGAACTCGACACAAGAGACACAGTTGAACTCGGGGCAGGGGTTGCTGCACGACACACTCGCTTCCTACAGCGCAATCGTCGTCGTCGCCAACAGCGAGGCGGCGGAGCTGACAGAATTGCGGCGGGCGCTCCCCCAAAACACGCTGTTCATCTTTTTCAACGAGGCCTCGCGCGTGCTGGCCGAACCGTTCGATGGCTCGGCGGTGCTGGTCGCGCGCAGCGGCGTGCGCGGACCGGCCGTCGTGCGCAAGGGCAAGATGGACAAGATCCTCGCCCGTTTTGCGCCCGGCGCGCTTGATCGGGTCGTCGATCTGCGCGTCGCCGAGATCGAAACATTCGTGCCGGCGGAGGGATTCAAGTTTCCCGCTGTCGAGTTTCTGGACCTCGTGGCCCATTTCTCCGCCCTCTATCCCGGCGGCAAGACGCCCTCCAGCGGCTATGCCATGGCCGCCTGGATCGCCTCGCTCGGCCTCGATTGCGATCTCGTGCTGTGCGGCTTCACGGCGCGCCGCAGCGACAAGTGGAAGGTGTTCGACGTCCACGACTGGGCCTTCGAGCAGGTGGCGTTGCGGCTGTTCGAGCGCAAAGGCCTGGCCCGCTTCCATCCGCCGGCCCAGCTGCGGCCGACGCCCGTCGAGGCGCTGGAGCGCCAGTTTCCCGACCTGCAACGCCGCGACATTCTTTCGCTCGGCTACGAAGTTCTGAGCCAACGCATCGAGCACACCAATCTGTTCATCGATCGGCTGTGGTCGCTCACGCGGTTTTCGCGGCTCGTCCGGCGCGGTCTCCAGATCTTCCGCCGCTGAGGAGAGTACGGCCGAGGGTTCCGTCGACGAACGCGCAGGCACTCTTGCGCGACATCGTTTTTCCAGAGTCACTTGCGCGCTGAGGGAATCGGCTTTATTGGGCTCGCCAGCGTAGGGGTATAGCTCAGTTGGTAGAGCGGCGGTCTCCAAAACCGCAGGTCGGGGGTTCGAGCCCCTCTGCCCCTGCCAATCGCAAAAGAATGTTCCCACGGGGTTGAGAATCGATCCCGGGGCGTTTATTTGTTGTACGGAATTTTATGGCGCGTGGGGCGAGTGGAGCTCCTGACGCGCCTAATGCCATGGGCGGCGTATGGCCACGAAGACGAATCCATTCAGCTTTCTCCAGCAGGTGCGCTCGGAGGTGGCCAAGATCACTTGGCCGACGCGGCGGGAGACCACCATCTCGACCGTCATGGTGCTGGTTATGGTCGTTTTGGCGGCCGCCTTCTTCTTCGTGGCGGATCAGGCGCTGGGCTATGGCGTCGGTCTGATCATGTCGGCCGGCCGCTGAGACGGGAGTGCATTGGAATTCATGACGGCTCGCTGGTACATCGTCCACGCCTATTCGAATTTCGAAAAGAAGGTCGCCGAATCCATTGAGGAGCAGGCGCGCCTGAAGGGGCTGTCGGACAGGTTCGAGAAGATTCTGGTGCCGACCGAACGGGTCGTCGAGGTTCGGCGCGGCCGCAAGGTCGATTCCGAGCGGAAGTTCTTTCCCGGCTATGTGCTGGTGAAGGCCGAGCTTACCGACCAGGTGTTCTCGCTGATCAAGAACACGCCGCGCGTGACCGGTTTCCTGGGTGCTGAAAACCGCCCGGTGCCGATTTCCGATGCCGAGGCCGAGCAGATCCTCAGTCAGGTCCAGGACGGCGTGGAGCGGCCGAAGCCCACCGTGAGCTTCGACATCGGCGAGCAGGTGCGGGTCTCCGACGGGCCGTTCGCCTCGTTCAACGGCATCGTTCAAGAGGTCGATCAGGAGCGCACGAGGCTGAAGGTCGAGGTTTCGATCTTCGGGCGGGCGACGCCCGTCGATCTGGAATTCGGTCAGGTCGAAAAGGTCTGATCGAAAGGAGAGGCGGGATCCCGTCTCCCATCATGCGGAAGATGGGTCGGCTTTTGCCGGTCGGATACCATCGCACCGCGTGGACTGCAAAGGCCGCTGTGAGCGGCTGAAAGCCGGGTTGTCCGGCATCCATATAAAGGCAGGAACCAATGGCAAAGAAAATTCAGGGCCAGCTCAAGCTGCAGGTCCCGGCCGGTTCGGCGACCCCGTCGCCGCCGATCGGTCCCGCGCTTGGTCAGCGTGGCATCAACATCATGGAGTTCTGCAAGGCGTTCAACGCGCAGAGCCAGGAGATGGAAAAGGGTTCGCCTGTTCCGGTGGTGATTACCTACTACCAGGACAAGTCGTTCACCTTCGTCATGAAGACGCCGCCGGTGAGCTTCTTCCTCAAGAAGGCCGCGGGCATCAAGAGCGGCTCCAAGGCTCCGGGCAAGGACGGCGCCGGTTCGGTGACGCGCGAGCAGGTGCGCGACATCGCCGAGAAGAAGCTGAAGGATTTGAACGCGAACGACGTCGAGGCGGCCATGGCCATGGTCGAAGGCTCGGCGAAGTCCATGGGCCTGGAAGTGGTGGGCTAAGACGATGGCGAAGATCGGAAAGCGTATCACCAAGGCCCGCGAGGGCGTCGATCGCAACAAGCTCTATGCTGTGGACGAGGCCGTCTCGCTGCTGAAGGATCGGGCCGCCGCGAAGTTCGACGAAACGATCGAAGTGGCAATGAATCTCGGTGTCGATCCGCGCCATGCCGACCAGATGGTGCGTGGCGTCGTGAACCTGCCGAACGGCACCGGCAAGTCGGTGCGTGTCGCGGTGTTCGCGCGTGGCGACAAGGCGGACGAAGCCAAGGCGGCCGGTGCCGACATCGTCGGTGCCGAGGATCTGGTGGCCGAAGTCCAGGCCGGCACCATCAATTTCGATCGCGCGATCGCGACGCCGGACATGATGGCGCTCGTCGGCCGTCTCGGCAAGATCCTCGGTCCCCGCGGTCTGATGCCGAACCCGCGTGTCGGCACCGTGACGCCGGACGTGACCGCCGCCGTCAAGGCGTCGAAGGGCGGTGCCGTGGAGTTCCGCGTGGAGCGTGCAGGCATCGTCCATGCCGGCGTCGGCAAGGTCAGCTTCGACGCCAAGGCGTTGGTCGAGAACGTGCGCGCCTTCGCCGACGCGGTGCAGAAGGCCAAGCCGTCGGGCGCCAAGGGCAACTACGTCCAGCGCGTGGCGCTGTCTTCGACCATGGGTCCCGGCATCAAGGTCGATCCGTCGACCCTGCACGAGCCGGCGGCCTGATTTGAAATTTCCGCGAGCCGTGGCATCTGCCGGGGCTTGCGGACCAGTTCCGGGGCGTTCGTCCCGGGATGGTGGAACCTGACGGTTCCGCCGCTCCTGTCCGAGATTGCGGGCGTACTCCGGTCCACCGGAGTCATAATCGCCAGACAGCCCGCATGAGACGGGGAAAACCGAATTCTCCGGGTTTGCCCGGACCTTCGGTTCGAACCTCTGAATGCCTTGCGCCGCCCGTCGGTTCCCGACTGGTGCAAGGGGACAGGATCCTCGAGCGTCGCCCGTTGTGCGGGTGGCAAAAGGCAACCGGCGAGTGTTCCTGATCGGACATTCGCCAAATGGAGAGAGGCAGTGGACAGAGCGGAAAAACGCGAATTCGTCACGCAGCTGCACGAGACCTTCAAGGCCTCGGGGTCGGTGGTCGTGGCCCACTATGCCGGTCTCACGGTCGCGCAGATGAACGATCTTCGTTCCAAGATGCGCGCATCCGGAGGCACCGTCAAAGTCGCGAAGAACCGCCTCGCCAAGATCGCTCTTCAAGGCACCGACGCCGAACCGATTGCTGGCCTGTTTCAGGGCCAGACGCTGATCGCCTATTCAGACGATCCGGTCGCGGCGCCGAAGGTGGCCAACGACTTCGCCAAGGGGAACGACAAGCTCGTCATCCTCGGTGGAGCGATGGGAACCACGGCTCTGGATGCAGACGGCGTGAAGGCTTTGGCCACCATGCCGTCGCTGGACGAGCTGCGAGCCAAGCTGGTCGGCATGATCAATACGCCGGCCACGCGCATCGCGGGCGTCCTCCAGGCGCCTGCGGGTCAGCTCGCACGCGTCTTCGGAGCTTATGCCAAGAAGGACGAGGCGGCGTGAGGACGGTTCCTCGTTGCACACTCACAAGTTCGAATCTGAAGGAAGTGAAAAATGGCTGATCTTGCCAAGATCGTGGAAGACCTCTCGTCGCTGACCGTCCTCGAGGCGGCCGAGCTGTCGAAGATGCTGGAAGAGAAGTGGGGCGTCTCCGCCGCCGCGCCGGTGGCCGTCGCCGCCGCGGGTGGTGCTGCCGCTGCCGCCGAGCCGGTCGAGGAAAAGACCGAGTTCGACGTGATCCTCGCCGAGGCTGGTGCCCAGAAGATCAACGTCATCAAGGAAGTGCGCGCTCTGACCGGTCTCGGCCTCAAGGAGGCCAAAGATCTCGTCGATGGTGCGCCGAAGCCGGTCAAGGAAGGCGTGTCCAAGGACGAAGCCGACAAGGTCAAGGAGCAGCTTGAAAAGGCTGGTGCCAAGGTCGAGATCAAGTAGTTGGCGCTTTCGCGCCAATGCTGAAAATGCTGGTGAAGCGGGACGGCGGTTTTGCCGTTCCGCTTTCCGCGCTCCCAGGGGAGCGCATGACTGGGGTGCTCGAATGACGACCCCGCGTGTTCCTACAGCCGGCGGCTGTGCGAAGACGCGGGCCATGTATCGGGCCGGTTGGTTGATCTAGTCCGCTGCGGTGCCGCCGCAGCGGGATCCTCGCCAAGAGGATTGTGATTGAAGCCCTTCCGCCAAGGGCGATGTCGAGAGCAAGGAGCGACGATGTCTCAGACGACGACGTTTAGCGGTCGTAGGCGCGTGCGCAAATTCTTCGGGTCGATCCCCGAAGTTGCCGAAATGCCCAACCTGATCGAGGTCCAGAAAGCCTCCTACGATCAGTTTCTGATGGTCGACGAGCCGAAGGGCGGACGGCCGGAAGAAGGCCTGCAGGCGGTTTTCAAGTCGGTTTTCCCGATTTCCGACTTTTCCGGACAGGCGATGCTCGAATTCGTGACCTACGAGTTCGAGGCGCCGAAGTTCGACGTGGACGAATGCCGGCAGCGCGACCTGACCTATGCCGCGCCGCTGAAGGTGACGCTGCGCCTGATCGTGTTCGATATCGACGAGGATACCGGCTCCAAGTCCATCAAGGACATCAAGGAGCAGGATGTCTACATGGGCGACATGCCGCTGATGACGTCGAACGGCACGTTCATCGTCAACGGCACGGAGCGCGTCATCGTCTCGCAGATGCACCGCTCGCCGGGCGTCTTCTTCGACCATGACAAGGGCAAGAGCCACTCCTCGGGCAAGCTGCTCTTCGCCGCTCGCGTCATTCCGTATCGCGGCTCCTGGCTCGATATCGAGTTCGACGCCAAGGACGTGGTCTACACGCGCATCGATCGGCGTCGCAAGATTCCCGTGACCTCGCTGCTGATGGCGCTGGGCATGGACGGCGAGGAGATCCTGTCGACCTTCTACAACGTCATCCAGTTCGAAAAGGACGCGGATGGCTGGCGCGTGCCGTTCTCGGTCGAGCGCGTGCGCGGCCAGAACGCGGCGGTCGATCTCATCGATGCCGATTCCGGCGAGGTGCTGGTCGAGGCCGGCAAGAAGGTAACGGCCCGCCAGGCCCGGCAGATGAAGGAAAAGGGCGTTAAGGCCCTGCGCGCCACCGACGAAGACCTCTACGGCAACTATCTGGCCGAGGACATCGTCAATTACGAGACGGGCGAGGTCTATCTCGAAGCCGGCGACGAAATCGACGAGAAGACGCTGAAGGTCCTCGTCGATGCCGGCTACGACGAGATCTCGGTGCTCGACATCGACCACGTGACCGTGGGCGCCTACATCCGCAACACGCTCGCCGCCGACAAGAACGAGAGCCGCCAGGACGCGCTGTTCGACATCTATCGAGTGATGCGCCCGGGCGAGCCGCCGACGATCGAGACGGCGGAAGCGATGTTCCATTCGCTGTTCTTCGACGCCGAGCGCTACGACCTGTCGGCCGTCGGTCGCGTCAAGATGAACATGCGTCTCGACCTCGACGCCGAGGACACCGTGCGCGTGCTGCGCAAGGAGGATATCCTGGCGGTCGTCAAGACGCTGGTGGATCTGCGCGACGGCAAGGGCGAGATCGACGACATCGACAATCTCGGCAACCGCCGGGTGCGCTCGGTCGGCGAGCTGATGGAAAATCAGTACCGCGTCGGCCTGCTGCGCATGGAGCGTGCGATCAAGGAGCGCATGTCGTCGGTCGAGATCGACACCGTGATGCCGCAGGACCTGATCAACGCCAAGCCGGCGGCCGCGGCCGTGCGCGAGTTCTTCGGATCCTCGCAGCTGTCGCAGTTCATGGATCAGACCAATCCGCTGTCGGAGATCACCCACAAGCGCCGTCTGTCGGCACTTGGACCGGGCGGCCTGACCCGCGAACGCGCCGGCTTCGAGGTGCGCGATGTGCATCCGACGCATTACGGCCGGATTTGTCCGATCGAGACGCCGGAAGGGCCAAACATCGGCCTTATCAATAGCTTGGCGACGTTTGCTCGCGTGAATAAGTATGGCTTCATCGAAAGCCCTTATCGCCGCGTAGTCGACGGCCAGGTGACCAATGAGGTCGTCTACCTGTCGGCAATGGAGGAATCGAAGCACCACGTCGCCCAGGCGAACGCCATCCTGACGGACGACAACCGGTTCCAGAACGAGTTCGTGGTCTGCCGTCACCAGGGCGACGTCTTCATGACGCCGCGCGACAATGTCGACCTGATGGACGTCTCTCCCAAGCAGCTCGTCTCTGTCGCCGCGGCGCTGATCCCGTTCCTGGAGAACGACGACGCCAACCGCGCTCTGATGGGCTCGAACATGCAGCGCCAAGCGGTGCCGCTGGTTCGCGCCGAGGCGCCCTACGTCGGCACCGGCATGGAGCCCGTGGTGGCGCGTGACTCGGGCGCTGCCATCGGCGCACGCCGCACCGGCGTCGTCGACCAGGTCGACGCCACGCGTATCGTTATCCGGGCGACCGAGGATCTGCAGGCCGGCAAGTCCGGCGTCGACATCTACCGGCTGATGAAGTTCCAGCGCTCCAACCAGAACACCTGCATCAACCAGCGTCCGCTGGTGGCTGTGGGTGACCGGGTGCAGAAGGGCGACATCATTGCCGACGGTCCGTCGACCGATCTGGGTGATCTGGCGCTCGGCCGCAACGTGCTCGTCGCGTTCATGCCGTGGAACGGCTACAACTACGAGGACTCGATCCTGCTCTCCGAGCGGATCGTCGCCGACGACGTCTTCACCTCGATCCACATCGAGGAGTTCGAGGTGATGGCCCGCGACACCAAGCTCGGGCCCGAGGAGATCACGCGCGACATTCCCAACGTGTCGGAAGAGGCGCTGAAGAACCTCGACGAGGCGGGCATCGTCTATATCGGTGCCGAGGTTCAGCCGGGTGACATCCTGGTCGGCAAGATCACACCGAAGGGCGAGAGCCCGATGACGCCGGAAGAAAAGCTTCTGCGCGCCATCTTCGGCGAGAAGGCCTCCGACGTGCGCGACACGTCGAGCCGCATGCCTCCCGGGGCCTACGGCACGGTCGTCGAGGTGCGCGTGTTCAATCGGCATGGCGTCGAGAAGGACGAGCGTGCCATGGCGATCGAGCGCGAGGAGATCGAGCGTCTCGCCAAGGATCGCGACGACGAGCAGGCGATTCTCGACCGCAACGTCTATGGTCGTCTGACCGAGATGCTGGACGGCAAGACGGCGGTGGCCGGGCCCAAGGGCTTCAAGAAGGGCGGCGATCTGTCGCCCGACGTGATGGCCGAATATCCCCGCTCGCAGTGGTGGATGTTTGCCGTCGAGGACGAGAAGCTGCAGGGCGAGCTGGAAGCGCTGCGCAACCAGTACGACGAGTCCAAGAAGATGCTCGAGCAGCGCTTCATGGACAAGGTCGAGAAGGTGCAGCGCGGCGACGAACTGCCCCCGGGCGTCATGAAGCAGGTCAAGGTCTTCGTCGCGGTGAAGCGCAAGATCCAGCCGGGCGACAAGATGGCGGGCCGGCACGGCAACAAGGGTGTCGTGTCGCGCATCCTGGCGGTCGAGGACATGCCGTTCACCGAGGACGGCACGCATGTCGACATCGTGCTCAATCCGCTCGGCGTGCCGAGCCGCATGAATGTCGGTCAGATCCTCGAGACGCATTTGGGCTGGGCCTGCGCCGGCATGGGCAAGAAGATCGGCGAAATGCTGGAAGCCTACCAGCAGACGCGCGATGTCGAGCCGCTGCGCCATGAACTGGTCGACATTCTCGGCGATAATGATCGCAACGAGCCGGTCAAGACCTACGACGAGGAGTCGGTGGTCACCTTGGCCAAGCAGATGAAGAAGGGTGTGTCGATCGCCACTCCGGTCTTCGACGGCGCGCACGAAGGCGAGATCGTCGAGATGCTGGAAAAGGCCGGTCTCAACGGCTCGGGCCAGGTGACGCTCTACGACGGGCGCACCGGCGATGCGTTCGACCGTCAGGTCACCGTCGGCTACATTTATATGCTGAAGCTGCATCATCTGGTGGACGACAAGATCCACGCCCGTTCGATCGGCCCCTACAGCCTGGTTACCCAGCAGCCGCTGGGCGGCAAGGCGCAGTTCGGCGGCCAGCGCTTCGGCGAGATGGAGGTCTGGGCGCTCGAAGCCTACGGCGCTGCCTACACGCTGCAGGAGATGCTGACGGTGAAGTCGGACGACGTGGCGGGCCGCACCAAGGTCTACGAGTCGATCGTGCGCGGCGACGATGCGTTCGAGTCCGGTATTCCGGAAAGCTTCAACGTGCTCGTCAAGGAGATGCGTTCGCTCGGCCTCGATGTTGACCTGGCCACCCAGGCGGCGCTGCCCGGCGCGGCTGCGGACAAGCTGCCGGACGCGGCCGAATAGGCGCCCTGTCTTTGGCCGTTAAGACGGCTTTTTGGCCGGCGCGTCATCGCGCCGGCTCGCCTTTCTGAAGTTTTCTGGCGCCAGCCTGGTCTGGCGCGTCGGGGCCCGCCCGCCCCATAAGGAGAAAGCCCGATGAACCAAGAGGTCATGAATCTCTTCAATCCTCAGGTGCAGGCGCAGACGTTCGATTCCATCCGGATCTCGCTGGCGAGCCCGGAAAAGATCCTTTCCTGGTCGTTCGGCGAGATCAAGAAGCCCGAGACGATCAACTACCGGACCTTCAAGCCGGAGCGCGACGGCCTGTTCTGCGCCCGGATTTTTGGCCCGATCAAGGACTACGAGTGCTTGTGCGGCAAGTACAAGCGCATGAAGTACAAGGGCATCATCTGCGAGAAGTGCGGTGTCGAGGTGACCCTCAGCCGCGTTCGCCGCGAGCGCATGGGCCATATCGAGCTCGCCGCGCCCGTCGCCCACATCTGGTTCCTGAAGTCGCTGCCGAGCCGCATCGGAACGCTGCTCGACATGACGCTGAAGGATATCGAGCGCGTTCTCTATTTCGAGAACTACATCGTCATCGAACCGGGCCTGACCTCGCTGAAGGAGCATCAGCTCCTCTCCGAGGAGGAGTACATGATCGCCGTCGACGAGTTCGGCGAAGATTCCTTCACGGCGCTGATCGGCGCCGAGGCGATCCAGGAACTGCTGGCGGCGATGGATCTCGACAAGATCGCCGGCGACCTTCGCGCCGAACTGGCGGAGACGACCTCTGAGCTGAAGCAGAAGAAGCTCATGAAGCGTCTCAAGATCGTCGAGAACTTCCTGGAGTCGGGCAACCGGCCGGAATGGATGATCATGCAGGTCGTCCCGGTGATTCCGCCGGACCTGCGTCCGCTCGTTCCGCTCGACGGCGGCCGTTTCGCGACCTCGGACCTGAACGATCTCTACCGCCGCGTCATCAACCGTAACAACCGTCTGAAGCGGCTGATCGAGCTGCGCGCGCCCGGCATCATCATCCGCAACGAGAAGCGGATGCTGCAGGAGGCCGTCGACGCGCTGTTCGACAATGGCCGGCGCGGCCGCGTTATCACCGGCGCCAACAAGCGTCCGCTGAAGTCGCTCTCCGACATGCTGAAGGGCAAGCAGGGCCGCTTCCGTCAGAACCTGCTCGGCAAGCGCGTCGACTATTCCGGCCGCTCGGTCATCGTGACCGGTCCCGAGCTGAAGCTGCACCAGTGCGGCCTGCCGAAGAAGATGGCGCTGGAGCTGTTCAAGCCGTTCATCTACGCGCGGCTTGACGCCAAGGGCTATTCCTCGACCGTCAAGCAGGCCAAGAAGCTGGTGGAGAAGGAGCGTCCGGAGGTCTGGGACATCCTCGACGAGGTGATCCGCGAGCATCCGGTTCTCTTGAACCGCGCGCCGACGCTGCACCGTCTGGGCATTCAGGCATTCGAGCCGACCCTGATCGAGGGCAAGGCGATCCAGCTGCATCCGCTGGTCTGCACCGCCTTCAACGCGGATTTCGACGGCGACCAGATGGCCGTCCACGTGCCGCTGTCGATCGAGGCGCAGCTCGAAGCGCGCGTCCTGATGATGTCGACCAACAACATCCTGCATCCGGCGAACGGCCAGCCGATCATCGTGCCGTCGCAGGACATGGTTCTCGGCCTCTACTACCTCTCGATCATGAACGAGAACGAGCCGGGGCAGGGGATGGCGTTCTCCGACATCGGCGAGCTGGAGGCCGCGCTGTTCTCCAAGGCGGTGACGCTCCACACCAAGATCAAGGGCCGCTTCAGGACGGTGGATGCCGACGGCAACATGGTCTCGAAGA
Organism: Consotaella aegiceratis; assembly: GCF_036541425.1. Lineage (NCBI taxonomy): Bacteria > Pseudomonadati > Pseudomonadota > Alphaproteobacteria > Hyphomicrobiales > Aurantimonadaceae > Consotaella > Consotaella aegiceratis. The sequence goes on from NZ_JAZHFT010000060.1 coordinate 18,847, forward strand.
TCTATGAGACGACGCCTGGGCGTCTGCTCATCGGCCAGCTGCTGCCGAAGAACGTCAACGTGCCGTTCGACATCTGCAATCAGCTGATGACCAAGAAGAACATCTCCAAGATGATCGACACGGTCTATCGCCATTGCGGCCAGAAGGACACGGTGATCTTCTGCGATCAGATCATGCAGCTTGGATTCCGGCACGCCTGTATCGCCGGCATTTCGTTTGGCAAGGACGACATGCTGGTTCCGGAAACCAAGCCCAAGATGATCGCCGAGACCCAGGCGCTCGCCAAGGAATACGAGCAGCAGTACAACGACGGCCTGATCACCCAGGGCGAGAAGTACAACAAGGTGGTCGACGCCTGGGCCAAGTGCACCGACAAGATCGCCGAGGAGATGATGCGCCGCATTCAGGCGGTCGAGTTCGACGACAACGGCCGTCAGAAGCCGATGAACTCGATCTACATGATGTCGCACTCCGGCGCCCGTGGCTCGCCGACGCAAATGCGCCAGCTGGGCGCCATGCGCGGCCTGATGACCAAGCCGTCCGGCGAGATCATCGAGACGCCGATCATCTCGAACTTCAAGGAAGGCCTGACCGTGCTCGAGTACTTCAACTCGACCCACGGAGCCCGTAAGGGCCTGGCGGACACCGCCTTGAAGACGGCGAACTCGGGCTACCTGACCCGCCGTCTCGTCGACGTGGCGCAGGACTGCATCATCACCGAGACCGATTGCGGTACCGAAAACGGGCTGACCATGCAGCCGATCGTCGACGCCGGCCAGGTGGTGGCGACCGTCGGTCAGCGCGTGCTGGGCCGTACGGCGCTGGAAGATGTCGTCCATCCGGTGACGGAGGAAGTCATCGTCCAGGCGGGACAGCTGATCGACGAGCGCGACGTCGAGGCCATCGAGAAGGCCAACATCCAGTCGGTCAAGATCCGCTCGCCGCTGACCTGCGAGGTGCGCACCGGCATCTGTGCCGCCTGCTACGGTCGCGATCTGGCGCGCGGCACGCCCGTCAATATGGGCGAGGCCGTCGGCGTCATCGCGGCGCAGTCGATCGGCGAGCCGGGCACCCAGCTCACCATGCGCACCTTCCACATGGGCGGCACCGCGCAGGTGGTCGACCAGTCGTTCCTGGAGGCCTCCTACGAGGGCACCGTCCAGATCCGCAACCGCAACGTCGTGCGCGATTCGGACGGCAAGCTGGTGGCCATGGGCCGCAACATGGCGGTGCTGATCCTCGATCAGGCCGGCAAGGAGCGGGCTTCTCACCGCATCGCCTATGGTTCGCGCATCTATGTGGACGACGGCGACACGGTGAAGCGCGGCCAGCGCATCGCAGAGTGGGATCCCTACACCCGCCCGGTGCTGACCGAGGTCGAAGGCACGATCGAGTTCGAAGACCTGGTCGAGGGCGTGTCGGTGTCCGAGCAGACGGACGAATCGACCGGCATCACCAAGCGTGCGGTCATCGACTGGCGGGCCAGCCCGCGCGGTCAGGACCTCAAGCCGGCGGTCGTCATCCGCAAGGACGACGGCTCCATCGCCAAGCTGGCGCGTGGCTCGGACGCCCGTTACCAGCTGTCGGTCGATGCGATCCTGTCGGTCGAGCCGGGCTCCAAGGTCAAGGCCGGCGACGTGTTGTCGCGCGTTCCGATGGAAAGCGCCAAGACCAAGGACATCACCGGCGGTCTGCCGCGTGTGGCCGAGCTGTTTGAGGCGCGTCGTCCGAAGGACAATGCCGTGATCGCCGAGATCGACGGCACGGTGAAGTTCGGCCGCGACTATAAGAACAAGCGGAGGATCGTCATCGAGCCGCATGAGGACGGGGTCGATCCGGTCGAGTACCTGATCCCGAAGGGCAAGCCGTTCCACCTGCAGGAAGGCGACGTCATCGAGAAGGGCGACTACATCCTCGACGGCAATCCCGCGCCGCACGACATCCTGGCGATCCGCGGCGTCGAGGCGCTGGCCGCCTACCTGGTCAACGAGATCCAGGAGGTCTACCGGCTGCAGGGCGTGTTGATCAACGACAAGCACATCGAGGTGATCGTTCGCCAGATGCTGCAGAAGGTCGAGATCACCGAGCAGGGCGATTCCGGCTACATTTCGGGCGACCACGTCGACCGGATCGAACTGGCCGAAATCAACGAGCGGCTGGAAGAGGAGGGCAAGAAGCCCGCCGCAGGCCTGCCCGTGCTGCTCGGCATCACCAAGGCCTCGCTGCAGACGCCGTCCTTCATCTCGGCGGCCTCCTTCCAGGAGACCACGCGCGTGCTTACCGAGGCGGCGGTCGCCGGCAAGGTCGATGCGCTGCAGGGCCTGAAGGAGAACGTCATCGTCGGCCGTCTGATTCCCGCGGGCACCGGCGGCACGATGACCCAGATTCGCCGAATCGCCACGTCGCGCGACGACCTCATCCTGGAGGATCGCCGCAAGGACGAGCAGCCGGCGGAAATGGACCGTTTGTTGGCCGAGATGCCGAATCCGGCCGAATGACATAGGTCTTCGGATAACGAAAATCGCGGGGGCCGCCTTCGGGCGGCCCCCGTCAGACTGCTGACGAACCCCGTCATTTTGGCGGGGTTTATTTTCATCGAAAAAAACCTCCACCTCTGGTGGAGGAGCAGATGGGTTCGACACCGTATAAAAGAAACCTCCGTGCTTGAGCCACGAAGTGGGCAAGAGCGGAGGTCATAGTGGACGATAACCATCTATCCCACTCGACGTGGGACTGCAAATATCACCTCGTATTTGCAAGTAAATACCGAATGAAAAGGCTTTATGGAGAGTTGCGCCGTGAATTGGGCGATCA
>NZ_JAZHFT010000061.1:0-20566 GCF_036541425.1 Consotaella aegiceratis
AAAGCGCCAGTCGATCGCCCGCCCGAGCCGGACCAGCGCGTGGTGCGGGTCGACGATCTGATCAAGCCGAGCCCGGAACAGATCGCTCTGCCCGCTGTCCCGCCGCTCCTTCGGACGCATCGAAAAGTCCCCCGATCATCGATCCGGGAACCAGTGAATCACGCCAACCAAGCCAGCGCAATTTGCAAGTTTATCAGCCCCAAAACCGCTCAATCCTGCAAAAGGGAATTCTTCGCCAACCATGATCCGGAAGCCTTTTCAAGGGCTTCCCAATTCTTCACGGGTGACTACTGATCGTCGACGGCGAAAGGGATCCGGAGCGGTTTGGAGACAACCCCGGCACCAACCTGCTTCAGCACCTGGCCCGGCATGACACGAAGGCCGAGGTCGTTCATGTCGCATCGAACGGAGCGCCGACCGCCAATGTCATTGTCAGGGAGGCGCTTGAACGGAATGCGGATCTCCTGGCAATCGGCGCCTATAGCCACCCGCGCGCCGCAGAGCTGCTGTTTAGCGGCACGACCCGCTCTCTTCTGGCGAGTGCGCCGGTTCCCATGATCATCTCGCGGTGAAACGGGCGGAGAACGAACGATGGGCGGCCGCGATGATGACGCCTCGAATTTCACTCAAGGCAGTCTCACCTCCGTATACAAACACTGGGCCAAATGCGATAGCCCTGCTCCCACGCATTAGCCATCTTTACAAACGTTCATATTTGTTTGTATAAGGAGGGCGCCGCGAGAGGGGAGCCGAATGCGCAGGAGCAAGGAAGAAGCCGCAAAGACGCGTTGCGCCATTCTGGACGCGGCCGAACGGGTCTTCTGCGAACAGGGGGTGAGCTCCGCGACGCTTGAAAAGATATCACAAGCGGCAGGAGTGACCCGCGGCGCCTTCTATTGGCACTTCAAGGATAAGGGCGATCTGCTGAGAGCGCTGAAGGAGCGCTGCGCGCCGCTCCAGCGACAACTGGTTTTCGCGGCAGCGGAAAAGGGTCACGACGATCCGCTGCGGTTGCTGGAGAAATCAGCGATCGAGATCCTCGAACTGCTGGAGGTCGACGAGCGCCAGCAAAGGTTGTTCGTCATAATGTGGGGCTATATTCCCAACGCGGACGAGACGAACTGGTTCGAAGAATTCAACGCCGAGCTGTTCGGCGCCACCTTGCGATTGACCTCGCAGGGCCAGGAGAAGGGCTTCTTGTCTTCTGACTTCGATCCGAACGAGGCTGCCGTCATGCTGATGGCCTCGATGTCCGGACTGCTGAGTGAATGGCTGCGGTCGGGGCGCGCTTTCTCGCTCAAGGACATCGGCGGCAAGATCGTTCGCAAGCAGATGCAGCTATTGATGAAGGTCCCGGTCGTTTCGTCAGATCCATGATCGCGGCGATAGCGCCTGGGCCGCCATCGGAACGGCATGCATGCATTCTCTCGATTTTTCCGTTGTCATCGAACAGAGCTCTCATGTTTCCCAAGTTTCTGCTGGCCGCCATTTCTGCGTCTCTCTTTGCGTTGGCTCTCGGGTGCCTGCCCGCGATCAGCCAGACGCAGCAGACCCCGACAGTCACGGTGATGACGGCGAAGCCCGCCGACTTCACGCAGACCACACGCTTGCCCGGACGGATCAAGGCATCCACCATCGCGGAAGTGCGGCCGCAGGTATCGGGGATCATCAAGGAGCGCCTATTCGAAGAGGGCGCGCGAGTCACCGAGGACGAACCCCTCTACAAGATTGACGACCAAACCTATCAGGCGGCTCTCGCGGCGGTCGAGGCCAGCGTGACGCAGGCTCAGGCGAACTTTGACTTGGCGGTCATCGACGCCGAACGCGCCCAAAAGCTGTTTTCTTCCAACACCGGCTCGGCGGCGGCTCGTGACACCGCCAATGCTCAACGCGACGCCGCTTCGGCGGCCTTGCAGACCGCCCAGGCTCAGTTGACGAGCGCCAAGATCGATCTGGATCGCACCACGATCCGGGCGCCCGTCGCCGGCGTGATCGGCCTGTCGCAGACCACGACCGGCGCCCTGGTCGCGGCGCAGCAAACAACCACTTTGGCGACGATCCGCACGCTGGATCCGGTCTATGTCGACGTGACCTTGTCGGCGACGGATCTCCTGAATTGGGGCGTCCCGTTCGAGGGGGGCGAGCTGGCCAAGGCTTCAGACGTCTCCCTGATCCTGCCTACGGGGCAGACTTACGGCGAGAAGGGAGAGCTTTCGGGCGCCGAGCCCCAGGTCGAGCCGACAACCGGAATGGTCACGCTGCGCATCAGCTTTCCCAATCCGGACTATCGGCTCTTGCCTGGTCTCTATGTCGAGGCCGAGTTCGCTCTGAACACGGTCGAGAACGCGATCCTGGTGCCGCAGAGCGCGGTGACGCGTGATCCGCAAGGCGGAGCGCACGCCTGGGTGGTCGAGGATGGCAAGGTCGCAGTTCGCGATCTGACGATTCTGGCTGCGTCCGACAACAACTGGGTGGTGACGTCCGGGCTGAACGAAGGCGACCAGGTCGTCACCTCGGGGTTCCAGAAGGCCGGTCCCGGCGCCCCGGTGCAGATCGTCGAAGACGAGTGGTCGGCCGAGGCCGATACGGGCGACTCGGCTGCGACGGCTGCCCTGGAAAGCCGGGAAGACTGACCCATGGCGCGCTTTTTTATCGACCGACCAATCTTTGCCTGGGTTATCGCGATCATCATCATGGGATCGGGGGTTCTCTCCATCCTGCGTCTACCGATCGCGCAATATCCTTCCATTTCGGGTCCCTCGATCGTCATTGGCGCCACCTATCCCGGCGCCTCCGCGGAAACGGTGGCCGACACGGTGGTGCAGATCATTGAGAAGGAAATGACTGGACTCGATGGTCTTCGCTACATCGATTCCAGTACCACCTCGACCGGACAGGCGACGATCACTCTGACCTTCCGACTGGGCACCGACCCCGACATCGCCCAGGTGCAGGTGCAAAACAAGCTTTCGCAGGCCGAAGCGAGTCTGCCGGAGTCGGTGACGAGCCAGGGCGTGACCGTCGAGAAATCGGCGACGAGCTTCCTGATGATCGTCGCCTTGGTGTCCGACGACGGCGCCCGCAGCGCCATCGATCTCGCCGACTATCTGAACTCCTACATGGTCGAGCCCGTCGCGCGTCTGTCCGGCGTGGGCAAGGTCCAGGTGTTCGGGTCGGAATATGCCATGCGGATCTGGCTGGACCCGCAGAAGCTCAAATACTACGACCTGTCGCCGACAACGGTGGTCAACGCCATCCAGGCGCAGAACGCCCAGATCTCAGCCGGCAGCTTTGGTGCAGCTCCGGCTCCCGAAGGGCAGCTTCTCAACGCGACGGTCACGGCACAATCGCTGCTGAAAACGCCCGACGACTTCGAGCGCATCGTGCTCAGGGCCGACACCGACGGTGGATTGGTGCTGCTGCGCGACGTCGCGAGGGCCGAGCTCGGAACCGTGAACTACGAGATCACCGGCTTCTACAACGGCAAAGAGTCATCAGGTATGGCCATTCAGCTTGCCTCCGGCGCCAACGCGCTGGATACGGCTGACCTGGTCAATGCCAAGATCGAGGAACTGGCGCAGTTCCTGCCAGCCGGCGTCAGCTACGTCGTCCCGTATGACACGACGCCCTTCGTGCGGATCTCGATCGAGGAGGTCATCCACACGCTGGTGGAAGCCATCGTGCTGGTCTTCATCGTGATGCTGTTGTTCCTGCACAACTTCCGCGCCACGCTGATTCCGACACTGGCGGTTCCGGTGGTTCTGCTCGGAACCTTCGGGATCATGGCGACGCTCGGCTTCTCCATCAACACGCTGACCATGCTGGCGATGGTGCTGGCGATCGGTCTTCTGGTCGATGACGCCATCGTCGTGGTGGAGAACGTCGAGCGCATCATGCACAACGAGCATCTCGGCCCGAGGGAAGCGACGCGCAAGTCGATGGACGAAATCTCGGGCGCACTGGTGGGCATCGCGATGGTCGTCTCGGCCGTGTTCGTGCCGATGGCCTTCTTCGGCGGCGCGACCGGCGAGATGTACAAGCAGTTCTCCGTCACCATCGTGTCGGCCATGGCGTTGTCGGTTCTGATCGCCCTGATCTTCACGCCGGCCCTGTGCGCGACGATCCTGAAGCCGCATGCCCACGAGCAACGCCGCCAGTCGGTGCTGTCGCGTCTGGGCACGGGCTTCGGAAACGGGTTCGAGAAGTATTTCGGCAAGTTCACCGACGGCTACAGCTGGCTCGTCCGCTGGGTGACGGCCGGGTCTCTGGTGATGCTGGTCATCTATGCCGCGATCGTCGGCGGCATGTACTTCCTGTACACCAGCACGCCGACGTCGTTTCTGCCGGACGAGGATCAGGGTGCCTTGATCACCATCGTTCAGCTTCCGTCCGGATCCACGGCGGAACAGACCGAGGCGGTTCTGCACAAGGTCGAGACCTATTGGAACGAGGCTGAGGGCAAGAACATCGAATCCGTGTTTTCCGTGCGCGGCTTCTCCTTCGCGGGCCAGGGCCAGAACATGGGCATGATGTTCGTCAAGATGAAGGATTGGGAGGAACGGCCGTCGCCGGAAGACAGCATCACGGCGATCGCCGGCCGCGCCTTCGGACCTCTGATGGGCGGCATCCATGAAGCCTTGGTGATCCCCATCGTGCCGCCTGCGGTGATGGAGCTCGGCACGTCGAACGGCTTTACCGGCTTCCTGCAGGCCAATGCCGGACAGAGCCACGAGGAGCTGCTCGATGCCCGCAACCAACTGTTGGGTCTGGCGGGGCAGAGCTCGGTTCTAACCACGGTGCGCCCCAGCGGTGTCGAGGACGCGTCGCAGTTCCAGATGAACATCGACTGGGCCAAGGCCGGCGCGGTGGGGGTGACGGCGGCGGATGTGGGCTCGTTTCTCACCACCGTCTGGTCGAGCTCCTATATCAACGACTTCCTCTACCAGGGCCGCGTCAAGCAGGTCTACGTCCAGGGCGAGCCCTGGGCCCGGACCGGACCGGAAGACTTGGCACTGTGGCGCATCCAGAACGCCAATGGAGACTTCGTCGATTTCTCGACCTTCGCTTCGCAGCAGTGGGTCTTCGGTCCCCAGCAGGTCAGCCGCTACAACGCTCTGCCCGCCATGGAGATCGAGGGCTCGGCCGCGGCGGGCTATACCTCGGGTGACGCTCTGAACACCATGGAAGAACTGGCCGAGCAGCTGCCTCCGGGCTTCAGCCTGGAGTGGACCGGCATGTCGCTGGAGGAAAAGGAGGCCGGCGCCGGCGCGATGGCGCTCTATACGCTGGCGCTCGCGGCGGTGTTCCTGTGCCTTGCCGCCCTCTACGAGAGCTGGACGATTCCGATCGCGGTCATCCTGGCCATGCCCGTCGGCATTCTGGGTGCCCTGATCGGGGCCTGGATCGGCGGTCAGTCGAACGGCGTCTATTTTCAGGTGGGCCTGCTGACGGTGGTCGGCTTGACCGGCAAGAACGGCATCATGATCGTCGAGTTCGCTCGCGAACGGATGGCCACCATGGGCGAAAGTGCGCTCGAGGCCGTGCGCAATGCCGCGCGGCTGCGCTTCCGCCCGATCCTGATGACGTCGCTCGCCTTCGGCATGGGCGTGGTGCCGCTGGTCCTGGCTTCCGGCGCCGGCGCCGGAGCCCGCGAAGCCATCGGCTACGCGACGCTGTTCGGCACCATCACCGGCACGACACTGACGATCTTCTTCGTTCCGGTGTTCTTTGTGCTTATTTCACGGGTGTTCGGGCGGCGAAGCAGCGCGCAGCAGGCAGTTTCAGCCTGACACATGGTTCGGACGCTGCTTGAAGCTGTATTGTTGCCGATAAGACCGAGCTTCGGCCACTGCGGTTTTGTAGCCGTATTGTGAAACAATATGCAGGTAATGGCAGCGTTTGGTGAAGCTGGGTTTTCAGGGGGTAATCAGGTCACCTTGGCGCGCGAATGATTCACCTTCCTTTGAACAGGATTGCGTCTTCGTGCCGTGAGAGCTTGCTGAAATAAAAAAGCGTTCGCATGATGTGCATATGATAATATCCTTTATCATATGCGCAGGGCGAAGCGCAGTGTCCGGCTGCAAAACTGGACCAACTGCTGATCGTTGATCACAGCTGTTTCCCAGGCCGCATTGGTGTCGTGATGGAAGCGGTTGGCGTATTCGAGCAGGTCGCGTAGTTCGGCGATATCCGCCGCATTCAAAATCTCATTTGGCGTCTCCAGGTTCTGCTGGCAGCGGCCGATGAACGGGCCGAGCAACGATCCGGGCGGGAACGCTCCTGGATAAGCGACCCGCACGAAATGTTCGAGGATGGGGCGCAGTGCCGCAGCCACCTCGCGTTCGTCCGCCGCCGCGCTATCGAGCATGTACGCCCTGAGCTTTTCATGGCGCTTGTCGTGCTCAGATATGCAGTCCTGCCGTACGTCCCAGGTGGCGAGGGTCGAGCCATTGCCATCGCGTGTGATCCGAATGGCGCTACGCAGAGCGGTGTCGGCGCCCTCCCAGATTTCGCAAAGGAAGGACTTGGAGTGCGAAAGCACGATGGAAAGGTCTCGGCGTTGTTGCCGATGTCCCCACCCAATGCGGATAGAATGAACCTGTTTCCGTGAACCACGTCGGTGGCTACAAAAATGAGTGCTGGGCTGGAATCTTTCGGGGATCATGATCCGCCAAGGAGCATTCGCATTGAAGAGTTGCCTGGGAAGGCGGTGGCTATTGCTTCAGCGTAACCGCCGCGGCTAACACACGTTGGAAGGTGTGGAGAGATATGGCAGTGGATTGACAGGGCGTGGTCGGGATGGTGCGGTCGCTCGACGGAGAGCGAGGTCGGCGCCATGGGCATTGAAGAGCAGCTTCGCGAGAAGCTTCAGAAGGTCGAGGCGCTTTATTTCGGCGCCGGCACCGCGGGCGAACGGGATGCCGCCGGGGCCGCGCTGGAGCGCCTGAAGGACAAGCTCGCCGAGATCAGCCGGCGGGATCCGCCGGTCGAGATGCAGTTCTCGATGCCGGATCCATGGGCGGTGCGCCTGTTCGTGGCGCTGTGCCGGCGTTACGGCATCCGGCCCTACCGCTATCCGCGACAGCGTCGGACGACGATCATGGTGCGGGCGCCGCGGCAGTTCTTCGAGACGATGGTGTGGCGCCAGTTCTCCGACATGCACGCGGATCTGTGGCTGCACTTCGAGGAGACGACGGACCGGCTGATCCGCGAGGCGGTGCATGCGGACACCACCGACGCCGACACGGTTGCCATGCCGATCGGCGCCACGTGACGGTCAGGCCGCCGCCACCGCGGCACCGGCAGGCTTCCAGTTCGAGGCGAGGAGTTCGTCGATCCGGTTGATGGGGGTTCTCCCCGAGACGATCCGCTCCACCACGTCGAGGAGCCAGGTCTGCGGATCGATGCCGTTCAGCTTGGCGGTGTTGATCAGCGAGGCCAGGATTGCCCAGGTCTGCGCTCCGCCTTCGCTGCCCGCGAAGAGGTGGTTCTTCCGCCCGAGACTGATGGGCCGGATATTCCGCTCCACGATGTTGGAGTCGATTTCGATGCGCCCGTCGGCGAGGAACCGGGTCAGGCCGGTCCAGTGCTCGAGCGTGTAGCGGCAGGCCTGCGCCAGCTTCGACTGCCGCGATATCTCGCCCAGCACAGCCTTCATGTCCGCTTCGAGCCGCTCCAGGATCGGCCGCGTCTGCGCCTGGCGCACGGCCCGGCGCTCCTGGGCGCTTCTGCCGCGGATGCGAGCCTCGATGCCGTAGACATCGGCCAGCCGGTCGATCACCTCGGCCGCGAAGGGCGAGCCGGTGATCTTGTGGGCTTCGACGAACTTGCGTCGCGCATGGGCGAAGCAGAAGGCGAGCGCCACCCTCCGCTCGGCTGTTCGGGCGTGCGTCTTGTAGGCCCGGTATCCGTCCACTTGCAGAATGCCGTCGAAAGCGGCGAGTTGGCGGGCAAGTTCCCGCGCCGAACGGCTCGCCGCATAGACATAGGTGACAGCGGGCGGAGCCGGTCCGCCCCACGGCCGGTCGTCCATCGCATGCGCCCAGAACTGGCCCCGCTTCGTCCTTCGGCGTCCGGGATCGAGCACAGGCAAGGGCGTCTCGTCGCAGAAGATCCGGGCCTGGGCGTGCGTGATCTCGAGTTGGCGATCGTAAAGCGGCCGTAGCCACCAGGCCAGTCGCTTCAGCCACAGACACGGCGTCGTGCGGTCGATGACGATGCCTTGCGCCGCCATCATCTGTACCTGACGGTGAACCGGCAGGTGCCGGGCGAACTTGGCAACCGCGATCTGGGCGACGAGTTCGTTCTCCACCATGCCGCCTTCGACGATGCGGGCCGGCGCCTTGGCCTGCACGACGCCTTCCACGCAGGCGCGGCACACGTATTTGGGAAAGATCCGACGCTTCACGCAATAGGACGCCGGCACCACGCCGAGCGCCTCGCGAACGTCCTCGCCGATGCGGTGCAGCGCCCCACCGCAACAGGGGCAGGTCTTCACCGCCGGCTCGATGACCTCCTCCACCCGGGGAAGATGCGCCGGCAAGGCGCCGATGTTCCGCCTGGCCTCCCGGCCGCGCCGCTGCTTCTGTCGGTGCTGATCGGGCGGCCCATTGTCGTTCGCCTCGGCCGCCGGCATGACGGCGGCCAGATCGCCGAGGTCGAGCGCCATCTGATCTTTGGAAAGCGCGCACAGGCGTTCCGACCGGCTGGCGAAGATCAAGGTACGCAGGCCACCCAGCAGGGCGGTGAGCTTGTCAACCTGGGCGGTCAGATCGATCACCAGCCTGGCCAGTTCGGCAGGATCCTGCGGCAGTTGATCGGGGCGAATCGGCATGACCAAGAGTACCGCGGAGGCATGCGCAAGGCCATGCAAATCAAGGCGTTCAGGCGATTCTGGGCGGTCTTTTCTCGGCCTTCTCCGGCACTCGCGTCCAGTCCAGACCGGACAGCAGGAGCCAGAACTGCGATGGTGTCAGATGCATTGCGCCGTCCCGGATCGGCGGCCAGGTGAAGCGCGAGGTCTCCAGCCATTTCGTCGCGAGGATCATGCCGCTGCCATCCCAGACGAGGATCTTCAACCTGTCCGTCCGTTTCGCCCGGAACAGGAAGACATCGCCGCAATACGGATCCTCGCCCAGCGCCTCGGCGACCAGCGCGGCCAGGCCGTTGATCCCCCGCCGAAAGTCGACTGGCTGCGTGGCGACCAGGATCCTGCGGCTTCTTTGATCCGCCGTCATGGCCGGTCGCGGGCCGCCGTCACCACCGCCGCGGCGAGCCGGGGATCGATGTTCCCGTCGATGACGATCCGTCCGCCGTCGAACTCCACCTCGATCCGCGGCTTGTCATTCCGCGTGGCGCAAGCATTGACCGCTGCCCCAGCATCGACTGTGATCGGAACAAACATCGGCGAGCCCGGCGCCGCCTTCTCGGCGCCCTTGCGGCGCTTGCTCAGGCCGACCTGCCGACGCCAGACCGTCAGAACGCCGCGGTTCACGCCGTTCCGGCGCGCCACGTCGGAGACACTCGCGCCGGGCCCCGTGCTTTCCGCCAGGATCCGATCCTTCTCCTCGTCCGACCAGGATCGGCGCCGCCGATCGCCCGTGATCACCTCGATCCGGCGGTCGCCGCCATCGTTCCTGGCTTCAAGCCTGGCATCATCCATCTTGCCGCCCCGCATATCCCTCCAAAGACGGAAGAAATTGCCGAAAACCAGTCGCTTCGAAACGTGGGTTCCTCGCGGCGGTCACCCTCGGTAGCCTGCTTTTGCCGCTGTCGGCGCGAGCGGAGGACATGCCGTCCGATGTCGCGGAAATCGTCTCGCAGATCGGCCTCGAAGCGGCCGAATGGCATCCTGGCGGCAAGCGCGCCGATCTGGAAGGACGCTTGTCGGGCACCGAGGGCCGGGCACCGGGGTCGAGATCGACTTTCGCCACGGTCGCACCCTGAAGGAGATGGAGGCCGAGCACGGCGATCTGTTCGCCGCCGAGGCGATTGCGAAGGTCGTGCCACAGGTGCTGAAGGGCGGAGCCGACTATCCCGCCGATGCCGAGTTCAGCAAGATCGAGTTCGATCGCCATGATCACGCTCGACTAGGCAAGCCCAATTTGCTGCCCAGCGTCTCGCCCGAGCAACCGACCTTCCTTCGTGGCGATGGAGGGCAATCGACTTCCGCCACGAGCCATATTCGCCCTGATACTCCCGAACCATGCAGACAGCCCGTTTTCGGACCACCGGCGAATATCTCTTCGATGTCGATCTCACCATGATGACTACTTTCTCCCAGAAAGCTGAGTTCTCCGAAGAAATCGGCACGGTGCACTACATCTTCATATCGTGTAACCGGCGCGCAGCCAACAGTGCTATCACAGCGGTCCTTTATAATGATTCAGCGCCAGACGAATATCGTTGGCATAAGAACCTAGTTGCTTCTTTTGTTGACCAAGCAAACGCTTGAGAGTCGACCCTTGGAATACGCCCACGTTCGAATTCTTTCTCACAACAGTCTCCAAGCTTCGATTTTAGCTTCGTCAGATACATAGATGGGCTAAGGCGGATTCAGGGGCTAGGGGCTTTGATGCATGGCTCCAATCCCTTTCCGGCATATGTGGCTCTCGAATGTCGAACCCAAGATTGGCCGGAGATACCTGGCTCCAAGCGTTGGCAGCGAGTCAACTGCGTGGTGGCCACGGGAAACCGCGGCATGACCCTGCGAGCCGGCAATCACTCACAGACAATTCAAAAAACGAACGATAGATGCGACAAAATTGCGTGGTAAAGTTCTATATGATGCTTATCTTTTAGGATATATGTTGTCTTCCATCAAACCGTTCGGGAGGGGAGACAAATGGGCCAAACGACAGGCTCTTTCGAGCAGGCCATCGACGCGCAGGGTGGCAAAGAGAAAAATGCGAGCGTCATCATGTTCGCCCGACTGGGCACAATGATGCTCCTGGAAGGATTTGTTTGGGGGTCCTGGTTTGCGACCCTCGGCCTGGTCCTGGCAACCCACCAGCTTCCAACTATTATCGGATATGCCTATTCGCTCGCAGCTGTTGCCGCCATCGTTTCCCCCCTGTTTCTCGGCGCAATCGGGGATCGGTTTATGGCGTCACAGAAGCTGCTCGGTATTGCGCATCTTCTCGGCGCTGTTTTGATGCTGTTTGTTCCATCTGCTGTTCTAGCAGGGGCAGGTTGGCTGGTTCTTCTTTTGATTTTCGCCTACATGCTGCTCTTCCAACCTACCTGTGGTCTGATCAACCAAATCGCCTTCCGACACCTAGACGCGAGTTTCTTTCCTTACATCCGTCTACCATTGACCATCGGTTGGATCGGTTCAGGTCTTTTCGTTGGATACCTCAATCTGTCCGCCTCGACTGGAATTTTCACGGTGGCGGGATGCGCAAGTATTCTTTTCGCCGTTTATGCGTTTACGCTACCTGCGACGCCTCCAGCGGCAAAAGGTAACAAGCTTTCGTTTGGTGACTTGATTGGCGCGCGCGCCTTCGTTCTATTCCAAGATCGAAATTTTGCGATCTTGTTTGTCTGCGTCTTCCTGACGTCGACATCACTGGGCGTTTACAATACGTTCGGATCGGCCTATCTCGGCGCCCTAGGCATTCAAAATGTCGCGGGCGTGCTTGCTATAGGCGTGACGTCGGAGCTTCTTTTCATCTCGACGATACCCTTCGTGCTGAAGCGTATCGGCGTCAAATGGGCAATGCTCCTCGGCATGGGCATGTGGGGGCTCCGGTTTACCCTGTTCATCGCCGCGGCCCATGGGCATGCTTCGCTTGCGATCGCAAGTGTTGCGCTTCATGGTATCTGCAACGACTTCTTCCTGATCATTAGTGCCATGTACGTCGATCGCATTGCTCCCGAGAAAGTTTCGGCGCAGGCGCAAAGCTGGTTGATCCTCGACATCAATGGTTTCGGTGCATTGATCGGTTCTTTCGCCGCCGGGCAAATATTCGGCGCAACCGTGGCGGTGATGCCGGACGCTGGGCCGGCCGCGTGGACGCCGATCTGGCTGGTTCCGATCGGGTCTGCGGTCATCACGGCAGTATTGTGGATTTCCCTGTTTCGTCTATCCGTCAAGGAGGAGCCGAAACGGTTGGTGTTGCCCGAAAGCGCCCAATAGAGTTGCTTTTCGGCAGCCGTTCTCGTCGCAGTGCGGCTGCCGGCAGGCTTTGGACGTCGGTTCGTGCAATTGACCGATCCTGTCCCTGTCGAGGCAGGAGCACTGGGGAGTTCGTTCCAGCGGATATTGGCCGCTTATTGGGCATGCTGCGCCCAACGAGGAAGTTCGCTGAATCCTCCGCCCAGGTGTTCAAGGACGGCAGCCAATCCCCCGAGGATCGTTGCATCCTTGCTAATCGTTCCTGCCCGCATCTCGACGCCGGGGGATATGATCTTCAGATTCGAAACCTCGATCGACGCTCGCAATCCGTCGAATATTAGTGGACCCGCACTGCCAAGCAGGCCTCCGACCGAAATAACGTCAGGAGCGATTATCTTGGTAATATCCGCCAATGCCACCCCGAGGTACTGTCCTGCCTCAAGCAGGATACGACGGCAGAGCGGATCCCCCTGCCGGGCGGATTCGAGTACTTCGGTCAGCGAATCTTTCGGACTTTCGCTTCCTCGAAGCGAATCAAGGATCGCTTTTTCCGTTATCAGCGTCGAAAGACAGCCGCGGCTGCCGCAATAGCAGACCTTATCCGAGTGGTAATCGATGACGAGATGGCCCAACTCGCCCGCCATTCCGTTTCCGCCGCGATAGATCTTACCGTCCACGATAAATCCGCCGCCAATCTTGCTCGAACAGACCACATGGAGAAAGTGGCTCGTCCCTTTTCCCGAGCCCCATGTCCATTCCGCCAGCGCTGCGAGGTTCGCATCGTTGTCAGCAATGATCGGAACGTTCGCGTGGTCAGGCAGAAGCTGCGCGATCGGAACATTGATCCACAGGTCCAGGTCGGAGGCGGCCCATCCGGCCACGGCGCCCGTGTGCGCCTCTATCGGCGCGTGCATGCCGATTGCTATGCCGGCAAGATCGGAAATTTCGACATGGCAACGTTCGGCAAGGGCAAAGACCAGCCGCCTTACCTCTTCCGGGCCAACATTCTTCTCAAGGCTGCCGTCATCCTCCGACAAAAGGATATCGTGACGTTCCGAGCTTCCAACTGAAAAAGCAGCTCCGTGAAGGAACTGCGGCGCCACCTCGATCGATAGAATCGTTCCCTTCTTGGGCGATAAGCTGACGACCGCCTCTCGTCCATTAATCCAATGAACTTCGGCTACCCCATCCTGATAAAGAGCGCGCACAATGTTGTTTATCGTGGCTCGGGAAAGCCCTGTGCGCCTAGCGATGTTCGCTTGAGAGGTCGGCCCCTCGCTTCTCAGTAGATCGAGGACAGCCTGAACGCTCCCCTGCCGTGCCTCACGACGACCGTTCATAAAGGCCCTTCTGCTTTACATCCTTTAGCACGGGGCGACACTATCATTCAAAAATTGAACGATCAACAGTCGTGCTTTGCCGCACGTATCGCCGGTCGGATCTCACTGGTTGGCTCGAACTCGACGGCTTCTCGGCCGCGGATGCGCCAAACTGACGCAAATCGTTCATATATAAAACCATATATCGAATATTCTTGCCGTGATAAGAGCGATATGATACTTATATCGAGTGGTTGATGGCAAATCCGTGCCCGATCGTTCACGAAATAGATCGGGTATGCCGTCGATCGTTGGTGGCCGTGAGCGATTGGAAATTGGGGAGGCAACGCCGATGAAGACGATCAAGGGGCCCGGGATATTTCTCGCCCAATACCTGTCCGACACGCCGCCATTCGACACGTTGTTTTCGATTGCGAGATGGGCGGCGGAACTCGGCTACGAAGCTGTTCAGGTGCCAACCTTGGACGCTGCAGTTTTCGATCTCCGCACGGCGTCGGAAAGCAAAACCTACTGCGATGACGTCCGGGCGAGGCTCGCAGACGTGAAGATCGAAATCTGCGAGCTGTCGACCCATCTGCAAGGGCAACTGGTCGCAGTTCATCCCGCATATGACCTCTTGTTCGATGGCTTTGCGCCCGAAGCGGTCCGCGGCAACCCAACGGCTCGCACCGAATGGGCCGTTCAGCAGCTTTGCCTTGCGGCAAAAGCAAGCCGAAACCTCGGCTTGTCGACTCACGCAACGTTCTCCGGCTCCCTTGCTTGGCCCTATTTCTATCCTTGGCCTCAAAGACCAAATGGTCTCATCAAGGAAGCCTTTGCAGAACTGGCTCGGCGTTGGCGTGGTATTCTTGATGTATTCGAGGATAATGGCGTCGATGTCTGCTTCGAGCTGCATCCGGGTGAGGATCTTCACGACGGGGCAACTTTCGAGCGTTTTTTGGATGCGGTTGATGCGCACGAAAGGGCTTGCATACTCTATGATCCAAGTCATTTCGTCCTTCAGAGCCTCGATGAGGTCCAGTTTATAGACTTCTATCACTCACGAATCCGCGCCTTCCACGTAAAGGACGCCGAGTTCGGCAGGAATGGGCGTTCGGGAGTCTACGGCGGTTACCAAGACTGGGTTCGCCGAGCTGGCCGGTTCCGTTCGCTAGGAGATGGCCAAGTCAACTTTCCCGCCATTTTCGCAAAATTGGCTGAGCATGACTTCGCGGGGTGGGCGGTGCTTGAATGGGAAGACTGCCTGAAGAATGGGGTGGACGGCGCACGGGAAGGCGCGGCGTTTATCCGGGATCACATCATTCACGTCACCGATCGTGCCTTTGACGACTTTGCGCGAGCCGGCACGGACCACGGTATGAACCGGCGCCTGCTCGGCCTCTGAAAATCCTCTGGCATCCGAAGTCTCAGGCTCGGCTCATTCGCCAGGAAAATCCTCGCGTTGCCGGTGGCTTGGTTGGGCGCGTTCACCCGGAATTTGATGTCGAGGCTAAAGAGGGTCTCGGAGATAAATCTCGCAACCATTAGTATAGTTATGGAGGGTTGAATGGAAAAACTGAAGTTTGGAATTATCGGCTGTGGCGCGATTTCTCGCCTCAAGCATTTTCCTGCTCTTATGAGGCAGAAGGACCGGCTCGAACTCCGTGCCTTCTGCGACATCGTCGAGGAGCGAGCCGGAAAGGCCTGCGAGGAGTTCGGCGATCCGGGGGCGCGCGCTTTCACCGATTACAAGCAGATGCTTCGCGATGTCGATCTCGACGTCGTTTACGTGCTGACGCCCAACGTCTCGCATGCGGAGCTGACGGTCGCGTCGCTCATGGCGGGTTGTCACGTCCTTTGCGAAAAGCCCATGGCGGCGACCGCGGCCGATGCTAAGTCCATGCTGGACGCGTCGCGAGAGAGCGGCAAAAAGCTGACCATCGGTTACCAGAACCGCTTTCGCCGCGACTCGCAGTTGCTCTATCAAGCTTGCCGCGCCGGCGACCTCGGTGAAGTCTATTTTGCGAAGGCACACGCCGTTCGCCGGCGTGGGGTGCCGACATGGGGCGTCTTCCCGGACAAGTCCAAGCAAGGCGGCGGCCCGCTGATCGATCTTGCCACCCACGCGCTCGATCTGGCGCTTTGGACGATGGACAATTACCAGCCGCATATCGTTCTCGGTACGACGTTCGAGAAAATGCGCGACCAGTACGAAGGCAACTGGTTCGGCCCCTGGGATCCCAAGACTTTCGAGGTCGAGGATTCGGCGTTCGGTCTTTTGAAGATGAAGAACGGCGCGACGATTTTCATCGAAGCAGCGTGGGCGCTCAACGTGCTTACCTCGAGAGAGGCTCAAGTGACGGTCGCCGGCACCTTGGGAGGCGCCGAGACTTTTTGCGAAAATCCGGCGCCAAACTCGTCGGTCGAAACCGGCGAAATCGTGTTCAACGCCATGAAGTACAACCGGATGATCGAGACGCGGCAGTCGCCCGTCTCCCCCATGATCACTTCGCATTTCGGCGATGGAGCCATCAAGGTGGGCGATCGGGAGCTGCGGTTCTGGATCGATGCGATCGTCAACGACACTGAGCCCGTTGTGAAGCCGCAACAGGCCTTTGTGGTGACGCAGGTGCTCGACGCGGTCTACCAATCCGCCGCATCGGGCAAGGCGGTCGAGCTCTAGTCGAGATAATCCCGCGTGCCGGCCCGGCGCGCGGGCTTTTCCCACTCCTTTCGTTCAGAGGTTTCCTATGTCGGAACGCGGTCCGTTTTGCCTGGTGGGCGATATCGGCGGAACGAATGCCCGGTTCGCTCTTGCTTACGGAACGGCCGAGCATCCGTCTGTGCAGGGGTTTTCGGCGCTGGCCGCGGACGATTTCGAGACCCCCGAAAGTGCGATCCACTACTACCTCGAATGCCAATGCCTTGATCGATTGCCGGACGCGGTCGTTCTGTCGGTTGCAGGTCCGGTCGCCAACGGCGCGGTGACGTTCACAAACAGGGCGTGGTCACTGTCTGAAGAAGGGGTGAGGACGGGAACCGGAATCCCCGTCACCAAGCTGCTCAACGATTTTGCGGCCCTGGCGTTGTCTATCCCGTCGCTCAGCGGCCCGGACCTTCACACGATCGGTCCCGAGTTGGACACGGCCGGGCAGGTATCATGCGTGGTTCTCGGTCCCGGTACCGGATTCGGCGCGAGTATCCTTCTGCGCAGCCAGGAGGAGCTCGTGATACCAACCGAGAGCGGTCACATCACCCTCCCGACGGAAAGTCCAGAAGAACTGGCCCTACGAACCATTCTCTCAAAGGATTTGAATCACGTTTCAGTCGAGAACATCGTATCTGGGCCGGGCCTCGTCAGGCTTTATCGAGCTTGCGCCGAGCTCCAGGGCGCTCAAGCGGTGTATGCCGATGCCGGCCCGATCGCTAGCGCTGCTCGCGCTGGCGACCCGCTGTCAAGGATGGCCGTTGACCACTTCATCCGGTTTCTGGCGACGGCGGCGGGCGACATTGTCCTGGCCACTGGATCGCGAGGTGGGGCGTATGTTGCCGGGGGAATCCTGCCGCGCCTGCTTGGTCAGCTCGATGCCCAAGAGTTTCGACGCTGCTTCGAGAATAAGGGTGTCATGCAGGCCTATATGTCGGCGATCCCCGTTCGAGTCATTACGCATAGGTATCCGGCCCTTCTAGGAGCCGCGCGCTTTGGACTGAGGCTTCCCGTCAACCTCTCGTGAGCTTGGTCGGCATGGACGTTGATCTATGCCTCGATTGATGCAGACGCGAATAAACACCGATCCGGGAAGATCTCAATGGTGAGCACGACCATCGAGCATGGCAACGTATATCTAACAAATAGACGATGAGGGATTTAGATGTTCGACAGATATCTTCTAAATAAAAAAAGTATAAGAAATATTTCTATCGGTAGCTCAGTCATAGGCTTCAAATTCGCCGTCCGGAATTCGAATTATCGTGGCGTATTTGTTTCTCTGCATAATGGTTACTACCTGGTGCTTGATGGCGAACTGATTCCTCGTGAAAAACAATCATTTCAAGTGAATGGCAAGCCGCCGCGGTCATTTGACGAGATTTGCAACGCAGGCTTCGAGCACTGGGACTTCGGTGACGAAGCATGGGTATATGTCGATAGGCCTGGGGGCCTTTCTGAGGGGCGACACCAGCTGATATTTAAACAGTCCGTTTTCGCGGCCTACGGATATTTTCCAGGGCACGAGGAATACGTGGATAGCCCACCCGATCCCGGTCCCGATACAAGACATTTTCTGATCATGGACAAGACATATAGCCCGGTTTCGTATGAATTTTTCCTGCCGGCGGACGCGGTTGTGGAGGTTTCAGTATGACGATCAAACGTGGGGTTTCGCTTTATAGCTACCAGCAAACACAGTTTTTTAACATCAAAGATGTTTGGGCCCAGATCCAGGAGGTCCGTCAAGGTCTCGACGCCGACGGTATCGAAATCATTAGTGAGCAGGCGATCAGGGGTTACCCGTTCCCCTCATGCGATTTCGTGGAGAGATGGCACGAGGTTATGGCGCACTACAAGACGCGGGCCGTTACCTATGATGCTCATCTGGACGTGCTCCAGTTCCGCGACCACGTGATGGATGCCGATGAGGCCACGGACCGGCTGAAGAGGGATATCCGCATCGCGAGTAAGCTGGGCTTTGGGATCGTCCGAACCCACAGCTCAATCAGCCTCGATCTTCACATAAGGGCATTACCGTTGGCGGAAAGCCTTGGCATCCGATTGGCTAAGGAAGTTCACGCGCCCATGTCACTTACCGGTCCGGACGTGGCGGAGATTGTGGAGCACTGCGAGAAGACGGGTTGCAAATCACTCGGCTTCGTCCCCGATTTCGGAATTTTCCAGGTACGCATCAATCAACCAACGGCCGATTGGTACGAGCGCAACGGATGTCGCCCTGAGACGATCGCGTTTGCCCAATCCCTTTGTGATGATCGGGTGGTCGATCATCTTGGTCATTCGGAACGTAGCTTCGCGAGTCATCAGTATTTCGTGGGGTATGTGCTCAAGAATGTCGAGCCACCTGCTCAATTTGCCAAAGGCATCTATGAGTATGTCGCCATCTGCAAGGAAAATGTACCGAATCCGACGCCATTAGATTGGGATTTGCTGGGGTGGCCGCTCCGTCTGCCAAGGTCGACGGGGGAGGAACTGGAGGCTTTAGTTCCTTACATTGCAAGTTGTCATGCGAAATTCTACGACATGACGGAAATACGCGGCAAGCCCGGTCAGTACGAGGACAAGGCCGTCGACTACGAGACCGCGATCGAGGCGCTGAAGCGCGGAGGTTTCGATGGTTACGTTAATTCCGAGAATGAAGGTCAGAGACATTACCAAGACCTCGACGTCGAGTTCTACCAAGACGAGGTGGAACAGGCTCGACGCCATCACGAAATGCTCAAGCGCCTAATCGGCATCTGACGAGCAGGCCGGGAATCGGGTGCTGCCGTTGCGCACCGCCGAGCGTCGCGTTCAGCCCGGCGATCGGTTCACAAGATGGGGGTATTATGGCTGAGCAAGGTCGTTCTCTGATCGCTTACGTCGGCTCTTATGCCGGGCCAACCGGGCCGGCGGACGCGGGAATTCGCATTTACGCAGTCGATCCCGACACGGGTTCGATGGTGCCCGTTAGCTCGACCATGCCTCAAATGGAGGCGGGGTTTCTATGTTGTTCACCTGACGGGAATTTCCTCTATGGGGTGGATGAGCGAAAGAACGATGGTCGAGGTCCAGTTGGACCGGAAGCCTCGGTAAAGGCGTTTGCTGTTGGCTCGGATGACGGACGACTATCTCTCCTGAATTCACAGACGGCATTTGGAGCTTTCCCCACTTACGTGTCGGTGGACCCAAAGAGGCGATGGGTGGTCACCGCGAGCCATGGCTCCTTCGAGCATGTCGAGCGGATCGTTCGCACTGCTAGTGGGTTCCAGATCGAACATCTCTATGACGATTCCACGCTCGCTCTCTATCCAGTTTCGGAGAACGGAGAATTGGAGCCTGCGTGTGACGTTTGGGTCTTTGAAGGGCACGGCAAGGATCCCTCGGATTCGGTACAAGTCGGACGGCACCCCCAAGCTAGCCCCCACGCTCATTCCGCAACGTTCGATCCAGCGGGTCGTTTTATTTTGGTTTGCGAAAAAAGCGCCGATAAGATTTACACCTTCGCGATAGACGAGCGCGCTGCAAAGTTTTCCCGGCCGAGAATATATTCAGTTCCTCCAGGTTCTGCCCCCAGGCATCCAGTATTTCACCCCAGCAAGCCATTCGTTTTTGTGACGAACGAGATGGCATCGACGGTGTCCTCCTATCGTTATGACTCGGCGACCGGTGCGCTTGCGCACATCGAAACGGTGCGCACGATCTTTTCGGAAATGGCTGGGAACGCTCCCGCGGATTGCCAAATTCATCCAAGCGGGCGGTTGCTTTTGGTGAACAACCGCGGCGTCGATAATTTGGCCTCGTTCGAGATCGACGAGGTGAGTGGACGGCTGAGCTTCCGGGATTCGTATCCGCTCGCAGAGTCGCTTCATCCGGGCGTCGCTGCGCGTAGCTTCGCGTTTGATCCCTCTGGCAGATACGTGTTTGCGGCTGACCGCCCAGCCAATGCAATTCTCACCTTGGCCGTGGAAGTGTCAACGGGCCGCTTATCGAGGGTATCGACGACACCCGTCCCGCGCCCGGGGTTCATTCTCGTCAAGCAAACCAACGTTCGGTGAAATATGGCAGGCACATGCCGTCGCAGTGGTCGGCCGCAGGAGGGCCCCGAAGAAGTGCTGCATCGAACCCGCCCAATTAGTCACCCGTGAAGAATTGGGAAGCCCTTGAAAAGGCTTCCGGATCATGGTTGGCGAAGAATTCCCTTTTGCAGGATTGGGCGGTTTTGGGGCTGATAAACTTGCAAATTGCGCTGGCTTGGTTGGCGTGATTCACTGGTTCCCGGATCGATGATCGGGGGACTTTTCGATGCGTCCGAAGGAGCGGCGGGACAGCGGGCAGAGCGATCTGTTCCGGGCTCGGCTTGATCAGATCGTCGACCCGCACCACGCGCTGGTCCGGCTCGGGCGGGCGATCGACTGGCGCTTT
>NZ_JAZHFT010000062.1:0-19454 GCF_036541425.1 Consotaella aegiceratis
GCGCGACAGACCGCCCTCCAGCACCGCCGAAACCACCCGAGCTCGCAAATCCATCGAATAGGGTCGCGCCATCCGTGCTGGCCTCCAACTCCAGCCCGTATGGTGAATCACATTTCCAGCCCCCAGGGAATCCCAGCCCGATTCCGCCTATAGCCATCCCGCTCTAACGCTCGATCTCGATCCATATCTCGTTGCGTCGCATGAAGCCCGGCGTCCACGGCGGATTATAGAAGGCGTATTCCGGATCGCCCTTCTGGACCAGGTTTTCGTCGGCCAGATAGTTGTAGAGGGTCATCAGCTTCTTGCTGGCCAGCGATGCGGTGAAATTGCCGGGGAAGGTGATGGCCACGACGCGGCGCGCCGGCACCTCCTTGATCTCCACATCCTCGGACGCCGGCGCGGGCAAGGTGGAAGCGGTATACTTCTTCGGCATCACAAAGCGGATGCCCCAACCCTTGGTCCGTCCGTCGCTCTCGGCCAGCTGTTGCAGCACCGGCGCCGTCATGGCGATCTTCTTGCCGCCGCGGTTCTGGGCGCGGATGTAGTTGTAGAGCGTCTCAAACCCGCTGCGCCGCGCCTTTTCGTGGTAGCCGCTCTTCACCGTCTCGGCCAGCACCATGGCGTCGTAGTCGCGGATTTCGACATCGCCGTCCTGGCGTACGACCTCGTAATCCGGCTCTTCGGTGTAATCGGCGAGTTTCTTGGTGACGTAATAGGCGACGCCGACCGCGGCAATCGCTCCGCCGGCGATGAGCACGGTCGAGAGGCCCGAATGGTCCCGCAGATAATCGGTCCGGCTGCGCAGTTCGGCGTTGCGACGCAAGGCGGGCCAGCGAGGCAGATGCACCTCCGGCAGCTGGTCGCGTGCTTCGCTGACGGAATGCGGCATGTCCGGAAGCGATTGCCTGAGGCTCGACAGCGAAGCCTTGGCACTCGCCAGCGCCGGCGCAGCAAATCCGGTGATGCTCGAGACGGCCTCGGGAAGATACGAGCGCCGGCGATGGGTTCCGGGCAGGGCCGGAAGATTGCGGCTGACAGCGTCGCGAATGCGCTCGGTTCGCGACGGGGTCGGGTGGATCCGCTCGGCCACCTGCTCTTCGATATCGGAGATACGTTCGCCGATATCGTTGATGGCCTCTACGATGCGGTCATAAGCCGAGGCCGACGGTTTTTCGCGGAACATGACGATCTCCTTGCGGAAATGGAACTCCTGGCGCAGCAAGCGGGGTCCACGCCACTCAAACATCTATATCGGTATGACCGAGCCAAAAGAGAACGTCCGTCGAACCCGTTGGTTGCGTACGGCGCGCGAGGTTGCGACCCCGGAAACGCTGCCGCCCGACAAGATTGTGGTCGGCTATCGGGTTCGGGACGCAACTTTTGTCTTGGCATCCCGTTATGGAGCATCAGGTTTTTTCATGGCCTGATACTCCAGCCAAAGCTTGGCGGCCTCAAGGGCCGCCCTTTTTGGCGGGGGCAGCCTGAACAGGCGGTTGCCTTTCTCAGTTCTCCAATTGTCGATCGAACCAGCGTTTGGCTAGCTCCGGCCAGGCGTCCTGCGTCCCGTTCAGGTCACGCAGGGCGAAACCATGTGGCGCGGTGCCGAAGATGTGGGCGTCGACGTCGCGGCCCAGGTCACGGGCGGAGCGGATGAAATTGAGCGCGTGCTCGATGGGAACCGCCTTGTCGTGCAGGGCGTAGGCGAGAAAGACCGGGCAGGGCGGCATCCCGTGAGGTTCGCCGGCGATGCCGATCGGCCATGCGTCGTAGAACGCTTGTTTTTCGACTGGCGGATAGTCGGGTTTGCCGGCGGGAGCCTTGTGGTCGCGGTGATTGGCGTTGATCGGAGCATAGCCGATCAGCGCGCCGGCGAGCTTCATCGCGTGCGGCTGACAGGCCATGGCGCCCGCCAGATGGCCGCCCGACGAAAGGCCGACGTGAAACAGCGGCAGCTCCGGGGTCATCCCCGCAACGTGGTCGAGGCAGACGAGACCGTCGCGCAGCGCGACGTCGAACGGGTTGACGGCGCCATCGTTGGCGGGCGCGCCGGGAAGGCGGTGGACCACGACATGGGCATCGATTCCCAGACTGTTGAGCCAGGCCGCGATTTCCACGCCCTCCTTGTCGTGGACCATCTTCAGATAGCCGCCGCCGACATAGACCAGGGACGCGGCGCGGGACTCATCCAGTCTGAAGCTATGGAGCTCCAGGCGGCCGACGTTAAGGATATGGCGATCCGGCCAGCTGCCCTCGAGGACGTTCGCAGGACCGCCGGACAGAACGGCGATTTCGGTGGGAGACAGAGGATCGGACATCGGGGACCATCGACAGACTGGTTGGCCGCGACCGTCGCGGCGATCGCGGCCTTATAGCCGCTGCCGCCTCGTTGTCGAAACCATGGCGAAAAAGCCTGCGACGATCAGTTCGCGTCGCGGCTGCTCGGCTGCTGATGCGGCGGCAGCGCCGAGGGCGGGATGACGGGAGTCGTCCCCGGATCGGGATCCGGCGCCGGCGCGCGGATCCCGGGATCGGTTCCGCCCGGCGGCCGGAGCACGCCGCCGCAATCGGCTAGGCGGTCCGAGAGAGAGCCGTTCGCCGACAGCGTGCCGTCGCCATTCGCTTGCATCCGGTCGGGCACGCAATCGGTCGTCGGCGTCTCCTGGCCGGGCAATGGCTCGACGCCATCGGCGGGCACTTCGGGAATGTCGGTGAGCGGTGTATCGGGCGCCGGGGCGTCGGGCGCTTCCTGCGCCACCACCGCGGAGGCGGTCAGTCCGGCAGCCAAGCAGGAGGCCGCAAGATATTTTAGAGAAATCAGCATCATAGAACTCCGCTTTGCACGACCAACCCATGGCCGGTTTCCGGAGTTCCCCGTGCGGGACGATCAATGTGTTTGCAGGGAGACCTCGACCGCCGTCTTCAAATCGTCGGTCAACGTCTTGGCCGCGCAAGTGCGGCTCACCTGCACGACCTGCTGCTGTTCCAGATCGGTCTGCGATACCGGGCAGACTTCGGCCGCCGTGTCCGGCGTGACCTGGACGGTGAGCGGTACGCTGGACACCTTGATGCCGAGGGCGTCGGCCAACGCGTTCTTGAGGGTCCAGTCTCCGAGGGAGACCTCGACCATGGCCTCTTCGGCCAAGAGGTTATCCTCGGCGGTCGAGGACAATTGCGTTGCCGTATCCACCGACGGTTCCGGCTTGGCCGCCTCCTGCGCATGACCGGGCACGACGGACAAGGCAAGGGCGAGCGAGATGGCGGCAAGGCTCAGCTTCATGTCGGACTCCACACGGTCTGGGAAACGTTCGGCGAATCTGGTCTTCAATGTCACAGGGCGCGTCGATGGCCAAGCGCCGCTCGGTGCGCGAAGGTGCAGATTTGGCAAAAGCTCCACCGGTGAGGCGAAGCAGTTGCTTCGGACCGTCGGTCTGGTCCACCGTATGGCTCGCCGGGAATACCGACGCCATTCGCCAAGACGGAGCACGACGCCATGCCGATTACGCCTTCCCATGACGATCTCTTGCTGGTCGTTGACGTGCAGAATGATTTTTGTCCCGGCGGCGCCTTGATCGTGCCGGACGGCGACGCGGTGGTGCCGGTAATCAACGCCTTGGCGCAACGGTTTTCGAATGTCGTGCTGACCCAGGATTGGCATCCCGCCGACCATGTCTCGTTCGCCTCCCAGCACGGCAAGAGCCCCTTCGAGACCGTGGCGCTCGACTATGGCGAACAGGTGCTGTGGCCGGACCACTGCGTGCAGGGCACGCCCGGGGCCGAATTCCATCCCGATCTCGACATCCCGCATGCGCAACTCGTCATTCGCAAGGGCTATCATCGTGCGGTCGACAGCTATTCGGCCTTCCAGGAGGCCGATCATGTCACGCCGACCGGTCTCGCGGGCTACATGCGGGAGCGGAATCTGCGTCGCATCTTCGCCGTAGGTCTGGCGACCGATTTCTGCGTGGCCTGGTCGGCTCTCGACGGTCGCCGAGCCGGATTCAAGGTCAGCGTCATCGACGACGGCTGCCGCGCCATCGACCTCAACGGGTCGCTCGACCAAGCCTGGGACGCGATGGCGTCGGCCGGCGTCGGTCGGATGGCGGCGGCCGAACTGCTGGGCTGAGGCGCAGTGTTCCCATCCGGCTGCGATTGACCGGAAGACTTCCTATCTATGCCGGGACGATACGCAACGACCCAGCATTGGAGATTGCCGATGGAGGCCAAGACCTACCCCGTGACCCGCACGGACCAGGAATGGCGCGAACTGCTGACGCCGGAGCAATATTTGGTGATGCGCGGCCACGGCACGGAACGGCCCGGCAGCTGCGCGCTGCTTCACGAAAAGCGGCCCGGGACCTTCGTCTGCGTCGGTTGCAGCCAGCCGCTGTTTCGGGGGCAGAGAAAGTTCGAGAGCGGCACCGGCTGGCCGAGCTTCGATACGCCGGTGGAGGGGGCGATCGAAACCACAGAAGATCGCGGCTACGGCATGGTGCGCACCGAAGTCCATTGCAGTCGCTGCGGCAGCCATCTCGGCCATGTCTTTCCCGATGGACCGCCTCCGACGGGCTTGCGCTATTGCATCAACGGCGTCGCGCTGAACTTCGAACCGGAAGCGGCGGTCTGAGAACCCTTCGCCTCGTCCAGGGAGCATCGTGCGAGACCGCGACGATCGAAAAGGAGGGCAAGCGCGTCAACGACCGGATTCTGAAATCGGCGACCGGGCGCAGGGCCAGAGCGGAGGCAAGGCGGTACCGAGGCCGACCTTTATCGACCAAGCCCGGGAGCGTCATACGTGGGGCCACACCAGGATGTCGAACAGCGGACTGGTGAAGGCGGCCGCCCGTCGGGTCACCTCGGATGAGGCCGCGCCGCCTTTGGTTCGGAACGGCCGTCGGCGTAGCGCATGACGGGGGTGACCGTCGTGCCGTGCAGCACGATCGAGGTCAGCACCACGCAGCAGATCGTCACCCAGAGAATGCCGGGATCGTGGAATTCGGCGCGACCGAGCGCATAGGCGAGGTAATAGAACGAGCCGAGGCCGCGGATGCCGAAGAAGGAGATCAGAGCCTTTTCGCTTCGCCGCCCCGGCGTTCCGATGAGCCCGATCCACCCGCTGGCGGGCCGTACGATGAACAGGATCAGCACGGCGGCGAGGATGACCGATCCGTTCAGCCGCCCGAAGATCGAGCCTTCGGCGATCGCCGCGCCGAAGCAGACCAGAAGCATCATCATCAGCAGCCGCTCGATCTGTTCGGCGAAGCTGTGCAGCTTTTCATGATAGTCGTGCTCGCGCTCCATCGCGCGCAACGCTAGGCCCGACGCGAAGACGGCGAGAAAGCCGTAGCCGTGAACGATCTCGGTCAGACCGTAGATCAGGCAGGTGATGCCGAGCGCCACGAAGCCGTCGCCGGTGCGCGACAGCCGGGCCCGGTCCGGCAGGCGGAAGATGAGCAGCCCCAAGGCCTTACCGCCGAACCAGCCGATCAGGGCACCGGCGGCGAGCTTCCAGATGACATCCCTCAAGAGCCATTCGACGAAATAGGGCTCGCCGCTCTGACCGGCGTTCGCCATCGCGATCGCCAGAAAGACGAAAGGAAAGGCTAGGCCGTCGTTCAAGCCGGCTTCCGAGGTCAGAGCAAAACGTACCGGCGTCTCGGTGCCGGAGCCGGGCGGCCCGACCTGGATGTCGCTCGCGAGCACCGGATCGGTCGGCGCCAGCGCCGCGCCCAGAAGAAGGCTCGACGGCAGATCGAGCCCGAGCAGGCCCCAGCCGATCAGCGTCACGGCGGCGATCGTCAGCGGCATCGCGATGCCGAGCAACCGCCAGGTCGGCGCCCACCGTCGCCAGCCGAGAGGGCGGTCGAGCTTCAGACCGGCGCCCATCAGCGAGACCAGGACGACGAACTCGGTCATGCGTTCGGTCAGGTAGCGGCTTTCCAGCGGGTTGGCCGCGACGACGGAAAACAGGGGCGAGGCGACTAGGCCCGCGCCGATGGCGATGCAGATGATCGGCAGCGAGAGCGGCATCTCCTTGACCAGCATCGGCACCCAGGCGGTCATCAGAACGATCACGCCGAAGACGGTGAGCGAGAGAATGTAGTGGTCCATCGGGTGACGCGGGTTCCGGTGGCAGGACGGATATAGCTAAGCCATGCTCCGTCGCGGTCGATACGTCGACACGGCGGGATGGCGCGAGCGGGCGCCGTTGTCGTCCGCCTTTGAGACTTTGATATGACTCAACGTATTCGCGCCGCTTCGAGCCTAGAAAATCCTCACTTCAGCCCCGTCGACGGCCCGGCGGATCCGCGATCCGTGGCCGACCGGGCGAAGGACCTTGAGGGAAAAGGACGAGACGATGTGTCTGGCAATTCCCGCCGAAGTGGTGGAGCTGCTGCCCGAATCCATGGGGCGGGTCAGCATCGACGGCATCGAGAAGGACGTGAGCCTGGCGCTGGTCGAAGGCGTCCAGGTCGGCGACTACGTGCTCCTCCACGTCGGATTCGCGCTGAGCCGCATCGATCCGGAAGAGGCGAGACAGACGCTGGAGATCCTGCGGGAGATGGGCGAACTGGTGGAGCTCGAGGAAGCCGGAGCCGCTCGATGAAGTATGCCAGCGAGTTTCGCGACGGCAGCCTGGCGCGCGGGATCGCGGCGGCGATCGCCGCCGAGTGCCGCCCGGGCCAGTGCTATACCTTCATGGAATTCTGCGGCGGACACACCCACACCATCGCCCGCTACGGCCTGGAATCGATGCTGCCCGACGCGATCCGCCTGGTGCATGGGCCGGGCTGTCCGGTCTGCGTGCTGCCGGTCGGCCGCGTCGACAGCGCCATCGAACTGGCGCGCGACCACGACGTGATCCTGTGCACCTATGGCGACATGATGCGGGTGCCCGGCTCGCACCGCATGAGCCTGATCAAGGCCAAGGCCGCCGGAGCCGACATCCGCATGGTGTGGTCGACGCTCGACGCGCTCAAGGTCGCCGCCGAGAACCCCGGACGCGAGGTGGCGTTCCTCGCCATCGGCTTCGAGACGACGACGCCGCCCACGGCCATGGCACTGAAGCTGGCGAAGGCGCAGAACCTCACGAATTTCAGCATCTTCTGCAATCACGTTCTCACGCCCTCGGCGATGCGGGCGATCCTCGATGGGGAAAGCCTGACCCTGCAGGGCATCATCGGGCCGGGCCATGTCTCGGCGGTGATCGGCATCGAGCCCTATCAGGAGTTCGCCGATCGCGGGCAGGCGATCGTCGTCGCCGGCTTCGAACCGCTCGACCTCCTGCAGGCGATCCTGATGCTGGTGCGGCAGGTCAACGAGGGTCGTCCGCGCGTCGAAAACGCCTATGTCCGCGCGCTCCCGGCCATCGGCAACGCCAAGGCGCGCGAGGCGATCGCCGAGACCATGACGCTGCGCGGCGCCTTCGAATGGCGCGGGCTCGGCCGGCTGCCGAACAGCGCACTGCGGGTGGCCGACGCCTACGAGACATTCGATGCCGAAAAGCGGTTTTCGCTGCCTTACCGTGCGGTGGCGGACCCCAAGTCCTGTGCGTGCGCGGAGGTGGTTCGCGGGCTGAAGCGGCCGGAAGAATGCGTCCTCTTCGGCCGCACCTGCTCGCCGGACAATCCGATCGGCTCGTGCATGGTGTCGAGCGAAGGGGCCTGTGCCGCCCACTGGCTCTACGGCCGGCACAGGCAGGCGGCGTGAGATTGCGGGAGGTCGCGTGAGCGAGGCAGGCGAGGGGCGCGATCGGCGCCCGTTTTCCCGGCCGCTGGATATCGCGGACGGGCGGGTCGACATGACCCATGGCGGCGGCGGCCGGGCCATGGCCCAGCTCATCGCGGAAGTCTTCGGCGCCGCCTTCGACAACGAGTATCTCGCCCAGGGCAACGACATGGCGGTGATGCCGCCGGCCGCCGGCCGCCTCGTCATGTCGACGGACGGGTATGTCATCTCGCCCCTGTTCTTTCCGGGCGGCAACATCGGCTCGCTGGCCGTGCATGGCACGATCAACGACGTCGCGATGAGCGGCGCCGCTCCGCTCTACCTCTCGGCGAGCTTCATCATCGAGGAAGGGTTTCCGCTCGCCGATCTGAAGCGGATCGTCGAAAGCATGGCCAAGGCCAGCCGGGAGGCCGGAGTGCCGGTGGTGACGGGCGATACCAAGGTGGTGGAGCGCGGCAAGGCCGACGGCGTGTTCATTTCGACCGCCGGGGTCGGCGTGCTGGCGGACGGGCTCTCGATCTCCGGCGACGGCATTCGCGAGGGCGATGCCATTCTCGTCTCCGGCTCGATCGGAGACCATGGCATCGCCATTCTGTCGAAGCGCGAGAACCTCGACTTCTCGACCACGATCGAAAGCGACAGCGCGCCGCTGAACGGCCTGATCGCCGCCATGGTGGAGGCCGAGCCGGAGATCCATTGCCTGCGTGATCCGACGCGCGGCGGGGTGGCGGCGACGCTGAACGAACTGGCGCATCAGTCGCGGGTCGGGCTGGTTCTCGACGAGGACGCGATTCCGATCAAGCCGGCGGTGCGCGGGGCCTGCGAACTGCTCGGCATCGATCCCCTCGGCGTCGCCAACGAGGGCAAGCTCCTCGCCTTCTGTCCGGCCGACAAGGCCGATGCCTTGCTCTCCGTCATGCGCGTTCATCCGCTTGGTCGCGACGCGGCGATCATTGGCCACGCCATCGCCGATCCGCGCCGCCTCGTGCGGCTGAAGACCAGCTTCGGCAGCGAGCGCGTGGTGGAATGGCTGAACGGCGAGCAGCTGCCGCGCATCTGCTGAGGCGGCGCGAGCCCCGCGCCAACGGGTCTTCCTGATCGCGGCCTCGCACGGCCGGTCGCGGCGTTGCCGCGCGTATTGATGCGCGTCAACGCCCATGGCACTCTGACGTGGTGATCTGATTGCACCATGGATACCGAAAGGGGGGAGCCATGAGTTACCGCAGGATCATGGTCCAGCTGGACATCGACAGCCCGGCCAAGCCGCGATTGCGCCTGGCCTGCGAGATCGCCCGGCGCTTCGAGGCCGAATTGATCGGTTTCGCGGCCTCCGAGGCGCGTCCGCCGCTCTTGCTCACCAACACGTTCGCCGTCGATGTCGACTACATCGCGGAATACACGCAGAAGATCGAATCCCGTTTGAAGAAGCTCCGCCAGGAGTTCGAGATGGAGACCGAAAGCGACGGCGATCTCCATGCGGTCTGGCGGGCCATGCCCGGCAGTCCCACGCCGCTGCTCGCCACTCATGCCCGCGAGGCCGATCTGTTGATCGTCGGCACCGACGTCGATTTTCAGAACGTCGAGCGGACGGTGGACGTCGGCGCTCTGATCCTGTCGGCCGGTCGGCCGGTCCTGCTGCCGGCCGAGGACTACCGGGAACTCAAGGGCGACAACGTGCTGGTTGCCTGGAACGACACGCGCGAGGCGCGCCGGGCGGTGTCCGACGCTTTGCCGTTCCTTGTGCGGGCCGACCATGTGCTGGTCGCCATGATCGCCCCGCAGGAAACGGACGAGGCCCACGAGAGCCTGCTCGACGTGGTGCGCTTCCTGGGCCGCCACGGCTGCAAGGCGCGCAGCGAGGTGATCGTGCCGGGAAGCCGTCAGATCCCCGAGGTCCTGACCGAAACGGCCGGACGCATCGGCGCCGATCTGATGGTGTTCGGTGGCTACGGGCACAGCCGGCTTCGCGAATGGGCGATGGGCGGCGTCACCCGCGCGCTGATCCACGACGGCTCGTTCCATCGGTTCGTCTCGAGCTGAGACCGGGCGGCAGGCTGCTTCGGCCGCCTGCCGCCGATCATTGTCGAAACACCTCTCTCCCTTGGCGGCCGGTCCGAGCGATCCCTCGAGCGGTCGTGAAACCGGCTTGTGACGCCAACCGCCCGATGCTTAGGTGCGCGCCGGCATAAAGGGGGGAAATCGATGGATGCGAGTTTGGGCGGCGCCCGGTCCCAGACGACCACGGGCATCGCGATGATGTGCGCGGGGATCGCGTGCCTGTGCGTCAACGACGCCATCGCCAAGACGCTGACCGCCAACTACTCGCCGGTGCAGATCCTCTTTCTGCGCAATATCGTCGCCTTGCCGATCGCCGCCCTGATCGCGCTGAAGATGGGCGGGCCGCAGGCTCTGCGGTCGCATCGGCCGGTAGCCCACTTGCAGCGTGGGATCGTCTGGCTGGCTGCAGCAGTGCTCTTCTTCACAGGCCTGAGCTATCTCGGCCTAGCCGAGGCGACGACGCTCGGCTTCGCTGCGCCGGTCTTCGCCACGGCGCTTTCGGCTTTGGTGCTGCGCGAGCCGGTGGGGCGCCGACGCTGGTTTTTCGTGCTGCTCGGCTTTCTCGGCGTGATCGTCGTCGTGAGGCCCGGCACCGCGATGTTCCAGGCGGCCTCGCTGTTTCCGGTCGCCACCGCCTTCTTCTATGCGCTGCTGATGATCAGCGCCCGCTGGGTCGACCGCCGCGACAGCATTTGGACGCTGATGCTCTATCTGGTCGGGTGGGGAGCCGTGCTCACCGCGCTGGTGCAGCCGTTCGTCTGGACGGAGCTTCGAAGCGGGGACCTCTGGCTGTTCTTCGCCATCGCGATCTTTGGTACGGCCGGCGTGACCTTGATGACCCAGGCTTTCCGCTTCGCGCCGGCCGCAGCCGTCGCGCCGTTCGACTACACGGCGCTTCTCTGGGCGACGTTGCTCGGCTGGCTGATCTGGGGCGAAATCCCCGATCTCGCCACCTATGTCGGCGCGGCAATCATCGTGCTGAGCGGTCTTTTCATCGTGCTTCGCGAGCGGCAGCTGGAGCGCTGAGTCCACGGAAGTCGCGGCCACCGGTCGGGTTTGCGGGCAGGGGGAGGCACGCCTGCCACCGCTCGCACACTCGTTTCGACCGCTCGGCCGGTGTTCCGACCACTCGCCCGATTGCCTCTTCTGTCTCCGATCCGCCGAACTAGTGTGCGAGCCCTGGTATCAGGACAAAGGGGGGTCCCATGCTGTTGTTCTTTACCTGCGTCGCTCTGCTGATCGCAGGATATTTCCTTTACGGCTCGCTGATGGATCGGATCTTCGAGCCCGATTCCGGCCGCGTGGTGCCCGCGCGGTCCATGGCCGACGGTGTCGACTACGTCGAGATGTCGACGCCGAAGCTTTATCTCATCCAGCTTCTCAACATCGCCGGCCTCGGCCCGATCTTCGGCCCGATCCTCGGCGCGCTCTACGGCCCGTCGGCGCTGGTCTGGATCGTCGTCGGCTGCATCTTCGGCGGCGCCGTGCACGACTACTTCGTCGGCATGATGTCGCTGCGCAGCAATGGCGAGAACATCCCCAACCTGGTCGGCCACCAGATGGGGGGCTTTGCCAAGCAGTTCATGAACTATTTCTCGGTGGTTCTGCTGCTGCTCGTCGGCATCGTCTTCGTGCTCGGGCCCGGCAAGCTGCTGGCGCAGATGACGGGCATGCCCACCTGGGCTTGGGTGGCGGTGATCTTCGCCTATTATTTCGTGGCGACGATCCTGCCGTTCGACAAGATCATCGGCCGCCTCTATCCGTTCTTCGGCGCGCTGCTTCTGTTCATGTCGGTCGCGCTGACGGTCATGCTGTTCGCGTCGCCCGAGCATGAAGTGCTGCCCGGCGGGCTGTCCATGGCCAACACCCATCCGACCGATCTGCCGATCTGGCCGCTGATGTTCATCACCATCGCCTGCGGCGCCGTCTCCGGCTTCCATGCCACACAGACGCCGCTGGTCGCCCGATGCCTCAAGAACGAGCGCAACGGCCGCGTGGTGTTCTACGGTGCGATGATCGGCGAGGGCGTGGTCGCGCTGATCTGGGCGACACTCGGCCTGTCGTTCTACGAGAACTCGGCAGCGTTGCAGGAGGCGATCTCCGCGGGCACGGCCTCGGGCGTGGTCTACGAGGTCTCCAACGCGCTTCTCGGCGGCGGACTCGGTTCGATCCTCGCCATCCTCGGCGTCATCATCCTGCCGATCACCTCGGGCGATACGGCGTTCCGTTCGGCGCGCCTGATCATCTCCGAATACGTCAAGCTGCCCCAGGGCCAGATCAGCCGCCGGCTGATGATCGCCGTCCCGCTGTTCGCCGTCGGCTTCCTCGTGTCGCTGGGCGATTTCAACGTGATCTGGCGCTACTTCGGCTGGGCCAACCAGACGGTTGCCGCCATGGCGCTGTGGGCCGCGGCCGTCTACCTCGTGCGGCTGGGCAAGTTCCACTGGATCTGCACCGTGCCGGCAACCTTCATGACCGCCGTCACGATCGCCTATATCGCGGCCGAGAAAATCGGCTTCGGGCTGCCCTATACGGTCGCCAACGTGCTGGGCATCGCGGCCGCCGTCATTTCTCTGGGAGCCTTCCTGCTCCTCAACCGCCGGCCGAGCATCACGCCGGCCCCCGCGGAATAGCGGAGCGATCCCGTCGACCGGCCGGGCCGCCACAGCGGCCCGACCTCCAACGAAAAGCGCCTTCCGATCCGTTCGGGAGGCGTTTTTGTTCAGACTCTCGCTCCGATGTCAGCGCAGGCCAATGCGCTCGCGCAGGTCCCGCAGGTGGCGACGACTGACCGCGACCGTCTTTCCGCCATGGGTGAGAATTTCGCCCAGCCCGTTGTCGAGCAGGCGGATCTCGCGAACCCTGGCCAGCCGCACCAGACATTGCCGGTGACACCGCACCATGTCGGAGCGCTGTTCCAGCGCCGCGAGCGTCATATCGGTGTAGGCCTCGCCTTCGGTCGAGACGACGTGCACGCCCGAAGGATCGGAGTAGACATATTCGACCTCCTGGACCGGGATCAACTTGATCCGATTGCCGGCAAAGCAGGGGATCTGGACCAGGGGCATGAGCACGGCATCGCTCATCGGGGCAGGCTTGCCACAGCTTTCGCGAATCCGCGTCAGCGTCTTGGACAGACGGCCGGTCTCCAGAGGTTTCAGGAGATAGTCCGAGGCGTTTTCCTCGAAGGCCGCAACGGCATATTCATCGTGCGCGGTGACGAAGACGATGCGCGGCATGGTTTCCGGGTCGAGCATGCCCACCATCTCCATGCCGCTGATCCGCGGCATGTGAATATCCAGAAAGACCACCTGCGGCTTTTCGTGATTGATGGCGCGCAACGCCTCGATCGCGTTGCCACATTGCGCCACGACCTCGACGTCGTCGTGCTCGCCGAGAAGCGATGCCAATTCCTGCCGGGCGTGCGGCTCGTCGTCGACGATGAGCGCTCGGATCATGCCGCGAGGTCCTGCCTCTGGGGGCCGGGAACCCGGATCAACACGCGCGTCCACTCGTCCTCGAGGCAGTCGATGGTGAGACCGAACGCGTCGCCGTAGAGATTCTTGATCCGCTTGTCGACGATCGCGACGCCGAGGCCGCCGGCCGCGCTCGGGTCGCTCTGTCGATACGCCCCGGCGTTGTCTTCGACGGTCAGCACCATGTCGTCGTCTTCGGTCGCCGCCTTGATGGCGATGCGGCCCTCGCCGAGGATATTGGAAACGCCGTGCTGGATCGCGTTTTCGACGAGCGGCTGCAGGGTGAAGGTCGGCAGACTCATCTCGATGAGCGCCGGATCGATCTCCATGGTGACGTTGAGATTGTCGCCGAACCGCGCCTTCTGGATGCGCAGGTAGGAGTTCACGTGGTCGATCTCTTCGCCCAGCGTGGCCATGTCGCTGGCCCGCTTCAGGTTCTTGCGGAAGAAGTTGGCCAGGTGCAGCAGGAGGTCGCGCGCCTCGCCGGGATTGGTCCGGGTGATCGCGCTGACGGTGTTCAGCGCGTTGAACAGGAAGTGCGGGTTGATCTGCGCCTGGATCAGCTTGAGCTCGGACTGGACCAGGAGATGCTTCTGCTGCTCGAACCGGCCGGCAAGGATCTGGTTCGACAGAAGGCTGGCGATGCCTTCGCCGAGCGTGCGGTTGATGTTGAGGAACAGCTTGTTCTTGGGCTCGTAAAGCTTGATCGTACCGATGACCTCGGTGTCGGAGCGGATCGGCACGACCAGAGACGAGCCCAGGCGACAGCGGTCGGACAGCGAACAGGCATAGGGGATTTCGACGCCGTCGGCGAACTCCACCGTGCCATGCTCGATGGCGCGCTTGGAGTATTCCGACATCAGCGAGGCCCCCGGCGTGTGATGATCGGCGCCGATCCCGACGAAGGCGAGGATCTTTTCGCGGTCGGTGATCGCCACGGCGCCGACGCCGGTCTCCTCGTAGACGATGCGCGCGATGCGCTCGGCCGTCGCCTGGGTCAGGCCCTCCAGCGTGATGCCGACGGCGCGCTCGGCGATGCGCAGCGCCTTGGCCGAGGAGGCCTGGCTCACCTTTTCGAACATGTCGCGCTGGTCGCGGATCATGCTCATGAACAGCGCGGCGCCGGCGGAATTGGCGAGGATCATCGGCACTGCGATCACCTCGACCAGATCCCAAGTGCGGTCGAAGGGCCGCGCGATCAACAGGATGATGGCCATCTGCATGATCTCGCCGGCGAACGTGGCGAGAAACGCGACCCATGGATTGAACAGCGCGTCCATCCGGTTGCGCCTCTGCAGCGCCAGATAGACCATGCCACCGAGCAGGCCCTCCGCGGTGGTTGAAACCGCACAGGCGAGATCGGTGAAGCCGCCCAGCGTGTAGCGATGCAGCCCGCCGGTCAAGCCGATCAGAAAGCCGACCACCGGGCCGCCCATCATGCCGCCGAGAATCGCGCCGATGGCGCGCGTGTTGACGATGGCATCCATCATCTCGAGGCCGAAATAGGTTCCGAGGATGCAGAAGCCGGAGAAGACGAAGTAGATCACGGCCTTGGGCGGCAGCCGCATCGACACCGCGAACAACGACTTCAGGAGTGGTGTCTTCGAAAACAGATAAGCGACGACCAGATAGACGCTCATCTGCTGCAGCAGGTTGACGATGACATCCATGCGCGGCATCCCCCGAGACCGGCCCGACAGACAACACCTTATCGAGTTCCGTCCCGCTTTCCCATAGGGCAGGCGCCGGCGCAAATCGACCGAGCCGATCGGCGGTCGCGGTCGAATGCATGGCCGTTCATCAATCCCAACGCTCTGCGGGAGTGCTCATCAATGCGCCTTTACCGGCTGCTCCGGTCATCGTGCATCGTCGCGAAGTCGAAAGCAGTTGCTGGCGCGGGTCGGAAGAACAGCTTTACTCGGGTGGACATATTGGTGCGACGTTTTTGTATGCAGATTTCGCCGGAACGCATCGTCCATTTGGTACCGATTGCCGGCTAGGCTCGATTTTTTGAAAAACTAAACGCTTCAGTCAAGTTTTTTAGCGGTTCCGACACAAGCCTATCAGGAATATACCGGAGTTGACGATTGATGTGAGTCAACATCAACTTTACGACAGCGTTGTAACGCTTTGCGCGACCCCTCGATGCGGGAGAGAGCGCGAGGTCGAAGGATCGGGTCGCCTGTGGGGCAGGTCTCGCCGGTCGCGATGTGGAGGCAACTGAATGACGCTGACCGAGGCGTGGAACGCTGAGGCGCCATGCAGTGATTGCAGCGACGGCCACGTCTTCGCCGAGCGCTGTCTGGACTGCAGCGAGACCGGCCGGTCGGCCGGCTCGTCCGCGCGGCACTGCTCGGTTGCAACGGTGACGCGGACTGGCCGGCGCGATCCGCAGGCGCTGCTGGCTGCGCGGCATCGGTTCCTGGCGGACGGCGTGATTCCGAGCGGCGTGTCGTTGCCGATCCTGCGGTCCTGGCGGCGCAGCGCGGCGCAGGGGCTCGACCCGGATATGCGGCCGCGGACGGAGTATACGTCGCGGCGCGAGATGCGCGAAGCGCTGCAGCGCAACGAAACGCTGATCCAGGCAGCCTGGGGCGAGGTGGAAACGCTCTGCCGCGACGCCGAGCCGGCGGGCGGCATCGTGGTCTTGACCGACCCCGAAGGACTGGTCCTGCTTCGCGTCGGCGACAGCAGCTTCGCCGAAGAGGCGTCCGCCGCGGCGCTGCATCCCGGCGCGAACTGGGGCGAGACGTCGGTCGGCACCAGCGCCATAGGCCTGTCGCTGATCGAGCGTCAGGCGGTTTCCGTCTTCGGTGCCGAGCATTTTTTGGCACGCCACAGCAATTTCAGCTGCTCCGCCATGCCGATCCTCGATCCGTCGGGCGGCGTTCTGGGCGTGCTCGACCTGTCGACGCCCTACGACCTCTCTCATGTCTATACGCTCGCTCTGGTTCGGTGGGCCGTCGAGCAGGTGGAGCGCCGGATCTTCGAGCAGCGCTTCGGCAAGTTCGAGCTGATGCATTTCCATTCCAACCCCTATCTCGTCGGCGGGCCGCACGAGGGGTTGCTGGCCTTCGATGGCGACCGCCTGATGGGCGCCAACCGCAACGCCGTCGATCTTTTGGGCCTGACGTGGTCGGCGGTCGGTGCCATGCGCTTCGATCAGCTCTTCTCGGTGGAGCGGGGCAGCATCAGCGGCGCCGCGAGCGCCGACGACTGTATGGTCCAGACGACGCGCGGTTCGACGCTGTTCGCCCGGATGCAGACGCCGTTCACGGAGGATCGGAAGGTCCATCCGGTCGCCGCCTTCGATCACGAGGAGAGCGACGAGGCGAAGTGGTCGTGTGCCGAAGCCGGACGTGAGGCGGACGGCGAGACCGACGCGATCGCCACCCGGCTGCTTCGGGTCGCCGGCAAGGGGCAGATCAGCGTCCGCAAGACCAAGGCCGGCACCCTCATCTACGGTGCCGAAGAGGTCGAGGAGGGCGAGGAGAGCCTGTTCGTCGTGAAAAGCGGCCGCGTGCGCTGCTTCACTTCGTTCGAGGGCAAGGAACTGACGCTGTTCACGCTGGATTCCGGCGATGCGATGATGCTGCACGAGCGCTCGATGCTGGAGGCCAAGAAGGACGGCGAAGTCGTCATGGTCACGATGGCGACCTTCCGCCAGCTTGCCAAGGCCGATCCCGAACTGGCGCTGCGCGTGGTGCCCGAGATCGAGCGGCGGCTGGAAAAGTCGATCCAGATGATCGAGGAGATGGCCTTCCACGGCGCGCGCTATCGGCTGGTTCGCACGCTTTGCGAGACCGCCGATCGCGACGGTCGCAAGGCCAACCGCGGCGTGGTGATCGATATCGCGCCGCACGGCGAGGATCTGGCGATGCAGATCGGCGCGACGCGCCAGACGGTGTCGACCGTGCTTGCCGAACTGGTGCGCTGCGGCGTTTTGCAGCGCAACGGCAATTCCTCGCTCGTCATTCCGGATATCAATCGCTTGAAGGCCGAACTTGCCGTCCAGCGCTGAGCCGCTCTAAAATAAGCGCGGCCCTCGGGATTTCGGCCCGGCCAGACTCATCGAAAGGATACGCTCATGTGTGAAAGCTGTGGATGCGGCGGACATCGCGCGACCGATAGCGAGACCGTGACGGTTCTGGAAAATCTCCTGGCCGAGAACGATCGCGTCGCAGCTCATGTGCGCGAACACTTCAACCAGCACGGCGTTCTTGCCGTCAATCTGATGTCGTCACCCGGATCGGGCAAGACCGCGCTTCTGGAGACCACCATCAAGGCGCTGCCGGCCGGCCTCAAGGTGGGTGTGGTCGTCGGCGATCTGGAAACCGAGAACGATGCCGAACGCATTCGGCGACACGGCGTCGCGGCCGTTCAGATCACCACCGGCGTGGCCTGCCATCTCGACGCCGTGATGGTTCACGATGCGCTGCACGACCTCGCGCTCGAAGACCTCGACATCCTGTTCATCGAGAATGTCGGCAATCTGGTCTGCCCGGCTGATTTCGACATCGGCCACCACAAGAACGTGGTGCTCCTGTCGGTCACCGAGGGCGACGACAAGCCGGAAAAATACCCGACGATGTTCCGCGCCGCGGATCTGGTGCTCATCACCAAGGCCGACCTTCTGCCGTTTCTGGAGGAGTTCGATCCGGACCGGGCCAGGCGCTCGGTCTCGCGCGTTCGCGGGGAGGGGCCGCTCGAACTCGTCTCCTCCAAGAAGGGCGAAGGGCTGGATGCCTGGACCGGCTGGTTGGTGGCCGAACTTGCGGCGCTCCGCCGTGACCATCCCAAGGACGGCCGGGCGCACGCTCACACGCACGACCATGACCACGGCACGGCCGATCACGAGCATGGGGCGGCGCATCATCATCACGTCCATGCGGATGGGCATGCTCATGTTCATGCCTGAGCGGGGCTTCTCCCGGTCGGTTCGATAGGTCCCGACCACTGAGGACTAAGACGGGGCGTCCGTGCGGGCTTCGATGGCGCGCTGGACGGCCACCATGTCGGCCTGTCCCAATCCGAGAGCAAGCGTCTCGCTGTAAAGCTGCTGGCAGACGTCGCTCAGCGGCGATGCCAGTCCGGCTTGCCGGGCTTCCGCCACGACGAGACGGCTGTTCTTCAAGACGTCGGAAATCGCGGCCTGGACGCTGAAATCGCCCGTGGCGAGCTTTTCCGCCTTGACGCGAGAAATGCTGCTGGCCAGTTGGCCGCCATTGAGGACGGCGGTGAACATCTGAAGGTCGAGATCGTGTCGCTCGGCGAAGTGAAAGGCTTCGGCCAGGCCGGTGATCATCGGGATCAGCAGCATGTTGCTGGCGAGCTTCGTCAGCAACGCCTTGGGCACCTCTCCACACACGACGGTCTCGCGGCACATCGGCGGCAGGAGAGGGCGGATCTCTTCGATGGCCGAAGGCTCTCCGGCCAGCATCGCGACCAGTTGGCCCGCCTCCGCCGGTTTGCGGGAGCCGGATACCGGCGCCTCGACATAGCGCCCCCCGGCGGCCCGGACGCCTGCGTCGAGCGCTTTGGAATAGCCGGGCGAGACCGTGCCCATATGGACGACGACGTGGCCGGCGACATTGGCCGCGAAGTCGGCGGTCCCCCGTCCCAGCACCGCGTCCAGCGCCTCTTCGCTGGCCATCATGAGAATGACGATGTTCGCCCTCTGAAAGACCTCGGTGGGATCGGACGCCACCGTCGCTCCCGCGGCGCGCAGCGCCTCGCATTGGTCGGTCGAGCGGTTCCACACCACCAGAGGCGTGCCCGCCCTAGCCAGGTTGAGCGCCATCGGCTGGCCCATGACGCCCAAACCAATGAAACCGATCTCTTGCTGGGCTTTCATCTGTCCCGTCCGCTGGTTCGCTGCGCCCAACCGAACCGACTGCCAGATCGCCCGAAAAGATCCCGGCCACTGTCAGCCGGACATGCTCAGCCGATGCTGACAGCGCCGCATTCGATATTCAGTGAATGTTAGCGCGGCGCGCAGGCGAACTCAATTCGCGCAAGGAAACACATTCAAGGAGCTTGAAAACCGAAGGCTTCTCGGCCGACGCCTTATACCGCTGAGCCTATGAAGTGACCGCCTTGATCCAGGGATAGTTGCAGAGCGAGATGATGCGCTCAAGATTTTCGGTGGCGCGGTTCCAGGCTTGGCAGCAGGCGTCGATGATGGCGGCCTGATCG
>NZ_JAZHFT010000063.1:0-18298 GCF_036541425.1 Consotaella aegiceratis
CAGACGCGACTTGGGGCCCAGGGCATCGGCAGTAGGCGACATGGCGGCGGCTCCTCGAATCAACCGCCGCCATGGAATCAGTCTCTGCGCAACCCGTCACCCAATGTCATTTGAGTTCGGAGCCCTGACATGGACCCGACGGGCGCACTGGGCGGCCCGTCTTCCGACAAAGTGACGCATAGGTACCGTGTGGCTTCGATGTCGGTCCGGCATACACTTCGAGTCGGTCCCAATTGAAGCGACTGCCTATATATTCGGTGAGGCACGATGAGGATTTGAAGCGGAGCACCGCTTCAAATCTCTGTCTGCCGGTTAGTGCCATTTGGACGGTCCGCAGCTTTCGAATTTTGCTTAAGCATTCTGGCCACTAGGCAGATTCGTTTGCCCGTATGTCGCCGCCGATCTTTTGTCGATCGGATCCCACATTGGGGGCTGAAAAGCCAACTTGACCAGACAGCGCCAGCTTTCGGACTGCTGCCGGACTATCCGCTGCGATTGCCCGCATCGCCAGCTCGTGACACGAGTCAAAGCTAAGCTGCGACAACAGTGCCTTGATTTGCGGTATGGCGGACGGCGCAACAGACAGTTCGCGCACGCCGAGGCCGACGAGAATCGACACGGCGATCGGGTCGGACGCGGCGGCGCCGCAGACGGCAACTAGGCGATCGCGCGCTGCCGCTCCTTCGACCGTCATTCGGACCAACCCGAGAACGCCGGGATGCAATGCATCTACCTCTGGCGCCACGGCCGGATTGCCGCGATCCATGGCCAAAGTATACTGCGTTAGATCATTGGTTCCGACCGAGAAGAAGTCGCAAACTGCGGTAAGCTGAGCTGCGGTCACCGCGGCAGCCGGCACCTCGACCATCGCTCCAATCTCGATCGCTTCGCTGCGCCCCAGCGCCTGGCTTT
Source organism: Consotaella aegiceratis (assembly GCF_036541425.1). NCBI lineage: Bacteria > Pseudomonadati > Pseudomonadota > Alphaproteobacteria > Hyphomicrobiales > Aurantimonadaceae > Consotaella > Consotaella aegiceratis. Next base: position 913 of record NZ_JAZHFT010000063.1, read on the forward strand.
CCTCTTCCACCATGGCGCGCACGGCTGTCATTTCGGCGAGCGAACTGATCATGGGCGCCATGATACGTACCACGCCATAGGGTTTGACCCTGAGGATCGCGCGAATCTGGGTGCGCAACAGCTCTGGCTGAGCAAGACCGACGCGGATGCCACGTAGGCCAAGAAAAGGGTTTTCCTCCGGAAGGATCGGCAAATAGGCGAGCGGCTTGTCGCCTCCGACGTCCAACAGGCGGATGATCAGCGGCCGACCGGCCAATTCATCGGCAAGGGCCTGATATTCGGCAACCTGCTCGTCCTCGCTTGGCGCGGTGGTACGATCGAGAAAGAGAAATTCCGTGCGCAACAGGCCACAGCCCTCCGCGCCCTCGGCTACCGCGAGCTTGCCTTCGCCGGCGTGGCCGAGATTGGCGAAGACCTCGATCCTTGTGCCATCTGCCATGCGACACTCGTTTTGGGCAGCCCGGCGCTGAGCAGACTGATTCTGGCGAAGAAGAGCGATCCTGCTCCGTGCGTCGGCGAGTGCTTCATCCTTCGGATAGACGACAATCCGGCCTTTGCCAGCGTCGACGATAACCGCCGCGCCGTCGGGGATGCGATCGGCTTCGGGGCCGATGGCGACGATCGTCGGAATACCGAGCCCCGCCGCCAGGATGGCGGCATGGGATGTCGGACCGCCGTCGCGCATCAGGATCGCGGCGATATGGCCGGGTGAAACGGCCAATATTTCCGAGGGTAGGATCTCGTCGGCCAAGACGATGCTGCCGACGGCCATCGAAGCCAAGCCGGCGACAGCCCTCTTGCCCGACAGCTCCGCAACGATCTGTGCGGCAATGTCGCGAAGATCGGCGGCACGTTCCGCCATGCGCGGATCGCTCAAACCGGTGAGCGCCCGAGCGTGCTCGGAGCAGGCGGCGTTCCAGGCCCACTCGGCGCTGCGCCCTTCGTCCATCGCCGCCTCCGCCGCTTCGACGAGCGCCGGATCATCGAGGATTTCGCGGTGAGCGGCGGCAATGGCGCCGTGAGCAGTTCCCGCCGTCGGGGCGGTCAGGCGAGCCGCCGCGGCCGCGCGAGCCACGGCGAGGCGGCGGCGCTCCTTTTCCGCGCCATCGCCGTCTCTCGGCAAGTCCATTGCCGCCAGTGCGCGGCGCGAAACAAGGCCGGCGGCGAGGCCGGCGACGGCCGAGCGTCCGATGACGACGGCGTCGTCGCCCGGCGAGAAGGCGGTGAGCGGGGCGAAGGATTCCTGCCGTGCCGCCGCTTCTGCCTTGAGATTCGCTATCTCGGCTTCCGGCGCCGGACCATCGGCAATTGGGTCGCCAAGCCCGGACAGAATGAGGTCGAGCAGGCTATCCGCTGTCGCGTCGGCCCCCGCGCCCTCGATGCGGATCGTCAGATTGTCGCCAAAACGCGTACCGAGCCCCATGAGGGCGACCACGCTCTTAGCGTTGACGGTTTTTCCGTTCAAGCCGACCGTGACTTGGCCGACATGCGCCTTGGCGGCGTCGGCCAGCAGCGCGGCGGGGCGGGCATGAAGGCCATGGGCAATGAGGAGGGGCACCGTAAGTTCGGCTGCCTCGTCCCCATTTTCCGGGGCACTGTCCGTTTCGTTCACCGCTTCGATCGTCAGGATCGGATCTCCAAAGGAGACCTTGCCATCGGTGGCGACAGAACCGGCTTGGAATACGTCGCTATTGGCGACGACCATCATCGAGATCATCGACGTCACCTGCAGCCGGATGCGGGCGATATCGAAGCTGACGAGGCGCTCGCCGGACGTCACGCGCTGCCCGTCTGCGACATGGACGGTGAAGCCAGCACCCCCCAGATTAACGGTGTCGACGCCGAGATGGATCAGAAGTTCAGCGCCGTTGTCGGCGCGCACTGTCAGCGCGTGACCGGCTGCGTGCGGGGCCACAATTGTGCCGGCACAGGGTGCGCGCAATTCACCCACGGTAGGATCGACCGCGATGCCTTTGCCCAGCGCGCCGCTGGCAAAAACGGGATCGGGCGATTCTTCGAGGGCCAGCGCACGGCCGGTGAAGGGAGAAAGCAGTTTCAAGACGGACACGTCGGATCTCTTGCGGTTCAGTCGGCTATCGGTTGATTATCGTCGTGCGAAAACAGACAGGCGGCACTGCTGGCGATGATGCGGCGATAGCTGTGGAAGCTCGCCTTGCGGCGGCGGTTCAGCGTTCCGCGTCCCTCGTTATCCTTGTCGACATAGACGAAGCCGTAACGTTTTTTCATCTCGCCCGTGCCGGCGCTGACGATGTCGATCGGACCCCACCACGTGTAGCCGATCACCTTGCAGCCGTCGGCGACAGCCTCGCCCAGCGCGCGGACATGGGCTTCCAGATAGGCGATCCGCGCGCTGTCCTCGATACGGCCGTCAGGCCGGATCTCGTCCCGGCCGCCATAGCCGTTTTCGACGATGAATAGCGGCTTGCAATAGCGATCCCAAAGCTCGTTGCACACGGTGCGAAGCCCCTTGGCGTCGATCGGCCAGCCCCATTCGGTCTTCTCCAGATAGGGGTTCTCCTTGCCCGCAATGCCGCCGGTGTGGCCGATGATCGGCATGCCCGCCCGGAACGTGGAGGTGAAATAGTAGCTGAAGCTGAGATAATCGGAGGGATGGCGTGCAATGAGGTCGAGGTCGCCCTCCGCCATGTCCACCTTGATGCTATTCTCGGCGAAGACGCGGGACATGTAGGTGGGATAGGCACCGCGCAGCAGGACGTCGGAAAAGAACAGGCTGCGCCGCCGTGCCTGAAGCGTGGCAAAGACGTCATCCGGCGCGCATGTGGCGGGATAAATGCCGCCGAGCTGCAGCATGGCGCCCATCTGGCCGCCCGGAACTATTTCATGACAGGCCTTGGTCGCCAACGCCGACGCCACGAACATGTTGTGCGCGGCCTGATAGATCCGGCTCAGCCGCTCGGCCGCCGGCAGATCCTTCGGCAGTTCTAACGCCGCGGCGGGCAGCGGCATCATCGCCGTGTGATTGATCTCGTTGAAGCCGATCCAATAGCGGACCTTGGAAGCATAACGGGCAAGGACCACCCGGACATAGCGCTCGAAAAGTTCGAGGAGCGCCCGATTCGACCAGCCGCCGTAGGTTCGGACCAGATTGAGCGGCGTTTCATAGTGCGACAGCGTTATGACCGGCTCGATTCCGTACTTGCGAAGCTCGTCGAAGAAGCTGTCGTAGAAGGCGAGGCCTGCTTCGTTGGGCTCGGCTTCATCGCCATTGGGAAAAATACGGCTCCATGCAATGGACGTTCTGAGGCATTTGAACCCCATTTCGGCAAAGAGTGCGATGTCTTCGCGATAGCGATGATAGAAGTCGACCGCCTCGTGACTAGCATAGTATTTTGCAGGATCGACCTGAGCGTCGGCCGTGCCCGAGGCGATGCCGCCGCGAACGACGTCAGGGAGAGCGACGCCCTTGCCGTCTTCGTTCCATGCCCCCTCCGCCTGGTTGGCGGCGACGGCTCCGCCCCAAAGAAAGTCGGCGGGAAAATGCGGTACTGACATGACGAGCCTCGTTTGCGATTGGCCGGGCGCTTTCAGTGTCGATAGCGCTCGGCAGGTGTGGGCCGTTGCGGTGCGGTATAGGCAACAAAAAACCCGAGCCGCCGGTGTCCCCGGTTCGGCTCGGGTTTTGCCCGCTCACGCAGTCACAATCCCGATTGTGCGATCGTCTCGCTGTTCGGCCGCAGTGCTAACGACGGCCAGGTGTCGCTGTCAAGCCGCGGATCACTCCACGCCTTGGTTCGGCTCTTGGGGTTGGGCGACCGCCTCTTGCGAGGTCATGCGCTGGATGTGCAGAGCGATATAGACCGTTTCGTCGTCGCGGATCTGCCAGCCCATCTTGTCGCGCAGATACCCCGCCACATGCTCGGCACAGGCAAAGGCGCGCGGCTCCTCATATCGGAAGGATTTCGCCAATTCCGAAATCAGCGGCGCGTGATGCTTGCCGCCAAGATGGCTGAGAAACAGGTAGCGCAGATGGGTTGCGAAACGGGCCTGGCTGAGCGAGGGACGTTCGACGAAGGAGAGGCCGTAATCATCTTCGATGATCGCCAGGATGTCGCGGATGAGCCGTGCCGTGCGCACCGCTTGACTGAGATTTTTGGCCCCTACTTGAGCGTTCACGAAGTGCAGGGCCAGCGGTAGCGCCTCGCTCCGCGGCAGTTTGACGCCCGCATGCTGGTGAATTAGGTCGAGCGCGTGGAAGCCGAGATTGACCTCGCGCACATAAAGGAGGCGCACCTCCCATTCCAACGGATCGTCGAGGGATTCGGCGGCGGCGGCACGCCGCAACGCGATCGATATGTGGTCGGCCAGCGCGACCGCCGCATGCTGATTGAGCTGCAGGCCGAACCGGGGGCCGAGCGCCAGAATCTCTTCCGCGATGGCGATGAGCTCCGACGGAATATCCGCCAGCGTTCGCGCTAGCTGTTCCGGCCCGCCGGCGACGCCGGTCGCTTCGGGATAATAGCGCCGTTCGACCAGCTTGGGGTCGAGCCGGTCGTCCGGTTTCATTTGAAAGGCCACGCCGCGCCCCTGCACCACCAGTTCGCGGCCGGCATCGTCCTGGGCCAGGGCGACGTTATTGTTAAATATCTTGACGATACGCACGGGAGGAATATCCCTTCGCTCTGCATTTTTCCTTGCGGATCGCCGCCTCCTCCCAGACCGTAAACGCCCTGGCACAGCCCTGTGCCCGAGAATTTGGGCACAAAAAAACCTGACTCCGCCGCTCGCACGGTTCGGACCCAGGTTTTGCCCGCCGTAGCGGTTACAATCCTTAGTCGATTTTAGTCCGACCAGTTGCGACATGCAATCCCACGATCGGGGCGGTGGCTGGCCAAAAGACCCACTATTGCCGATGTATCCTCGCGGCATCAAAAGGCGCGGCCTTTCGCCTCAGCAAGACGAGAAAACCAAGCTTGACCGATCGAGAAAGGCTTCGATAAGGTCGCGCAAACTGGCGCTGCGCCAGACCGTGGGAACAGGATTGTAACCGTTACGGCGGGCAAAACCTGGGTTCGGCTTCTCGGCCGGCTCAGGTTTTTTTTTGCCTTCGCTTCCGCCTGTCGGTCGGCGAGCCGGTCCTGCCGCCTCTTGCAGCGCCCAGAACAGCTGATCTGTCGAGAGAGGAGGACCCCGGTGAGTTCTGATTTGCAAGAGCGCTCGAAGGCTATGGACCTCAAGGAGCGAGCGCGGGCCATCGTTGCCGCAGTGGGCGGAGAGAGGAACGTGGTAGCGCTCGTCCATTGCGCCACCAGGCTGCGTTTCACGCTCAAGGATGAAAGCTTGGCCGAAAAGGCGAAGCTGCAGGCGATCCCCGGAGTCGTCGCCGTCGTGCAGAGCGGCGGTCAGTACCAAGTGGTTATCGGCAATACGGTGCCCGACGTCTTCGTCGCCATCGGCGAAGTGTCGAACATCGACAGCGGAGGCAAGGCGACCGTCGAGCAGACCGAGGCAGCGGTGGCCAGCGAATCCGCTACGGAGGAAGCCCATCAGTCCGCCGCCGTCTGGACGCCGAAGCAGTTCCTCGACAGCGCGATCGCCACAATCTCCGGCATCTTCGCTCCGATGCTGTCCGTCCTTTGCGGCGGCGGCATGCTCAAGGGCATCCTACTGGTTCTTCTCACCCTCGGCTGGATCGACAAGAGCTCGGGCAACTACATCGTCCTCAACGCGGCCTCCGACAGCGTCTTCTACTTTCTGCCGATGATCCTCGCCGTCACCTCGGCACGGCGCTTTGGCGGAAATGTCTATGTCGCCATGGTGATCGCCGGCGCACTGATCTATCCGGACATCATCGCGCTCGCCCACGACAAGCAGACGATCCGGTTGCTGGGCATCACCTTCGTCCCGATCGCCTATTCCTCGACGGTCATCCCGATCATCCTATCGGTCTATGCGATGACCAAGCTGGAGAAGCTATCGAACCGCGTGATGCACGAGTCCGTGCGACCCTTCATGACGCCGCTCGTCAGCATCGCGGTGACCGTGCCCGCGGCGTTGCTGATCATCGGCCCCGTCGCCACGGTCCTCAGCAACGGCCTCGCCAACGGCTATCTCTGGGTCTTCGGTATCAACCCGATCCTTGCCGGCGCCGCGGCCGGCGGTCTGTGGCAGATCCTGGTGATCTTCGGCCTCCATTGGGGCTTCATCCCCATCATCATCAACAATATCGCCACCTTCGGGCGGGACAGCTTCAAGGCGGCAACGGCGCCTTCGGTCTTCGCCCAGGCCGGTGCCATGCTCGGCGTCTTCCTGAAGACCCGCGATCCGCAACTGAAGGCGCTGGCCGGGGCCGCGGCGGCGGCCGGTATCTTCGGCATCACCGAGCCCGGCGTCTATGGCGTCACCTTGCGCTACAAGCGCCCCTTCATCATCGGAGTGATCCTCTCGACGATCGGCGGCGGTGTCGTGGCCGGCGCCGGCGCCGCGGCCATCGCCATGGGGCCGCCCAGCCTGCTGACGCTGCCGGTCTTCATGGGGCAGGGTTTTGTGACGCTGATCGTGACATGCCTCGCCGCCTATGTCGGCTCGGCCGTCCTGACCTTCCTCTTCGGCTATCACGACGGGATGCTCCCGGCCGAACGCAAGGCCTGAACATCCTTTGCGCGCGAGCGGATCGCCGCCCGCGCGTCGACCCCCGGGCCGCAGGGGATGCGGCCAGACCGCCGGTCGTGGGACCGGCGGCGCCAACCGATCCTCGTCCAATCGGCCGTCTCCATCGCGGCTTCCGGCCCAGGTGGCAGTGACAGAGCGCACCCCTGGAACCGGGCGAAAGATGGATTAGAAATTTACCGATCGATCGGTAGAATATTTAGTGGGAAGCCAGGGCGACGCCGGCAACTGAGTCGTCTCTGTCACCTAAAGAGGAGGGGCATGGTTGCCCAGGGGGCGCCATGCTGGATGCAACGATGGCCCTATTGTCGGATCGCCTGCGGCTTTGTTCGTGCTCGCGATTGGGAGGCTGCCATTCGGATCGTCCGATAGCTGGCCGCTCGGGCGCCATCGGTTCGTCGAGCCTGCCTCTCTTCTTCTCGACAGTTTTGCCCGCGCCGCCGGTGACGGGATGTTCGTGGTGCGCAAGCGCCGGCTTTGGACGGCAGGATTTGCCGCGTCCTCGCATTTGCGGGCGCGTGGCGCCGACGCCGTCCTCCATCGGTTGAAGGAGTATCGACGATGAAATGGAAGACATGCCTCGCGGGCGCTGCCGCGCTCGTGGTTTGCGCGGGCTCGGCCGGCGCTCTCGCTCAGACGCAGACCGCCTCCGAAGCCCCGGGCGCCGGACAGCAGCGCAACATCATCTTCGTGCTGTTGGACGATCTTCGTTTCGACGGCATGGGCTTTCTTCAGCCCAAGCTGAAGACGCCGAACATCGACGCGATGGCCGCGCAGGGTACCTATTTCCCCAACGCGATCGTCACCTCATCGCTCTGTTCCCCGAGCCGTGCCACGATCCTTACCGGCCTGACGGCGCGCAACCACCGTGTGGTCGACAACAACGACAGCTCCGAGGAAGGGCTCACCTTCTTTCCTGCCTACATGCAGGAAGAGGGATACCAGACCGCCTTCGTCGGCAAGTGGCACATGGGAATGAGCACCGACGCGCCGCGTCCGGGGTTCGACGAGTGGGTGAGCTTCAAAGGCCAGGGCTATTACGGCCCGACCGACAACATGTCGCCGGAACAAGTCAGCAAGGGCCTGCGGCATATGCTGAACGTCAATGGCAAGGAGGTGGAGCAGAAGGGCTACATCACCGACGAACTGACCGATTACGCCATGGATTGGCTGGAGAACGGGCGCGACGCTTCCAAGCCCTTCTTCCTGTATCTCAGCCATAAGGCGGTTCATTCCGATCCCATCCCGCCGGAGCGCTACAAAACCCAGTACGCCGACGTCTCCTTCGATATCCCCGCGAGTGCTGCGGACACCGAAGAGAACCGTGAAGGCAAGCCGATGTGGGTGCAGAACCAGCGCGACAGCTGGCATGGCATCGACTCGTTCTTTGCCAAAGACCTGAAGATGACCGACTATCTGAAGGACTACTACGCGACGTTGTCCGCGGTCGATGACAGCCTTGGCCGGATCATGACCTACATCCACGACAACGGTCTCGACCAAAAGACGATGATCGTCTTCTATAGCGACAACGGCTTTCTGATCGGCGACCATGGCCTGATCGACAAGCGCAACGCCTATGAGGGTTCGGTGCGCGTGCCGATGGTCGTCTGGGCACCGGGCCTCGTCGAGGCGGGCGCCACCAATCCCGCCGTGGTGCGCAATCTCGACCTGGCGCCGACCTTCGTCGATCTCGCCGGAGGCGAGGAGCCATCGCAGTTCGAGGGCGTAAGCATCGTCCCGCTCCTGTCCGGCCAGGTGAAGCCGGAGGATTGGAAGGCGCCGGACTTTGTCTATGAGTATTATTGGGAGTGGACGTTCCCGATGACGCCGACGACCTTCGCCATCGAGCGGGATCGGGTCAAGTACATCCAGTATCACGGCGTGTGGGATATCGAAGAGATCTACGATCTCAACAACGACCCCGACGAAATGCACAATCTCATCGATGATCCGGCGTATTTCGACAGGAAGATCGAGTTGCGCAAAGCGCTCTTCCAGCAGCTGGCCGACACGAACGGCCTGCACAACATCCCCTATACGGCGCGCACCTCGCAGGGTGTTTCCCAGCGCAGCCTGAAGGGGCGCGAGGCAGCACCCTTCCCCGAGAAGTGGCTGGTTCCCGCCAACCGGCCCGGCCGCCTCAACGACGTCTTCGCCGACACACCGGCGAAGATGAAGGCCGAGGAGGAAGGCAAAGCCTACTTCCCCATCCGGTAGGCGGAACAGTCGCTGCGGTCGGGCTGTCCTCCCTCCCGGCCGCCCGCCGCGATTGCGGCGAGGTGATCTCGCCGCAATCGCCTCATGCCGCCGAGCCGGAAGCAACCGGCAACGCTTCCGGCTCGGCAAGAGGCTCCAGCGCCGCTCGGTCCAGCCGCCTGGCCTCTGAAAACGATGCTTTCGAAGGCCGCGCGGGTATCATTCCCGACCCTGCAGGGCGGGTCTCCGACCAAGCCGCCTGCGGGAGCCCCGCCAGGGTGCGCACCCTGCCTCCGACATGTGTCCAGCGATCGTTTCGCCGTACGCCGCCCGGTTACCCAGTCGAACGGAAAAGCACCATGATTGCCGCCCCCCATCCTTTCCAGATCATGGCCAAGCCGATCGGCCCACGCTGCAATCTCGACTGCACCTATTGCTACTATCTCGAGAAGGAGCGGCTCTATCCAGAGACCAAACGCTTCACCATGAGCGAGGCGGTGCTCGAAGCCTTCGTCAAGAACCATATCGCCTCGCAGTCGATCTTCGGTCTTCCCGAGATCGAGTTCGTCTGGCAAGGCGGCGAACCGACCATGCTGGGCATCGACTTCTTTCGCAAGGCGGTGGCGTTCCAGAAGGAATACGTGCCGTCCGGCACCCTCATCAAGAACTCGCTGCAGACCAACGGCACCCTCCTGGACGCCGAATGGGCGCGGTTCTTCAAGGACAACGGCTTTCTGATCGGCTTCAGCATCGACGGGCCGCAGGACCTGCACGACGCCTATCGCGTCGACCGTGCGGAAAGGGGCAGTTTTGCCAAGGTCATGGCCGGGCTCGAACATCTCCAGGCCCACGGCGTCGACTACAACACGCTGACCGTCGTCAACCGACGCAACTCGCAGGCGGCGCGCGAGGTCTACCGTTTCCTCAAGAAGATCGGCTCGCGCTACATGCAGTTCATCCCGCTGGTCGAACGCAGTGCCGACGGCGAAACGCTCGCCGGCGCGCCGCAGATCGACGAGGATGGGGTCGAATACAAGGTGACGCCGTGGAGCGTGTTGCCGCGCACCTATGGCGATTTCCTGTGCGCGATCTTCGACGACTGGATCGCCGCCGATGTGGGCGAGGTCTTCGTCCAGTTCTTCGAGGTGCAGTTGGGGCTCTGGCTGGGCCAGCCCGCGAGGCTGTGCTGGTACGCAGAAACCTGCGGCAACGCGCTGGTGATAGAGCACAACGGCGATCTCTACGCCTGCGACCATTATGTCTATCCGCAGTTTCGCCTCGGCAACGTCATGGACACGCCGGCCGCGATCTTGGCCAACAGTGCCGAGCAGAAGCGCTTCGGCGAGGCGAAGCGGGAGACCCTGCCGCGGCAGTGCCGTGAATGCGAATACCGTTTCGCCTGCCACGGCGCCTGCCCGAAACAGCGTTTCCTGAAGACGAGCGATGGCGAGCCGGGGCTCAGCTATTATTGCCGCTCGCACCTTCGCTTCTTCCGCCATGCCGCCCCGAAGCTGCGCGCGATGGCCGAGCTTTACCGCCAGGGCCGCCCCATTGCCGACATCATGGCGACGCCCGCTTCTGGCCGGAAGGCCTGAACGCCGCCCTAGCAATCCCTCACCCAAATAGCCGTCTAGACAAGGACAGTCCCATGCGGAAACGTGATTTTCTGACCGGCGCCGCCACAACGGCCGCTGTAAGCGTTCTTCCTATCGGATATCCGACGTGGGCTGAGGGCGCGCCCGATCGGCCGATGAATCTTCTGTTCCTGACGGCCGATGATCTCGACTATTCCCTGATCGGGTTCATCAAGGGGGATGAAGACAACATCACTCCCAACCTGGGCAGGCTCGCCGCACGGTCCCATCGTTTCGTCAACAATCGCACGGTGGCGCCGATCTGCATGCCGTCGCGTGAGGCGATGATGTCCGGTCTGATGCCGCATCGCAGCGGCGCCATCGGTTTCGTGCCGATCAACGAGGGCGTGCCGACGTTGGTGACGCGGCTTCAGGAAGCCGGCTACTTCACCGCGGCGATCCACAAAATCGATCACATGAGGCCGGCGAGCTGCTTCCCCTGGGCCTATGAGCAGAACGGGAAGGACCGGCACACCGGCGTCTATGCCGACGGCGTGCGCGTGGCGATCACGGAGGCAAAAGCGCAGAACAAGCCGTTCTTCGTCAACTGCAACCTCAACGATCCGCATCGCCCCTTCTACGGCAGCCCCCAAGCGGCCGAGATGGATCACGGTAACGAGGGCGCCTACGGCATCGACAAGGAGATCGAGCCAGAGGAGGTGACGGTTCCTCCGTTCCTCGACGATCTTCCCGACATCCGGAAGGAGCTCGCCCAGTATTGGAACAGCGTCCAGCGCATGGACAAGACGCTGGGAAAGGTCCTCGCCGCCCTTGAGGAAAGCGGCGAGGCGGACAATACGATCGTCCTCTTCTGCGCCGACCACGGCATGCCGTTCCCCTTCGCCAAGGCCACCTGCTACGATCACGGAACGCGCGTGCCGGCTTTTCTGTCCTTTCCGGGCATGGGCGAGCCGCGCAGCTTCAACGCGATGACGGCGAACATCGACATCCTGCCGACGCTGCTGGAACTCCTCCAGGTCGAGGCGCCCGGGGAGCTCGATGGACAGTCATGGGGGCCTTTGATCGAGGGTCGATCGGAAGAGATTCGTGATTTCCTGTTCACCACGCTCGACCATGTTTCCAGCGGCATGAACTACCCCGCGCGGGCTATCCAGGATCACGAATTTAGCCTGATCTTCATGGCGTGGTCCGATAGCAAGCTTGCCATGAAATTAGAGAGTATGTGGGGCTTGACCTTCGAAGCCATGAGCAAGGCTGCGGAGACCGATCCGGTGATCGCCGCTCGCGTGGACCAATATGTTTATGGAGTCCCTTTGGCCTTCTATGATCTCCAAAAAGATCCAGGCCAACGCCGAAATGTCATTGACGAGCCAGCCTATGGCGAAGCGGTTGAGAAGATGAAGATGCGGCTTCTCGACGAACTCGAGCGGACAGGCGATCCTCAGTTCGAGAATTACCGCAGTATCCTTGCCGGAGGCCACACCGAGGTCAAACAGGACCCCAAGAAATATCGGATCCGCGAGTGATTCAAGCCATGCTGGGGCACCGTCGTTGCAGGCTATTGCTGTATGCATATGGAATGGATCAAACGGTCGATATAGGCATCGATGATTGCGACAATGTCGACCGTCTCCGGCTCCCTTAACCAAAGCACCTGAACGCCGTCCCACACGCCGATGATCTCGATTGCCAACCTGGCCGGATCGATGTCCCCGCGCAATTCGCCCTTGTCCATGCCGGCGCGCAAAGCCTCGGACATAATGCCGCCGACATATTTTGAACGACGTTGGAACCAGCTCAGCGCCGGGTGTCCCGCAAGCAGGCTTTCGGCGTTCAAAATTGCGAAGGCACGCACGACTTCAACGATGCGTCTGTTGCGGCGCACTGTCCGGCGGACGTTTTCGAACATGTGCCGCCAGTCGCGGATCGGCTCTTCGAAGAGCGCTACCGTCTCAATGTCCCGCTGTTCCAAGATGGCCAATAAAAGGTCGGCCTTCGTCGGGAAATAATGGAGAAGGCCGGGCAGCGAGAGGCCGACTTCTTTGGCGATGTTGGCAATCGATGCGTTTTCGTAGCCGTCCCGGCTGTAGATCCGCATCGCCGCATCAAGGATTTCCTCGCGGCGCTGCCGTCCCTTTGCCGAGCGACGGGTATTGGTTTCGACCAGGGTCTTACTGCCTGTCATCTTTTTGGCAGGGTTCATGCCGTATATTTCTTTTCGTAGGTCATGAAGAAGGCAATAGCGAAACCAGTCTGCCGACACCAGTCCAACTCGGACCTGTCATGCCGCCGTTCCGCGCAGCAATCGAGCCAATCGCACAGAGCCTCCAGCGCCGGTGCATGTCGAATTCCGATCTGCCCTGCGTCAAATTCGCCATCCGTTTTCGGTAAACCCCGATTATCAGCGCTCGGGCGGATCAGCGTCCCGATTATGCGCCCAAATCGATTTGTCAAACTACCGATTCATTGGTAGGTAATTCTAGCTGTGAAGTGTGAGTTTGCGTCAGGCTCTGACGCACGGAGAGAGGCGTCACAGCCAGTCTAATCTGTGCGAACTGGGAGGCGATATGACGATCGATACAATAAATTCCCTCGGGAGCGACGCGGTCAGGACTGACCCACGCGACCCAGCGCGGTCTGTCAGCGCGGGCTTCATAGTGGGTTACGGAATTGCCTATGTCGGTCTGTTCACGGCATTGATGACGCCTGTCGCCATCACAATGGCCATCCGCATCAGTGCTATCGATACGGTCGGCAAGGGCGCGAGCCTTGGCACGATTCTTGGTATCGGCGCCTTATTTGCTCTTATCGCCAATCCGTTGTTCGGCCAGATTTCCGATATAACCACATCCCGCTTCGGCCGACGGCGGCCTTGGCTGTTCCTGGGTACGTTGATCGGCCTCGCCTGCGCGCTGGTAATCGCCGCCAGCGATAGCCTGTTCATCATCGGCCTCGCCTGGTGCATTTCGCAGATCGCTTATAACGCGGCATTGGCGGCAATCGTCGCCGTCGTTCCGGACCGTGTTCCTGAGTGCCAGCGCGGCAAGATTTCGGCGATCTCCGGCATGGGCGTTTATCTCGCGATTTTGATCGGAAGCGCCATTCTGTCGTTGGTGGGGCCGCAGGGCGTCGGGATGTTCTTGTGGCCTGCCTTGATTGGCTTCCTCGCCGTCAACCTCTTTGCCTTCTTCCTCAATGACAAGGTCATAAACCGGTCGCAAGCTCGCCGAGGCTCTTTGCTCACGGAGCTGGGCTCGGCTTTCTGGGTAAATCCCCGCAAAGCCCCCGATTTCGCTTGGGCGTGGTTCAGTCGCTTTCTGTTGTTTCTGGGCGTCGCGGTTCTGCTCACCTACCAAGTCTATTATCTGACCGACCATCTTAAAGTTGAGCAGGACCGAATTGGTCAGCTGATGTTTTTTTCCACTCTGGTCACGGCGGTTTGCGTGGTCCTGTCTTCATCGGCCTCCGGCTGGCTCTCCGACCGCTGGAAGCGCCGCAAGATCTTCGTTTTCGCGGCCGCCGTCGTTTACGCGATAGGCCTTGCCGTCATCACTGCGGCAAGCGCCGTCCCTCTCTTTCTCGTCGGCATCGCTGTGTCGTCGCTGGGGCTTGGAGTCTACATGGCTGTCGATCAGGCGCTCGTCGTCGACGTTTTGCCTGACCGCGAGACCAACGCAGGCAAAAACATGGGTGTTCTGAACATCGCCAATGCTGTGCCGCAGTCGATCGCCCCCGCCGTCGCCCCGCTGATCCTCAGCATCGGGTCACCGACAGCATCAAATTATCCGCTTCTTTTCGCGGTCGCCGCCGCCTGCGCATTTCTTGGCGCTCTCGCGATCGCTCCGGTCAAAGGTGTCCGCTGATTTCAGCGGTCTGCCCTGCATTTATGGAATGAGGCCAGTTGATGGATATTCGAGATAAGAGCAGAATCAAGTCACTGCTCGATCAGATGACGTTGGAAGAAAAGGTTTCACTTCTGGCGGGTGAGGACTTTTGGACTACCGTTGCCGTGCCGCGGCTGGGTATTCCCAAGGTCAAGGTTTCCGATGGCCCGAACGGTGCGCGGGGCGGCGGTTCATTGGCCGATGGCGTCAAGGCAGCATGCTTCCCGGCCGGCATCGCTATCGGGGCCACGTGGAATCCCGCTCTTGTACAGGAAATGGGCGTGGCTCTGGCTCAGGAGGCTAAGACAAAGGGGGCTCGCGTCCTGCTCGCGCCCACGGTCAATATCGACCGCAGCGGTCTCAACGGGCGAAATTTCGAGTGCTATTCGGAGGATCCGACTCTTAGCGCCGCTCTCAGCGTCGCCTATGTGACCGGAGTGCAGAGTGAGGGCGTCGCCGCAACGATCAAGCACTTCGTCGGCAACGAGTCGGAGTTCGAGCGCCAGACGATGTCCTCCGATATCGATGAGCGGTCCTTGCGGGAGATCTATCTGCCGCCCTTCGAAGCTGCAGTAAAGGAGGCTGGGGTTTGGGCCGTGATGTCCTCCTACAATCGCCTCAATGGAACGTATGCAAGCGAAAACCCTTGGTTGCTGACCACTGTTCTACGGGCGGAATGGTCCTTTGACGGCATCGTCATGTCCGACTGGTTCGGCTCCCATTCGACCGCTGCGACCGTGGAAGCCGGCCTTGATCTCGAAATGCCTGGTCCGACGCGCCATCGCGGCGAAAAGCTGGTGGCGGCAGTCCGGGAAGGGGCGGTGGCCCTGGAGACGATCGATCACTCGACCGGACGAATTCTCACCTTGATCGATCGTGTTGGCGCCTTCGATGACCCGACGATCCCCGAGGAGCGCGCGCTCGACCGCGTGGAGCATCAGGCACTGATTCGCCGGCTCGGCGCCGAAGCGGCCGTCCTTCTGAAGAACGATGGCATCCTGCCCCTTCACAAGGACAGTATCGGTCGGCTTGCGGTGCTGGGGCCTAACGCGGCGGTGGCGCGCATCATGGGTGGCGGCAGTGCCCAGATAAACGCACATCGCAAGGTCAGCCCTCTCGACGGACTGCGTGAGGCGCTGGAAACCGATGCGATGATTCTCTACGGTGCTGGTTGTGGCAATGATCGGCTAACGCGGGCCCTCTCTTCCCCGATGACTGTCGACTTCTTCGCTGGCCCAGATTGTCGGGGCGATCTTCTGGCTAGGCGCACTTCCGAATCCAGTGACTTCTTCTGGTTTGATCTGCCGCGAGAGGTCGATCCGCGCGATTTTTCTGTCGCCATCACGGCCCCGTTCACGCCCGACGAAGATGGCGAATATCGTTTCGGTCTCACCAATGCGGGCTTTGCCAAACTTTATGTCGATGGCAAGCTTCTCGTTGATGGCGAAACCGACTGGACGCGCGGCGAAAACTTCTTCGGCATGGGCAATAACGAACGGCGCATGACCATGCCTCTCGTTGCCAATGAGGCCCGCGAAGTGCGTGTCGAATACCGCTCCCGGCAGATCGAGGGCGACGAACTCGACGTCAGCGCGGTTCGCTTCGGTGTCGAAAAGGTTTTGGGGGATGCCGAACTTGAGGCAGCTGTCCAGCTGGCAAGTGATGCCGATGTCGCGCTGGTCTTTGTCGGGCGCAACGGCGACTGGGATACGGAAGGGCTCGATCTTCCGGATATGCGCTTACCGGGCCGCCAGGACGAACTGGTTTCACGCGTCGCCGCTGTCAATCCGCGTACGGTGGTAGTGCTTCAAACCGGCGGACCTATCGAAATGCCTTGGTTCGGTGATGTCGCCGCCGTCCTCGAAGCCTGGTATCCAGGCCAGGAGGCAGGCCATGCCATCGCCGACGTGCTATTCGGCTTGGCCGAGCCTGGTGGCCGCTTGGCGCAGACTTTTCCCAAGACGATGGGTGATGGTGCAACCTTCACCGGCGATCCGCTTACCTATCCTGGTGCGAATGGTCACGTGCGCTACGACGAAGGAATTTATGTCGGTTACCGCCATTTCGACAAAAGGGCGGTGGAGCCAGCGCTCCCGTTCGGTTTCGGTCTCAGCTACACGAGCTTTTCGTGGAGCGAGCCACATCTTTCCGATCCGACGCTCAAGGACGGCAGGCTCTCCATCGAAATTGACGTAATCAACACTGGCGTGCGGCCGGGCTCGGATGTCGTCCAGCTCTATGTCAGTCCGAGGGATCCGAAGGTAGATCGTCCGACAAAGGAGTTGCGCGCCTTTGCCAAGCTTCACCTCGCGCCAGCCGAGAAAGCGACCGCCAAGATGGCCCTGCGCCAGCGCGACTTCGCTTATTTCGATGTCGAGGCCAAGACGTTCCGGGCCGATGCCGGGGCCTACGATTTGCTCATTGCGCGCGATGCGGCGACGGTCGTCTCTCGCGCCACGGTAGTGCTGGAAGACGACTGGGTCGAGAGACTTCAGACGCAAGCATAAGAGGAGGGAGATGATGCAGATCGATCGACGTTGTTTTTTGGCAGCGGCAGAAAGCGGCTTTGGCGTCGCCTTGTCGCAAAAATCTGCATTCTACGATGACATCGGTGCGTTGAGGGGGCGGGTCATCCGCACGCCCAATCTCGATCGGATGGCGCGCGAAGGGCCGAGAGACCGTTTGAGAAAGGGTTTTGTGTGGGTCTGATTTGTGGTTCACCCTTTGGATGTGGACACGACAGACCCGAGCGAGAATGGCTTCGATCGCGCGCAAGACGAAGCGCTATCCAACTGATCTGACGGATGCGGAGTGGACGATGATCGCGCCGCTTCTGCCGAAACCGGCAAAGCGCGGACGCAAGCCGAGCGTCGACATGCGCGAGATCGTCAGCGCAATCCGCTACATGACGCGCAGTGGCGGCGGCTGGCGGCCAGGGGGATCGCATTTGGGAATTTGAATTGGCATTTGTTGGTTGAATGGAATCGGATGAGGGCCTGGCTCTGAGAGGAGAAGGCCGATGTCCTGGTTCACGGCGAGCTTTGCCGAGGTTCCGGATCC
>NZ_JAZHFT010000064.1:0-17645 GCF_036541425.1 Consotaella aegiceratis
TGGCTCAATCGCAATCGACGGCTTGCCAAGGACTTCGAGCAGACCATCGCATCTGCCAATGCATGGCTGTTCCTCGCCTCGGTCCAACTCCTCGCTCGCCGCGTCGCAAGGCTCGCTAATTCATCTGCTTAGTTTTGAATCGGACACTTAGAACAATGGAAGAACATTTGATACGAGATTGTTAGCCACCCGCACCGTGGGTTGTGGACCACTTGGCATTCCGATCTGCCGTCCGCCCTGCCACAAGCTTGGTGAACAGCGCTCTGACGATGATGGCAATCACAGCAGGATCATGACTTAGGAAAGTTCCGGGAGAGCCACACATCCACGGAAGCTGTATCTGCATATCCATTGTTGCGCAGTAACGCCACTATATCTGCCGCCGACAAAATAATGATTGGATGTTGGTCTTCCTTTATTTCCTTATATGCCTGTATATCAACATAGCTCGTTGTCACCAGTATACCGAACTGACGGTGACGAAGCCGCGAGATCAGCCGCGACATTTCTCGCACGCCGACGCTATTCGACAGTCCGTAGCACTTAGCCTCCAGCGCGAAGTCCACAAGTATTGCGGCCTCTCCATTGCCAATCCGCAGCTGGCCAATTCCATCGCGACCGCCGTCGCGTGAAGGCCTAGTCAAATCGATGGCGGCTATGTCGGGAAGAAGCAGCCTCGCGAGCGCAGCAGCACAGCGCTCGAATCCATGCGGATCAGACGCAAAATATCTGTGAATTCGCTCCATTATGGCGATGCCATCGGGCTTCTGTGGAAGCTGTTCGACCTTTGTCCGGTGTTCAATTGACCGGGTCGCCCGCAGCGACTGCGCCCGACCGGTTTCAATCCAAGCAGACCAAGCCGCTGGCGCGTTAAGGGAATGCGGATTGCCCTGGATGATGTCCGTTATCCAGGTTCGGTCCACCACAGGCACGTCTAGAATGGAAAGCCGGGCACGGTAGTTCTGAAACCGCCTCCCGTTCGATGCCTTCCAGATTGCGACCAAGTCCTCTGAAGCACGAAGATCGGCAGTCCCGGGCACAGCCAAACCCAGGAAGGTGACGTCACGCCATTCGCCAGTGTTTGCAAACACCAAGACGGGCGGCACTTTGCGACGCTCTGCCGGGCCCATATGCGCCAGGTCGAAGATCCGTCTCAGCAGCTCGTTGCCCTTCCTGGGCGTCTCGTGCAGTCCTCGGCCAGGGTGCTTGTTGTCACCGTAATAGGTAAAGACGCCCGTTTGTGGGTCGAGCATGTCCGGCCACTCCGGATCCCGCATGGACGACGTCAGGATGACCATTTCGAGTGCGTCCAGCGAACCGCGGTAGCGGAAGCCACCACTGTTACTGACCTGGACCAGATGTGGCAGCGGGTCATCTCCCGCGTTTCCGGTGCGTCCCCCCTGGTAGACAGCATCGACCCTTAGGTCTGCTGAACTCGTCTCGGAGAACGGTATAACCTCCATAAGTTCCCCTGATCTACTCCCATCCTCCGTT
Source organism: Consotaella aegiceratis (assembly GCF_036541425.1). Classification (NCBI taxonomy): domain Bacteria; kingdom Pseudomonadati; phylum Pseudomonadota; class Alphaproteobacteria; order Hyphomicrobiales; family Aurantimonadaceae; genus Consotaella; species Consotaella aegiceratis. Next base: position 1,495 of record NZ_JAZHFT010000064.1, read on the forward strand.
TCGCATCTCAAGGTGGAAGTCAGCCACTCGGGTCAATCAAGCGCGCCCGGGTACATATGCACAGTAATGTGCATATGTGTTGAAATTTGCTCACCGCGCAGCATACTATGCCCAAAAGGGAACCCGCACAAATGGCTGATCCGGTTCGCGTGCAGGTGTTGATGCCGAGAGTGGAAGCTGATCGGTTTGACGCCTACTGCCGAGCGAAGGGCTACAAGAAGTCACCGCTAATCGCGCGGCTTGTCCGGGAGCATCTGGACAGGGAAGGCTTCAACCCGCAGCCGGACTTGTTCGGCAGAGAAGAACGGGGATCGAAAGAGTCGTGACGGACAGTATCATCCAGGAAAAGGTGTCGCGGCTTCGAACCGGCGCAAAACCGCGGGTTCTTGATCTTTTTTCCGGTTGCGGCGGACTTTCTCTCGGCTTTGGCGCGGCGGGATTTGAGATCGCGGCCGCTGTGGAGAACGATGCGACAGCGGCCGCCTCCTACGGGGCGAATTTTCACGCTGAAGATCCGAAGCATGCCGTGGCGCGCGACATCACCGCTGCCACGCCGGGCCAGCTCGTCCGCGATCTGAATCTTGGACGGGTGGCAAAAGCGTTCGACGTGGTGATCGGCGGTCCGCCCTGCCAGGCCTTCGCCCGCGTCGGCAGATCGAAGCTGCGCGAGATCGAAGCGCATCCGGAAGCGTTCCGCCAGGACCCACGCGCGAAGCTCTATGCGCCCTATCTCAAATACGTGAAATCCAGCCGTCCACTCGCGATTCTCATGGAGAACGTGCCGGACGTGATGAATTTCGGCGGGCACAACGTCCCCGAAGAAGTGTGCGAGGTGCTCGAAGAGCTGGGTTATGTATGCGCCTACACGTTGCTGAACGCCGCGTTCTACGGCGTGCCGCAAACACGCGAACGCATGTTCCTGATCGCATACCATCGCGAGATAGCCGACACCGTTAGTTTCCCCGATCCTACACATTGGATCGATCTTCCGCCCGGCTACGAAGGCTCGCGGCAGGTCGCGCTGAAACTTCTATCGAAAGGCGGGTTATTCGAAGACGCACACAGCTACGTGTCTCCACCGGAAGCGACCAATGCCCTGCACCCCGCTGTCACGGCGGCCGAAGCGATCGGCGATTTGCCGAAGATCGGCGCGCGCGACTTGGTGCGCAATGGCGAGCTGAAACGCGGCGCACGGAGATTCGATCAACTGGCCAGATACGACGGCAGGCGCACGGTATCGACTTATGCTGAAATGATGAAGTCCTGGCCGGGTTTTGAGGCCGGTGACGGTGTCTATGATCATGTCATCAGGTATCTGCCGCGCGACTACCCGCTGTTCGCTCGCATGAAGGAAGGCGATCAATACCCGGAAGCTCACGCGCTCGCCCTGAAAATGTTCGATGAGAAACTGTCAGCGCTTGCGAGGAACGGGCGGCGTATCAAGCCGGGATCAGCGGAATACGAAGAACTGAAAAGCTCCATAGTGCCGCCCTATGACGCAGGCAAGTTTCCGAATAAATGGCGGAAGATATCCCGGGATCAGCCGGTGCGCACGATCATGGCGCATCTCAGCAAGGACGGGTACAGCCATATCCATTACGACGACGCTCAGGCCCGGACGATTTCCGTCCGCGAAGCGGCACGGCTTCAATCCTTCCCTGACGGTTTCGTATTTTCAGGCGCGATGAATGAGGCATTCCGGCAGATCGGAAATGCTGTCCCGCCGCTGATGGCGAAAGCGATCGCCACCGAAATCATGAAAACGATCGGCGCGTTGGCCGTGGCGCATCCGGCACAGCCGACGCGCATCCCGGTTACGGCGGCCGCGGCGTCCAAAGCTGGGTCTCCGGCCCTCGCACGCTGTTCAGCCGCGACGGAGAAGGTGGTTGAAGCCTGATGTCGACGATAGGCCCGCCCCGACGGGCGAAACCACCGACGTATTGACGCCGGAACAGCGCCGGCTGGTGATGAGCCGGATCAGGGGTAAGCACACAAAGCCCGAAATGCTTATACGGCGCGGGCTGCACGGGCGCGGCCTGCGTTACGCGCTGCACGGCAAGGGCATGCCTGGCAAACCCGATATGGTCTTCCCGAAATATCGGACCGTGGTTCTGGTGCACGGCTGCTTCTGGCATGGCCACGGCTGCTCACTGTTCAAATGGCCGAAGACGCGTGCCGCGTTCTGGAAGGGCAAGATCGACGGCAATATGGAACGGGACCGTCAGGCGCTGACGGCCCTGAACGCCGACGGATGGCGCGTACTGGTGGTCTGGGAATGCGCCCTTAAAGGAAAACAAAGACGCGACTTGGCAGAGGTGCTGGACAGCGCTGTGGCATTCATCCGCGGGAGCGGAAAGCCTTTTGTCGAGATCGCGGAATACGAAAGTAAAGAGAAACGGGCATCTTAGGTACGCCACGCAATCACTGAGGTCACGGCCGCGTGGGGGGAAGACTCGAAAGCATCGTCATGGCGCAAGTCGAGGTACGGATATTCAGGCAGGGACGGGAGATCGCGCGGGTGACGCGCCCCCTGCGCCATCTCGATGGAAAGCCCGTCGTCAAATACAGGAAGGAATTCCGGCCGCTGGTGAACGGCAGCGAGGTCTGGCTCGACGGCATCGCGCCCGCCGCTTGCGGACCGGCAGCGAAGACAACCGATATGAATGACAGCGAGGTCGCCCCCGAATTTCACGTCGTTCCCCCCGCCCTCATAGAGTGGGACGAGTCGCAAAGGAGGGTGATCGACGCCCGGCCCGGGGACCGTTTGCTCGTCGGGGCTGGTCCGGGCACAGGCAAGACGGCGGTCGCCTGCGCGCGAGTCTCGCAATTGATCGACCAGGGCGGTCTGGAACCGAGCCGCATCTGGCTGATCAGTTTCACGCGTACTGCGGTCCGCGAGATCAGGGACCGGATCGCCGCCTATCTCGAAGATGCATCGGCCGCATATGCGGTCAAAATCGCAACGCTAGATTCGCACGCCTGGACGATTCATTCGGGTTTCGACGAAGAGGCGAAAATATTCGGCAGCTACGAGGAAAACATCGAGCGTGTGCGCGATCTTGTCCGGCAAGACGACAATGTCAGCGACTATCTTGAGACAGTCGAACATCTGGTCGTCGACGAGGCACAGGACATTGTCGGCATTCGCGCCGACTTGGTCGTGGAGTTCATCCGTAAACTATCCCAAGAATGTGGGGTCACCGTATTCGCGGACGAGGCCCAAGCCATCTACGGCTTCGCGGATGACCGGCAGGTCCGGGAAGGACAAGCCGGCGAACCGCCTTTGCCCGAGAAAATCCGTCGCGGCGCGGCCGGCATGTTCAGGGAATGCGAACTGACGCAGGTGCATCGCACCGGTTCGCCGCAATTGCTGACCATCTTCTCGGATACGCGCCGCAAGGTGCTGACCGCTGCGGGCGAGAACGGCGACAAGCTTGCCGAAATCAAGGACGAGGTGATCAGGCTTGCACATGGCAAAGCGCCGAATGTCGACGATGCCGCTCTTGCCGAGCTCGAGGATGCGTTCATCCTCTATCGCAGGCGCTGCGACGTGCTGATAACCACCTCGATGCTGACGCAGAATGGCATCCCGCACCGAGTCAGGATGTCGGGGCTCCCGGTGTGCCTCGTGCCTTGGATCGGCGCAGCGCTGTCCGAACATACGGACACAGATTTGAGCCGCGACAGGTTCATGGCCCTGTGGGCGGACAAGGTCCACGGCACGTCTCTGGCGACATTCGGCGCCGACGATGCTTGGGCGAATCTGGTGCGCATCGCAGGCCGCACGCAGACGGTTGTAGAGATGCGCCTGTTGCGTCAGCGCCTCGGACGCAAACAGCCGCCTGCCGAACTGTGTAATGCCGAACTGGGGCTGCACGGCCCCATCGTCGGAACGATTCACGCCTCCAAGGGGCGCGAAGCGGACACCGTGCATCTGATGCTGCCGTATGCGAGCAGCGAGAACATCGACCAGGACGAAGAGGCGCGGGTCGTGTACGTCGGCGCGACACGAGGGCGGTCGCGCCTGCTGATCGGCCGCGGATATCGGCAATTCGCCGGTCGTGTCGAGGCATCCGGCAGAGCCTACTGCCTTCACACACGAAACGATCAGCCGCGCGCCCAGGTAGAAATAGGCCATGACGGCGATATCGGCGCCGAAGGCTTGGCCGGGCGCAGATTCTTCGCAAATCCCGCCGCGGTGCGCATTGCGCAGAGCCGGATACGCTCCTTCGCGGACGAGACCGTCTCGCTCGTCGCGGAAAGCGACCGCGATACCGATTTCGTCTATCGCCTCAAGGAAGACGGACAGGGGGACTGTCTCGCGGTTCTGTCCCAGGCGGTCAACTACGATCTCTTCACGGTCGCCGATGCCGTGCGGAGGAGCCTGGGCGGCGGCAAGAGACGACCGCCCGACACGATCCGGCATCTGCATGTGCGCGGGGTGCGCACGATCGTTCTGCCGCCGGAAGCGCCGGAGGGCGAAACGCTGCACGAGCCGTGGCGCAACAGCGGCATCATGCTAGCGCCGCTGGTGCTGGGCTACAGCACGGCGTATTTTGGACGACGGAGGCGGTGACATGCGCGACAGTCTTCTCGACCGGCTGAGATGCGATCTGCTGGGGCCGTATACGGTGGACGAGGTCCTGACTTCGCGCCCCTCGGACCTCTATCTGACCGGCATCTTGTGGCCGCGCGAATCCCGCATGGGCGCGGAGGAAGACGAACGTCTCGGTCTGTCCGGCGGAGAGGACAGCGGAGCCGACGGCGGCGGCGAGGAGGAGGAAGTCTCGCTGGTCGGTCTCGTGCGCCCTTGTTCGGCGGGCGTGTCCTTCGCCGCGCGAGCGGCGGACGGAGGATCCCCTGGACTCGACATGACGGTCCGCTTCGCAACCTACGAACTCGTCCTTCCTGACGAGTCGGATGCGAAGGAACGGGCAAACGGCGGCGGCCGTGCGCGGCGGCGCACGGAATGGAGACGCCGGGCGCATGACATACCGGTGGACGGCGTCACGCTGGACGGTCCCTCGCGCTTCGTCGATCTCGAGCCGCACGACGCGCCGGCGGGTGTGCGGCTCCACATACGCACCGCACCGTGGCCGGGCGGCACGCTCGCCACGGTGACCTTGCTGAACCAGGCCGAACCCGACGAAGACGAGGGCCGTGACGGAATCGAGCGGCTGACGCTGTTCCAAACCCGCGTCGAGATTCGCCCGCGGCTGGGCACCGTGCTGGTTGCGCGGCCGTCGCGGCGGGCGGTGCTCGATGACGACGATCGTTCCGCGGCGCTTCTGTACCGCAACGCCCATGAGTTCGCGACCGGTCACACCTGCTCAGTCGAATGGGAAACAGGGTCTGACCCGGCGACCGCCGACATGGTCGCTACAAGCTGGATTCCCACGGCCACCGTGCCCGCGACCAGCGCGGCTGGTCACGAGGTGTTCGCCGCACTGCGCGGAGACGGACCGCTCAAACCGCTCTCGGCACGATGGCTGGCAATGGCCGGACCGGACGAGTTCGGCGACGCCTTGCAACAGCTCCCCGCCGCCTATGCGCGCTGGCTCGAAGACAGGGAGGCGGAAGTCCCTTCACTTCCCGAAGAGTTCCGGGACCAGGCCGCAAAGAACATCTCGATCTGCCACGAGATTCATGCCCGCATGGCCGACGGTGCTGCGCGCATTGCCGAAAACACCGCGATGTCACGCGCCTTCCGCCTGGCCAATCTCGCAATGGACATGCAGCACGGCTGGGACCCTGAGAAAAGCGCACGCGGTCCCCTTGCGTGGCGGCCGTTCCAACTCGGCTTTATCCTGCTTGCGGCCGCATCCGTCGCCGAACGCGAACATCCGGAACGCCGGATCATGGACCTGCTGTGGTTCCCGACCGGCGGCGGCAAGACGGAAGCCTATCTTGCGCTCATCGCGTTTCTTGCTTTCTACAGGCGACTGTCCGCAGGGGATGGCCCGGACGCCGGGGACGGCGTCGCCGCCATCATGCGCTACACGCTGCGCTTGCTGACCACGCAGCAGTTTACGCGCGCCGCCTCCGTCCTGCTCGCCTGTGAGGCGATCCGGCGCGGACGTATCCGCGAAGCGGGCGTACCGCGCCGGGAACTGGGGAGCACACCGTTCTCCATCGGTCTCTGGGTAGGAGGCGATGCCGTACCGAACCGCGTCAGCGATGCCGCCGCGGCGCTCGGCGGCGCGCCGGACCAGCCAACACCGAAGCAACTCGTTTACTGCCCGGCCTGCCGGGAACCGTTGACCTGGGAATACGACGAACTGGCAAACGCGATTCACGTCCGCTGCGAGAACGAGGACTGCCTCCTGTTCGATCCGGATGCCCCACTCCCGGTCTGGACCGTGGACGAGGATGTGTACCGGATGCGACCGACGCTGCTGATCGGCACGATCGACAAGTTCGCGCAGATCGTCCGGCGCAAGGAAGTCAACGGGCTATTCGGGCTGAACACCGGTACGCCGCCCGATCTGATCCTCCAGGACGAGCTGCATCTGATTTCCGGGCCACTCGGCACTGTTGCCGGTCTCTATGAAGTCGCGATCGATCGGATGTTCGCCGCGCGCGGCGCGCGTCCGAAGATCATCGGTTCGACGGCGACGATCCGGCGTGCCTCCGAACAGGTAGCCGCCCTCTTTGATCGGAAGACCGCGCAGTTCCCGCCGTCATGTCTGGACGCCTCGGATTCAGCATTCGCCGTGGTGGATCACAATGCACCCGGCCGCGTCTATGCGGGCGTCACCACGGCGGGTCGCTCCGCGAAATTCACCCTCCAGGGCGTGGCTGCATCGCTTCTCCAATCCGCATACGGCAGTACGACCGATGACGCCGCGCGCGATCCGTACTGGACGCTGGTGTCGTATTTCAACTCGCTGCGCGAGCTGGGCGGCGCGCTCGTCCTGATGCAGGACGACGTGAATGACAGTCTTGCATTGCTCGCGCAACGGCGCGGCGAGACGGCGCGTCACCCCGAGTTCATCGAAGAACTGACCTCCAGGCGCACGCAGGCCGAAGTCCGGGACATGCTGGACCGGCTGACAATTCGCGCCGCCGATCAGGGCGCCCTCGATGTCGTCCTTGCAACAAACATGCTCAGCGTCGGCGTCGATATTCCGCGCCTCGGACTTATGCTGGTCAACGGCCAGCCGAAAGGCATCGCCGAATACATCCAGGCGACAAGCCGTGTCGGGCGCGGCGATGTGCCGGGGCTTGTCGTCGCCGTACTCAACAACGCCAAGGCTCGCGACCGGTCGCATTACGAAAGCTTTCCAACTTGGCACGAAACCCTGTACCGGGATGTCGAACCGACCAGCGTAACGCCATTTGCATCGCGGGCGCGTGACCGCGCGCTCCACGCGGTGCTGGTCGCGCTGGTGCGCCATCTGGCGCCCGGCATGATTGACCGTCCTGCCCTCAACGACGCTGCGATTGATGCCGCGAAAGACCTCATAGACGATATCGTCGGACGCGCCGCGTCGATCGATCCGCAGGAGGCGGCCGTCAGGCTTGAGCTGGAGCGCTGTCTTGACACCTGGGAGTTCCGCGCGCCGCGAAGCTACTGGAGTAGACAGATTCGCAACTCGCTGCTTCAGGATGCAGAACGCGCTGCAACCTTGCGGGCTATGGGGCGTATGCCGGGCGAAGCTTGGCCGACGCTGAACAACATGCGTAGCGTCGAGGCCGCAACAAGGTTCAGGCTCGCCGAATGGCTGCGCGAACGGACATCCGGGGGGAGCGGCGATGGCAAATAACCGGCTGGGAGAACTGCGCAGAAGTGCCGCCGTCATGACCTTCGGACCGGGTTCCGTCGTGGACTTCCGCGCCGACGGCGCGCCCGTGTCCGCCGTCGCGGCGGGGCTCGAAGAATGGGACAGGTCTTTTCCGCCGGCGGGTCTCGCCAATCCGCAGAGGATCACCGAGCCGCGTTTGCAGCGAAAGCTCTCCGTCGGCGGATTTCGTTTACCGCCGGTCGTCGATGAGAACTGGCGTGACGATCAAGGCAATCCCGATGGCCGCACGCTCGTCGCGGCGCGGTTTCCGGAATGGCTGCAATGCCCGCAATGCGACCGTCTCGCCCCCGCGGGACGCTGGTCGCAAGACCCCGGACGGGCCGGTCGCTATTGCGCGAGCTGCACGCGCAAGGCGCCGGGGCAGCGCAGGATATTCGCGGTACCGGTCCGCTTCGTCATGGCGTGCGCCAAGGGGCATTTGGACGATTTCCCGTGGCACGTCTGGGTCGGGCACAAGGCAGACTGCAAGAAAAAGGAACGTGCCGATCTTTATCTGAGATCGGAGCGTCCTGGTCTCGCCGGATTGATCCTGAGTTGCCGCGAATGCGGGGCTAGGCGCTCGATGGATGGGGTATTCAGTGCCCAGACTTGGCGCGGGTTCCGTTGCCGCGGCCGGCGCCCCTGGCTCGCCGCCGCGAACGAGACATGCGATTGCGAACCGCGAGCGCTGCAACGTGGTGCATCAAACCTGTATTTTCCGGTGATCGAGTCGGCGCTCAGCATTCCGCCATGGTCGGACGCGATACAGGAAGCCCTCGGCGTGTACTGGAACCCGATTGTCACGACCAAACCCGAGGATCGCGCGACCTTCATCCGCATCCTTGCGCAGGGCGATCTCGAACCGGTTCTGCGGGAACTCGGCCTGAGCCCCGACGAGCTTGCGCGTCAGATCGAAGATCGCCTGACCCGCTACAACGACGACGCCATCCTGAACCTCCGGCAGGAGGAATACCGGCAGTTCGTGTCGGGCACGGACACCAGGGACAGGGACGCGCGCGAATTCGAGGTACGCAACGTGCGCCTGCCCGACAGTCTGCGCCCGTTCCTCAGCCGCGTCGTTCGCGTTGTCCGGCTGCGCGAGGTGCGCGCCCTCAAGGGCTTCACGCGCATCAATCCGCCAGGCGACGAAGACAGCCCGGACATCGCGGCGATCGCTGTCGGCGATCCCGGCTGGCTTCCGGCGGTGGAGGTCCGCGGCGAAGGCATTTTCCTCGCCTTCAATCAGGATACACTTCGTGCCTGGGAGACGCGGGATGATGTAGCGTCGCGCGCGCAAAGCGTCGATCAAGCGTGGCGCATCGAATGGCACCGGCGGTATGGCGAAGGCGAGCCCGCTTGGCCGATAACTCCGCGTTATCTGTTGGCGCACAGCTTCGCGCATGCGCTCATGCGTCAGCTCACGCTGGAATGCGGCTATTCGACCGCCGCCTTACGCGAACGCCTCTACGTGAGCGACGGGACTGATGGCATGGCAGGGCTTCTTATCTACACCGCCACATCTGATTCCGACGGCACGTTGGGTGGTCTACAACGCCAGGGCGAATCCCGACGCATCGAACGGACCGTGGGCGCGGCGATCGCCGCGATGGAATGGTGTTCCTCCGATCCACTGTGCATCGAAGGGATGATCTCTGGCGCCGACGGTCTGTCCCTCGCCGCATGCCATGCCTGTGTCCTCGCACCGGAGACCGCGTGCGAGGAATACAACCGCTTCCTGGACAGGGCTATGCTTGTCGGCCTGCCGGACAAGGATAAAGTCGGATTCTTCTCACCGCTCGTCCAGCGGGCGTGACATGGCGGTGATGTGGCCCAAAACACTCCCGCCCGATGTTACGGGCAATATGCTGCGAAGCACGGAATGCGAGGTGTTCAGACGGCTGGAAGCCGTACTGGACGACTCATTTGTGGTCTTCTATTCGAGGCCCTGGCTTGGCCTAAGACCCGACGGCGAGGAAATCGACGGCGAATGCGATTTCATCGTCGCGCATCCCGAACTCGGGATGCTGACGCTTGAAGTGAAAGGCGGCGCGGTCGCCTACGATCCGCGCACTGAGCGATGGACGAGCCGCGATCGCTGGAAAGTCACGCACAACATCAAGAACCCCGTGCAACAGGCCAGAAGCGCGAAATACGAACTGCTAAAGAAGCTGAACGCCTCGCCGCACTGGAAGTCGCGGCGCATCCGGGCACGCCACGGCATTATCCTGCCCCACTCGTCGGTGCCCCCCGGTGACCTTGGCGCGGACATGCCGCGGCATATATTCTGTTTCGCTGAACAGTTCGAGGACGGAGTCCGGGACTGGATTCTTGAGCGCTTCGGTGATGCGCCACCCGACGAAGGGCGGACCAAAGAGCTGGGCCGGGACGGCGTTCAGGCGCTCGAAAAAATCCTCGCGAAACCGTTCCAGCTTCGCACACCGCTCGGTACCGTGCTGTCCCGCGACGATGCCGCGCTACAGGTGCTGACGCAACAGCAGTTTCATATCCTGCGCGCGATAGAAGCCGTACCGCGAGCGGCCATTGGCGGCGGAGCCGGAACCGGCAAGACCGTGCTGGCGATGGAAGAAGCCAAGCGTCGTGCAGAAGACGGCCTCCGCACCCTGTTCGTCTGCTACAATCGGGGTCTTGCGACCGAGACTCGCCGCCATTTCAAAGACAGCCCGCCGGTTTCGGTGATGACCTTCCATGAGCTGTGCGCGGAAATGACCCGCCGTGCGGACATCCCGCACCCGGGAGACGTTTCGGAAACGCGTCTCTTCGAAGAAATCTGGCCCGAACTCCTGATGCAGGCATTTGAGCGTCTGCCGGACGAGAGATACGATGCAATCATCGTCGATGAGGGGCAGGACTTTCTGCCGCTGTGGTGGACGGTCGTCGAGTCGGCCCTGGATCCCGAAGGCCCGGGGATGTTCCGAATATTCTACGACAACAACCAGCGCGTATACGCGAGCGCTATCAAACTTCCCGAAGACGTGGATTTGGTGCCGATCCGCCTTACACTGAACCTGCGCAACACGCGGCGTATTCACGAGCTTGTGCGCCAACATTACAGTGGTCATGAAATCGAGGCGGTTGGACCAGAGGGCGTGGAAGTCCACTGGATCACGGTGAAATCGCCCGATGACCTGCGGCAATCTATCTCCGACTGCGTTGCTCGTCTCGAAACTCTCGAACGTGTGTCGTGTGAGGACATTGCGGTCCTCGTCGGTACGGTGAAAGCGATCGAGACCATTGCCCCACAGAGGCGTCTTGGAGCGTTCAGCACCGCACGCTGCGACGAGGATACGCAGAGTCGGATTGTGGTAGACAGCATCCGGCGCTTCAAAGGTCTTGAGCGTCCGGTCGCCGTGATCGCTGCGACATCAGACATCGTGACCAACAGGGAATTGCCCTATGTCGCGCTGTCACGCGCGCGCACGCATTTGGTAATCGTTGGGACCGAAAGAATTCTCGACAGAATTCGCGTTGCTATCAAATAGTTCACTCGCATCCAGGCGCTGCACCCACTCAATTTTGAAAACGAACGCAATAAGGTAGGCCGCTGCTCGTGAAGGGAGGAGTGCGAACTTCGTGATCTCGCTATTGTTTCTGCCAGATCTGGAGCCATGATCAGCAGCGGCTCACAGCGGTCAATTGATATCCCGGTCCAGACTAGGCATGGTCCTTCGTTGAACTGCCTAATGCGACGGCCGTCTTGAGATCTTCATGATCAAAAGCCGACGCCATGCGATCGACCTCAACCTGCATGAGGCCAACAGCCGCAGCGGTGTCGCGCCAGTCCGCCACCGCCTGCCCTACTTCGCCGGCGATCGCCTGGGCGTCTGCGGCCGTCAGCTCGAAATACTCCGCCACCTGCAGGGCAAGGTCGAGGGAGGCGGTGCCGTCGTCGAGATCGATCGCCGTCGTCAGCACGCGCGGCTTGATGTCCGTGGGCACGGGATTGACGTCATAGGCTGGCGCCAGGCGCCAGCCGTCGGGACCGGCGTAGAGGAAGCCGTGATTGCGCAAATGATCGTCGGTGTTGGAAATCAGCACGCTGAAGACGATGCGCCGCCACAGCATGTGCATGTCCTTTTTCGGCCCGGCGCCGTGCTGGCGCAGCACGTCGACGAATTCGAGATAGCTGCGCGTCTCGTTGTCGTTCGCGCCGAGCATGCTCATGGCCGAGAGGAAGGGAATGCGGGTCTGTCCGTCGCGGTCGAAGCGGCGCACGAGCAGCGTCGCCCTGTCGGCGATCGTCTCGATGCGCCAGGGCGCGACGGGAATGCCCGCCTTCTCGGCCAGGCTCAGCGCCACGGCCTCCCACAGGACAATGTTGTAGTCGTCGTCCTTGTGCGGAAATTTCGCGATGGCGAGATGGCCGTCCCGGTCGCGCACCGAGGCCTTGGGCCGCGCGCCGCCGAGCGAGGAGCCCGGCGCCAGCAGCAGGCGCAGATCCTCATCGCTCTCGGACTCGCCGGCGACATGGTCGGCCGCCGATAAGAGGCGCGGCAGCTCGACCAGCGGCGGGATCGGCACGGCATCGGCGGCTGCAAGGAACGGTCCACCAGGCTCTCTGGCGAAGCGCAACGCGCCCTGCCGCGCCTCGTCGTTGACCATGAGCAGATAGTCGATCTCGCGCAGCGTGCGGGGCGTTTCGCCCGCCTTTTCCGCCCGCCGGCGTTCGGCGCGGCGCATGAGCACGCGTCCCCAGCGGTCGGGCGCGGAATCGCCAATGGCGCCGAACAGCGGCCTGCCCACCGGCGTGTGAAACGGACCGGGGCCGAGCTGCAAGGCAGGCTCGAGGGAGAAGCGGACGGGATTGGCGAGCCAGTCCTTGTCGTATTCGAAGGTGGCGCTGTCCCTCCCCTTGCGCATGCGCGCCCAGAGGCGGCCGGCAAGATGCGGCGCCCCGTCAAGGTCGACATGGACAAGGACTTCGGTATCCATCTAGCGGCAGCCTTCCTGCGCCGAGGATGCTGTCCGCTCTTTCCGCGAACGGCGGATGCGCTGCGGCAGATGCTCCTCTTCAAGCTCGAGCCCGACCACGTCGGTGCTGGCGTCAGCGAGGCCGGCAAGCCGGTCCGCAAGGCCGAGCGCAAAGAGCACGGTCGCATAGGTGCCGATCGAGACGCCGGGCTCGCCCTTCTCGACCTTGTTCAGGGTCGTGCGGCTGATCGAGGCCCGCTCGGCCATGATGGCGACCGGGATACGCCGCCGGCGCCTTGCGTCACGGATGTCCTCGCCCAGCTTGCGCAGGGCGCGCCGCACCGGGATCGGCAGGGTCGGAGCTGTTCGAGGCTTGGCCATATGTAACGTCCACACTTGCGAGCTTTATATCACTTAAAGTCTATAATATTGGACGCAATGTCAAGGATGCGCTAATGGCGGTCACGGGGACGTTGGTCAAATAACGTCCATATTCACGAACCATAGAAGATTTAGTGTCAATAATTATGGACCTAATTGATCGCCGAGACCTGCGGCACGATGTGCGGCTGATTGGAAGCCGGGGTTCGCCAATTGGGACCCCTCGGGCCGCTAAGTGGGAGGCTGGGAGGGGACAGCCTTCCCCTGCGGCCGAGCCAAGGTCTCGGCCGACCCCTTCCAGCGGGGGATTCCCCCCAGGCTGTGCAAGAACCCGATGTCGCTAGATGGGCCGCCGAAAATGCGACGTGAGCTTCCGGCTCAGCTCGGCGTGATCGCCTGAACTCCGAAGGCATTCGTGGCGTGTAGGATATTGAAGGCGAGGATCGAGAGGGCCGCTTCGGCTTTTACCGCCCGAAGTCCCCGGGTGAGGAACCTACCGCCACCGGACATCCGCTTGATCGTCCCGAAGGGGTGTTCAACGGTGCATCGTCGAATCGTCATCAGGCTGGGGTTGGCGTAGATTCTCGCTTCCATGCGGTCCAGAGCGCCCTGATCGACGAGCCGATGGATTGTGCGCTGAGCCCCCGGCGTACATCGCGGCTTCAATGTGCATCTCGGGCACGCCGAAGTGCGATAGCGGATCGCCCTGTTCCGAGTGTGGAGTCCGGACGGACGAAGGGTCTCTCCGGCTGGACAGCGGATGGTGTCGCTAGCTTCGTCGTGGATGAATTGAGCGGGCCGAAAGTGATCGGAGTTCATAGCGCCGCGCTTGATCGGGGCAGCCACCTCGATGCCCCCTCGCTCACAACGAGCGATTTCCTCAGCATTGGAGTACCCACCGTCCGCCAGAACCTGAATCTGGTCGACCTCCAGCACCTTCTTCGCCGCCACAGACACGGGGTGCAGCATGTGGCTGTCGTTGGCGTCGTTGTAGACGTCGTGATGGACAATCAGCCCGCTTTCGACGTCGACCACGCTCTGGAGATTGTACGAAGGCATCTTGGGCGCGAGGCCATAACCCATCGGCTTGGCCTCCGGCTCGCCGAAGACGCGCACCTTTTCGTCGTGCCGCGCCAACTCCTGCTGCCTTCGGACGAGCCGATCCTTTCGGCGCCGGAGAGAGGCTATGGCGGCCGCGAAATTCTCGCGGTGTAGCGGCTGATCGTCGAAACCGTGAGCCACTGTCTCGTCGATGATGTCGAGGCGATCGAGATAGTAGGCGATTTCCTTTTCAGTGTGCGCGATGTCTCGGGCGAGACGTTCTGCCCCAGCGATGTTCTTCGGACTTGCGACGGCCCGCATCTTCGTGCCGTCCACCGCCACGACACGCCCGCCGACGAGTCCTTGCTCGCGACAGAATTGCACAAAGGCCGCGCTAACAGCGATGATCGCTTCGGGATTGTCATGCCGGAAGGCCGCAATGGTCCGGTAATCCGGCGCCAGCCGGCGCATCAACCACATTGCTTCGAGATCACGAACGCAGGCGCGCTCGAGATGGCGCGATGATCGGACTTGGTTGAGATAACCCCATATATAGAGCCGGAGCATGTCACCGGGCTGGAAGCCCGGCCTGCCAGTTGCCGCAGCAACGGCCCGGTTGAAGCCTATCTCGACCAAGTCCAGACTGGCGACGAAAGCATCGACGACGCGGACCATACCATCCGACGCCACGTAGTCGTCGATGCAGGGTGGCAGTAAGCTGATCTGATCTCGGCTGTCCCCGAAAATGAAGCTCAAAACTCGCCTCCGTACCCTGAGTACTTTTATAATACATAGATAACTCGATTGGCGAAGCTTGTTTATTACCATTCAATCCTGACGCCCCTGGGCGCGAGTTCTATTGTGACGCTACGGCAACCGGGTTCAGTGCGCCTTTGGAGCTTCCGTAGCCCATCATATTGAGCACATAGCTTCTTCACCAATTCGCGATCAGTGACTCTTCGCCACGCACCGCGTTGCGTTGCAAATCCTTGCGAATCGAGTTGGCGATGCCTCTGAGAACCGCTGGCGCGATAAGCGTCGGAACTAACCAGCCCTCTTCCGGCGTTTGCTGAGCCCGACGGGGTTGAGGCCCTGCAGAAAACGTTGGGCGAAATCCGGCGGGCAGATCGTAAGGCCGTCATCCGGCAGACCGAGAATGCGGCTTAGCGCGATCCCATGAAACGCGATACGAAGGGCAAGCGCTTCCGCCACCTCGTCTCTCTTTTTCGCAGTCTTTGCTTGCATGCCGAGAAGCACAAGCGATTTCGTATCGGTTGCCGCCTGAAGAATGAAGAAGGCAACGCCGTCGGGATCGGATGTATCGAACACGCCGCTTTCGTGGCCCTCACGAACGATCCCGGCGATGACTGGGCGCATGCATTCGGCCCAAGCTTCGCTGATGCACTGATAGAGCACCCGGTTCTCCGGCCGCAGCAACAATGCCAGGGGCGACCGCGTGACCTCGACGCTTTGCAGACGGCTCTCCGCGCTATAGTCCAGAATATTCTGCAGCCGCGTCTTCGGGTCGACACCCTCTTCGGTGAGGACGGGCTCAATAGCCTTGTAGGTTGCATCGGTCATGTTGCTAGACAGGGCAGCTAGCAAATCTTCCTTGGAGACGAAGTGATGGTAGAACATGCCCTTCGACATGCCGGCCCGGCTGATGACATCATTGAGGCTCGTGTTCTCATAGCCGTACTCGAGGAATATCCAGAACGCCTGGTCCATTATCTCGGCACGGCGGATTTCCGGGTGCTTGATCACACGCGGCATTGTGCAAAGGCCCTCATTTCTTGATATCGGTCGCCGCGCGCATCCGGCGTCTCCAGTGGACTCAGCCAACAGACCGCTGGTCTACTTAACAGACTGGTTCCGGCCCGCCAAGTGGCTAGTCTTACTGCGTCATAAACGGAGTGATTGCTGAAGATGGACCCTGGCGCAGCAGGGACATCGGAGCTGGTTGCGGGCGAGCGCGGTGGCGATCCTTCGGCGGATCGTGGCGATCGAGGTTGGCAC
>NZ_JAZHFT010000065.1:0-15531 GCF_036541425.1 Consotaella aegiceratis
CCTGCCGAATATCTGTCGCTGATCTCCAACGCCATCCGCATCTCCCTCGTCGCATCTAGTACGAAGGAATCACGGTCGCCGAAGCCACGCAAATCACGCCAGAGTCAGATCATCCGCTCAGCGGTATAATGTCTTTCTGCGCTTCGATCATCTCGACTACAAAGACCTCATACGGATCGATGCAAAACTCGCGACGCCAGCCCTAAGCGCGTGTTGACCGCTCACCCAATTTCGCTCGGCCCATCCAGCGGATCGCAGTCGATATGCCCACGAAGAACTGAGCGGCCGCCTAACGAGCGGAAAGCCCGTCAGATGAAGCCTGCAAACCAGGGAACGCAAATCGTCGCTCAGCGCTCTGGCCATCGTGCCCCTCTTGTGAGGAGAACTTTGAATCAGACGCCACGCCGGTCGTAATTTCACATTCGATTCATAGATCGATGGACGGTTCTAGTTTGCTTACTGGCCACGGTCGCTACGCAGGCGTTGAACAGCTGGCCAGCCAAGCCAAACCGCATTGCCCGTGTGAGGCGGCATTCGTCGGGGCTGACCCGCGGCGGCAAACGGAGGGAAAAACGGAACTCGAGTCGACAGCGGGATCAATCTCCGGCATGACCTGGATACTCGATTTCAGCCGCTACATCGGGTTCCTTTTCCAAAGCCATGGTCGCCAGAATCAAGCCTGATGTGCAGGCCCAACGCCCGTTGGAGAGGCGCATGTTCCGCGGTAACACAGAGTAGGCGTCCGCCAGTTTAGCACTCCATGTTCCATCTGCAGCGATATCCACCTGAGCTTCATGAAATCCGAGGAACACTCGTTTTGTCGGAAAAACAGTTTTGAAAAGCGCCTCTTTCGCAACGAAGGTCAACTTGCAGCGGGGCAGTTGCGCTACGGTCGGGCTGGCGCTTCGGGTCCTCATCTCCGCTTCAGTCAGGACATGGCGCCACAGATCGCTGCGCAATGGCGTCGCCCCTTCGATATCCAGTCCCAACCCGGCGAGGTGCGCTTCCCGTGTTACAATAGCTGCTGCAATTCCCATGGCATGGCTGATGCTCCCAACGACCCCTGCAGGCCAGATCGGACTACGATCCGCGGCCTGAAGGATGGGCTGCCCGGGAATGCCGAGCCTGAGCAACGCGATCCGGGCGGCCATCCGTCCCGCAGCGAATTCTGCGCGGCGTTTTCCGACGGCGTCGCGCACAAATTGCTCCTCGGCTTCATAAAGATAACAGGATGCCCCAACCGGCACGACTCCCGAAGCGCAACTGTCGCCGTGCATCGAACGAAGTAAATCGTGAATGGTCTCGGTCTGCATTGCGGGCGCTTCTCCCAACTGGCAAGATCATCCCCGCGGCCATGATGCGTTTCTGACAGACTGCAGGAGCAGACAGAGCATAAGAACAGGAACGCAAGACAATTAAGTGCGTCAAGGAAGGGCGGGTCTGATCATCCGCCCCTTGTCCAGGGCAGGACCAGGCGCTCGATCGCCTGAGCGACGCGATCAGGCTTTTCTATCAGAAGAGCATGCCCCGCTAGTCGCACGACTTCAGTTCTCGTGAAACTCCCGGTTCTTGCGGCTATCCAGGCCAGATCCTTCTCGGGCAGGACGCTTGAGATCTCTCCGCGAATGACACCACAAGGGCATCTGATGCGTTGCAACAACGTTCCCATATCGAGGGTATCGCCGGCATTCAGCAAAGTCTTAATGTTCGCATCCAGGGGAACAGCATACTCGTGCCTGCTTCCGCGCGCAGCACAAAGGTCCGCCAGTATTACGTTGAGAACATCAAGATCCGCCAGGGGCAAATGCTGCTTGATTGACCTAGCAAAGTCTCCTATAGACAGAGCCCCTTCGATCAATCGGTCGATATGTTCCACAAGAATCCGATCAAGTTCTGGCTTGGATCTTACACCGACATCCACCAGCACGGTTCCAGCGACACTCACATTCGATCCAGCAGCAAGGAGGAGTGCAATCTGTCCCCCAAGGGAATGCCCGATGAGGACAGGCGTTGCAATACCAAGTGCCCGTAGCGCCACTCCCACACAGTCTGCGATGTCCGTTCGGCGATAAGGCGGTTCCAGGCGGCCCGATCCGCCATGCCCGGGCAGATCGATGGCCACAATCGTTCCGCGAGGCTGGCTCCAGTGTTCAACCACGCCCCGCCAGATATCTGCGCCGTCCCCCAATCCATGCAGCAGGACATAAACCGGCTGCTGCGGGTCCGCTAAAGAGGTATGGATACCATGTGACCAGACAAGGGCTCGCAGCGGCACAGTTCCAATAACCTGTGTCACCACTGGACCGGTCGAACTTACGGCATTGTTGGCGTCCCACCCGATACCCATACCCAGCTACTCCTCGCGCATCGCCAGTGCGACGTTGATCGTGCCGGAAGTGGCCTGAGCATTCCGGGCCTCACCCTCGGGCTCGGCAAAGACCAGTAACGCAGCCGTGGAAACCTCGAGAATGTCCCTTTCGACGGGGCCCATCATATCCGCCAGTCCGCTTGCGCTGTCTGCCATCGGCCATACGTACATTGTGGCAACCTCTGCACGCCTGGACACACCCAGTGACGATCTAATCTTGCGCATCGCTGCGACCACGTCGACCACCGCCTCCCCCAGGGTATGCGAGGCATCCGATTTCGGATAATCCTCGGTCCTGGGCCAGTTCCCGCGGGCATGAATTCCGTGCGCCTCATCACCGGGGAGGGCAAATGCGGACGCGATGGTTTCCGTCACGAAGGGCATCAAAGGCGCAAACAAACGCAGCACCGCGCGGCATGCATGCAGCAAGGTATGCTGCGCCGACAACTGACCTGCGGTCGGGACATCGGCAATATCGCGCACCCTGTACTTCACCAACTCCAGGTAATTGTCGCAGAAATCCGACCAGAAGAATTGCTCGACCGCTCGGAAGGCGTTGGCATATTCGTAGCTTTCCATGCTGGCCGTGGCTGTCTCGATTGTCGTGGCCAACTTGCCCAGCAGCCACAGATCAAGTGGGTGCGAAATGGTGCCCAGGGCCACGTCTTTGGCGACTGTTTCGGTTTGCAGCCTGCGCTCGCCGAAGGAACTATGCGCAAGTTTGCAAGCGTTCCAGAGTTTAGTTACGAGACGCTTGCCCTGCTTTAGCGTGTTGGGCGACAGGGCTGTATCGTTGCCCAACCGCGACGTGCCCGTCCAATAGCGCACAACGTCCGCGCCAAATTCCTCCAGCAGTTGGTTGGGATCTATGATGTTGCCCTTTGACTTCGACATCTTGGACCCATCGGAGGCAAGGCACCAGCCCGAAATACACACGTCGCGCCAGGGCACCTCGTTCTGATGATGTAGCGACTTGACTATGGTGTAAAAGGCCCATGTTCGGATAATCTCGTGGGCTTGCGGGCGCATTGCCATCGGGAAGATGCGGTCGTGCAGTTGGTGGTCATAACCATTTTCTGCAGAGACCGTCCGCGTTATCAGCTGCGGTGATACGGACGACGTGGCCCATGTGTCAAACACGTCCCTTTCCGGCGTGACCTCATCCGCCGTGTAACCTTGGGGCAGGTCGGTAATCGGGTCGACCGGCAATTGGCCCCTCGTCGGCAGCAGGATTTTTCCTTCCTCACCTATACGCCTAGAGCACCAGACAGGCAGAGGCACGCCAAAATGACGTTGACGAGAGATGGCCCAGTCCCACTTGAGGCCCTGCACCCAGTTTTCGAACCTCTGGCGCATGTAGGCCGGGTGCCAGTTGATCTCGCGACCTTTGGCCAGAAGCTCCTCCTTGAAATCGAGCGTCTTGATGAACCATTGTGGTGTCACGATGATCTCGAGCGGGAAGCCGGACCGTTCCGCGACCGGAATGACCTGATTGGTCTCCGTCTGACTTCGCAAGTCACCACTATCCTTCAGCAACTTGAGCATCATTTCGCGCGCCTTGGCGATCTTCAGACCGGCAACTGCGGCAATGGCCTCCCTGGCCCTCGCCATATCGACCACGGGCCATGCCTCCGCCCCTATGGCGGGGACCTCAAGCATTTTGCCGGCTTCGTCTACCACAAGGCGCAAGGGCAGGTTGTGAGTCCGCCACCACTGGATGTCGGTAACATCCCCAAATGTGCAGCACATTACCACTCCGGTTCCTTTCTCCTTGTCCACGGTGTCATCCGCAATAATCGGCACCAGGGCACCATAAAGCGGGCTGATGGCACGTTTGCCGACCAGATCGGCAGCACGCGGGTGATCAGGATGGATCATGAGCGCAGCACATCCGCCCAGTAATTCGGGGCGTGTCGTGGCAATCTCTACTTCGCCACCGCCTTCGATGCCGAAAGCAATGTTGTTCAACAGACCGGTTCGTTCCATTTCTTCAACTTCGGCCTGCGCGATGGCCGTTCGATCCGCCGGGTCCCAAAGCGTCGGTTCCAGGCGACGCTCGAGCAGACCCTTTTCGTAAAGGTCCAGAAAAGACAACTGCGACACCGCGCGACTATTGTCCGAGATGGTCTGGTATTCGCGCGACCAATCCACCGAAAGGCCAAGGCGTGAAAACAGCTGGCGGAATTGCTCTTCGTATTTGGGAATTACTTCGCGGCACAGGGCTACGAATTCTCCGCGGGGCATATCGGCGCCGCGCACCTTCTTTATCTTTTCGACTAGTCGTTCGGTTGGAAGCCCATTGTCGTCCCATCCAATGGGATAGAGCACATTTCGCCCCAGCATTCGCCAGAACCGTGCGATGATATCGGCCTGTGTATAGCTGTACACATGGCCCACATGCAGAGTACCGGACACGGTCGGAGGTGGGGTATCGATGACGTAATCGAGTTTTGCCGGCAGCCTCTCATCCCATTTGTAGATCGGGCTGTCCCTCCAATAAGCCAGCAACGCGGATTCGGCCTCACGGAAGTTGTAGTTTTGACTGAAGTTGTTCATCATGGCTTGGTGTCCAGGTCCTTATTCGCTTCCCAGCCTGTGATGCATAGGCTTGTTGAGGGCGTTGTAGCGCATGAAGGTTCCGACTCCTAGCATTACAGTCGCATAATTTCGGCTTCTGAATCGACGGGCGACCATCGATTGAAGCGACTGGAGTTGATCTGGCGCTGGTCACCACCGACGCTATGGGAACTCTGACCAAGATCGCAGAGACCATCGTGCGGTGCAGCGCGCCGCCGGTCTTTCGGCCGAGTTGCACGACCTTGCACTGCGCCACCGCCCGAGCGCCGGGAACTTGAGTTTTCGGCCGCCTCAAAACGACCTATGGTTGGCAATCTGGAAAATGCACGATAATCGCGTCGTTGTATACAATCGTGCTGTGGGCACGGTCTGCGTCGCAACGTTCGGGCGCCGCAGATGGGCACGCCGTCGTCGATGAGTAGGTCGTGAACCAGCCTGCACATCCGCCGGCGTCAGCGTTTCCGGCGAATGATCTCCGCCACCATCTCGCGATCGAACGCGAGGCCGGCGACGATCTTCTTCGACCGGGTCCGCCGTTCATCCGGCGCCTTCAACCGACACAGCTCCTCCGGCAGCAACTCGGTCCGAAGCGGCCATGCGTGGGCTGAATCGTGGTGGAACACCCGTTTAGGTTCGTATAGAGTATTCCAACAGCGTCGTGCGTGTGCCATCATCAATAGGTCGATGGATCGAGGCCGATTTCCAACAGAGAATGTGAACTGAAGGTGTTCCCGAGCGGTATACCTGTTGATCATGTGGTCTGCGCGCGCACGGATCCGGATCTGGCGCGGCAGAAGCTGGAAGGTCTGGAATGACACCTGTTTCAATCCCCAGTACCAGATCCCGTTTCGTTGCGACAGCAATCCGCGCGGCTGGTAGAAGACGGATCGCAAGGTCGGTTCTGCCACAAGCATCCGCGTCCCGTGGATTACCGAGGCCTTTCGTGCCGATGCCGAAGCGGCATCTGCCCATCCCAAATGAGACGCTCCTTCGCCCCGGGATGATGGACCAGCCGGAATGAAGACGGACCTGATAGGACAAGGAGACGGATTCTTGGCCTCGAATCAGTTGAACACGTTGATTGCAATGGCCTCCGAGCAGGTTCGGCATCTCGCAAGGGCGCAGCCGCCCTCTGAGGATGTGGTTCTTTGCGCGTACCTGAGGTCACGCGAGGGCGCACGGATCGGGCGGGATTTCGCGTTCGCCTCCCTCCTGGCTGCGCCCTCGGCAGCGGCGCGATATGAGGCATTTCGGAAATTGCCGATCACAGATTATACATTCTACGCCCCATACATCGCGGCGATCGAGGCGGGGGAATCGGATGTCCTGGGTCCGGGTCAGCCTTCCGCGCTGACCTTGAGCGGCGGGTCGACCAACCCGGGAAAGCAGAAACTCGTGCCGCTTTATTCCGACCTCCGGATCACCCATGCCGGCGCGGCCTATGTCGCGGCGCTTGTATTCGGCAAGATTGATGAGGGGCAGACCTATCTCAACCTGGTGCGGCCTACGCCGGTCGAGCGTCTTCCCACGACTGCGGCAGGCCATCCCATTGCCATGGCCAGCACCTTTGTCGAAAGTGCCTGTTCGGCTGCCCCCTGGTTTTCGGACACACTCGAACGGGTGCCCTTCGCATTGAAATGCGCAAGCGCGGGGGTCGGCGCGCAGTATTGGCACGCCATTCTGCCTCATGCGCTGTCGCAACAGCGGTTACGCTACATCTTTGCGATCTATCCCAACGTGGTAATCAGCTTCTTGTCGTGTCTTGAGGAATCGATTGAAGGCTTGGTCGCGGCTCTGCCTGATCCGCGGAAACAGATAGACGCTGCCGCCCCACCGCTCACCCCGACCCGGTTGGCCGAATTGCAGGCGATCTGCGCGACGGCGCAGCCATTTCGCGAGAAGCTCGCACGGATCTGGCCGGATCTAGACTTCGCAATCTGCGTCGTGACTGGCGGCTATTCACAATACCAGAAGGTCCTGCGGGACCGATACGGATTGGAGGCCCATACCCTGTCCTACGGCGCTTCCGAGGCAGCGCTCGGGTTCAACTTCTTTGACGCAGACCGTCGGTTTGTCCCCAACCCGTCGACGTTCTTCGAAGCCCTGCACTGTGGTGAAGACGTTTCGGGAAGCACCGACATCGTACCCTTATCCCGAATGATGGAGGGCGAGACCTATGAGCTAATCGTAACATCCCCCCAATCGGGGTTCTTCCGATATCGGATCGGAGATGTCGTGCGGATCTGCCGCGGAGCCGGCCAGCCCCGGTTCGAGGTAATTGGACGGGCGCAGGCTGTCCTGAGCGTTGCGCATGAAATGACGCAAGAACATCACATCCGTTCCGTACTGGACGCTGTGCGCCACCACGCAGACTACCCCGAGCTGAAGGACGGGCCGTGCTTTGTTGCGCATGATCCGGACGCGCTGCGCTATGTCTATGCGTTCGAGACCGAAACGCTGGATATGGTACGCCCCCGTGTTATGGGCCTGCAGCAGATTCTGGACCAGCAAATGCGAGCGGCCAACGATCTTTATCAGCATTACCGGGTGCGGGGCCTGATCGATCTGCCCGAGGTGTTGCTGGTGCCGTTGGGTTCGCATCACCGCGCCTTTCAGGATCAGATCCAGGCGCGCGGAGCGGATCAGAACCAGACCAAACCCAACATCGTGATTTCGCAACAAACCCTCGAATACCTGCGCGCTCAACTGGAGGCTGCCCCTCATGGATCTGAGAATCCCAAAAGCGTTCCTTGATCAAAAAACAATGCCCTTCGAGGTGGATCACGTCACGCCCGGATGTGGGGCGATTCTGCACGGGGTGGATGTGACCGATTTGTCGGGGACCGAAATCAGCGCGATCCAGGACCTGCTGGCGTGTCATGGAGTGGTCTTCATCGAGAATCAGGACATCTCGCCCGATCAGCAGCAGGCGTTTGCCGCCCGGTTTGGCACTCTGGCGCAGGAGCCGTTTGTGGCGGCGATGCCGGACGCGCCCTATGTCACCCGTCTGCTGAAGGGGGCGGACGAGCAGGCACCCAATACCTTTGGTGGCGTGTGGCACACAGACCTGCCATTCCTGGAAACACCGCCCGCCTACACGATTCTCTATGGGGTAGATATCCCCGAGACCGGGGGCGACACACTCTTCTCCAACACGCGTCTAGCCTATGAAAACCTATCGGACACGATGCGCGAGATTTTGAAGGGATTGCAGGGTGTCAGCACGTCCACATCCTACAAGGTCGGCGAGTCGAACACTCATTTTTCAAAGATGGAGAATATGGAACTGAAGCTGCTCGGAGCCAGGGATGAGGCCCCCAGCCATGCCCATCCACTGGTAGCCGACCATCCAGTCAGCGGGAGTAGCTCCATCTATCTCTGCCCCAGCTCCACCAAGGAGATCGAAGGTTTGAGTAAGGCCGAAGCCGCGCCACTGTTGTCGTTTCTGACAGGCTACATTACTGATCCGTTCTTTTCGTGCCGCTACCGTTGGAAGAAGGGTACACTCGCGATGTGGGACAATCGCGTTGTCATCCACCGTGCGCTTTCCGACTTCCTTGGCTCGCGCCGGGAAATGCACCGCTGCATCGTGATTGCCGCCTAAGGACGCCGGTGCGCACAATCACGATCCGAGGCGGCACCGTGATCGACGGCTCGGGAGCCCCGAGATACCGGGCCGATCTGCGGGTCGAGGACGGGCAGATCACTGCTATTGCCAGCGATTTGCCCGCCAATGGCCAGATCATCAATGCGACCGGCCGGATTGTCGCACCAGGGCTGATCGATGTACATTCCCATCTGGATGCCGAGGCGCTGTGGACCCCTGCCCCCACCCTCGCGCGGGTCGGAGTGACGACAGCGATTGTGGGCAATTGTGGGTTCAGCCTGGGGCCTTGGCCGCGCGAGATCCACGGACAGATGCTGGACCATCTCTGTGCCGGCGAAGGCTGGGATCGCGCGCGGCTGGCCGCAGCCCTGCCTTATCCCTATCCCTCTATCCACGCCGCGTTTGCGGCGCTCGATACCTGCAATAGCACGCTGAACCTCGCCAGCTATCTGGGCTACGACGCATTGCTGGCACAGGTCGGAGCAGATCTGTCGGGGCGCGCCGCCCCCACTCCAAGACAGATAATTGCGATGGCCCGCGCTCTGCGCGAGGGTCTGGATCGGGGCGCCCTGGGCCTGTCGGTTTCCTTTCGAAGGGCATCGCGGACGCGATTGTTAGAGGTGACATCCCTCCTCGATCTGGTAGGCCCGAGACCTAGTGCGCTCCTCCAGACAGCGCTACCCGAAAATGTCGCCGATGAGCCCCTACGCGATCACTTGGAAGATGCGTTGATCTCCCTCTGCCTGCGCTTCGGAATGACGGCCACCTGGACGCTCTTTGCGAAACTCGGCGACCCAGACTATCACCGGAGACGGCTGGAGCGTCTGCGCGACAAAGCAGGTGGCGGCGCGTCGGTTGCCGTGCAGGTGATGCCTATCGCGCCGGGCCCACTGACCGTGCTGCGCGAAGCCTCCGATCTTCACCGGCTCCTTTCGGCCGGGCCCGAGGAGCAGCAGCGTTATCGCGTGGTCGCCCCCGGCGAGGTACGGGGCCTGCCTCTGGATGCGCTGGCCGAGCAATGGCTCCCCTCTCCCCTCCTCAAGGACCGGAGTTCGGTGGGGCAAGACCTTGTGGTTCAACGTATTCAGGGCAACCCGGATTGGCGGACGATCGGTGAGTTGCTGGACTGCCCGCACAGTGTGGTGGGGGGTAGTGACAGCGGCGCTGCGCCGGGGCTGATCCAGAACGCCGGAATGTTTCCCGTCCTGTTGTCGTCCGAAGCGCGCGCGCGCCTAAAGCTACCCCTGGAAGAGGCCGTACACCGCTTGACTGGCCAACTGGCGGCGCGGTTCGGGCTGTTAGGCCGGGGCTGTCTGACCGTGGGGGCCGCGGCTGATATCCTGATCTTCGACCCAGACCGGATCACTGCTAACCCACCCAGACCGGCCTTCGAGGCGGGTCGCGTCCAATCCTTCGATCAGACCGCCGCGGGGATTTCTGCCGTACTCGTTGGCGGATCGCCGACTTTTCGGGATGGGCACCTGACCGGTGCATACCCGGGCGCTTTCCTTCCCATATCCCAGAACGCGACCTAGCCTGTCCGTTCTGCGGTTCAAGCGGACCGTGCCTTCAGGCGAGCGACAATGGCGGGCACATTCGGCTGATCGACAAAATCTAGCAACTCGATTTCCGTCCCGAAGGCCTCGTTTACGCGAGCCACAATGCGCGCGGCCTGCAGCGAACTGCCTCCGAGCGCGAAGAAATCCCTCTCCAGAGAGAAGGCCGTGCGACCCAGTTCCGCGCACCAGATGTCGTAGACCCTGCGTGTCACGGGACAGGTGATCTCGGTCATGTCCGCCTGCTGACCATCGGACGGCTCGGCAAGCTCCAGTCCCACACGCAACTCACCCGCCTCGTAAAGCGCGCGCGTGGCCGCGCGCTGGACCTTGCCGCTGGTTGTCTTGGGCAGGGTCATCGGCTTGATCAGGCAGATCCGGTCGAGCCAAAGACCATGCTCCGCGTTGATCATTGCACGGGCGGCCTCCAGCCGTTCCCTGATCCGCGCGACCTCTCTTGTGCCCGTCTCCTGCCTGAGCAGCCGCCAGATCTGGCGGGATACCTGTTGCACCAGGACCGGTGTCTGGGCCGCATCTTCCAACACGAAGACTACACAGCCACCACTTTCGTCCAGTTGGGTTTCTGCTTCGAACGTCTCCTCAATGTCATGGGGATAGAGGTTCTGACCACGCAGGATGATCACATCCTTCCGGCGACCAGTGACAAACAGGTAGCCGTCCTCCATGAACCCCAGATCGCCCGTGCGCAGATAGGGCATAGGACCCGGATCCCCAGGAAGCTCGAAAGTGACGATGGCCTCGGATGTGGCCTTGGTATTGTTCCAGTAGCCACGTGTGACACTGTCACCGGAAACGACGATCTCACCCACCTCGCGGGGTTTGCATGGACGCAGCGTGCCAGGGTCGACAATCGCGCACCGGTTCCCGATCGCAGATCGCTCTTCGTGGACGCGACCGCTGGCGATCAATTCGAGGCTGCTTCTGCCTGGATCATCGCCGGCCCCCGGCCCGGCACCGTCCCCGTTTGGCGCCGCGCGATCGAGGTGGCGGCGCTCCACCAGTTGGCCAACCTCTGCACCAGTCACCATCAAGGTCGCCTCCGCCAGCCCGTAACAGGGATAGAAACTCTCCCGCCGAAACCCGCAGGACTCGAAAGCCGCCGCAAACCGATCAAGCGTTGCCGCGCGGATCGGTTCCGCTCCGTTGAAGGCGACCTGCCATCCGCCAAGATTGAGATCGGCCTTTTCTGCATCCGAAATTCTGGACACACACAGGTCATAGGCGAAATTCGGCCCGCCGCTGACACTGGCATTGAACGCCGTCACAGCATTCAACCACGAGACCGGCGATTTAATGAAGGTGGCGGGCGGCATCAATAGGGCCGGAAACCCAACAAGCATTGGTTGGATCACGCCCGAAAACAAGCCCATATCGTGAAAAAAGGGCAGCCAACTGACCAGTCGGCTTTGCGGCCCGAAGGCCATCGCTGTCTCGATCACCCGCGCATTGTGGATGATGTTGCGCACCCCCACCTGCACCCCTTTTGGCGCCCCGGTAGAGCCAGATGTGTATTGCAACATCGCCAACGCATCGGGGTCGACCCGAAAAGGCGCGTCCCCGCCGCTCGCATCGACCGTATCGGTCGCCAGCCAGCGCACCCCTTCGGGCACAATCCCAGCAAGCGCAGCCCGCAGCCCGGCACCGCCTGCGCTGTCATGCAGGACTATTTCGATGCCCGAATTCGCCAAGATACCCGTGATCCGGTGCCGCGCCCCAGCATGGCGCGAGAAATTGGCGGGCATGGTAGGCACCGCGATCGCCCCGGAGAGGATGCAGGCAAAAAACGCACGGATGAACTCCAGGCCGGGCGGCAACAGGATCAGCACCCGTGCTCCCGGTTCGACCATGTCGCGCAGGCAGGTGGCTAGGCTCTGGATCTTATCGCGGGTCTCGGCGGCAGTCCAGGTTTCGGCCTCTGCCAGGGCTCCCCCTTCCCGTAGAAATGTGTAGAGCGGCGTGTCCGGTGCGTGCTCCACGAGCTGGCAGAACCGGTCAAACATCGTTGCGCTCCATCTCATCAGAGGGGCCCGAAGTACATCGGGCCGGAGCCCGAAGCGGCGCAATCTGCTCAAGTTGGCGGCCCAGTTGCAAAAGCGTCGTCGAGTTCGTGAGCGATGCCACAAACTGCATCCCCACCGGCAGGGTTGCACCTTCGGGCCACAGGGGGAAAGACAAGGACGGTTGACCACTGATGTTGAAGGCCGGGCAGAGATAGATGAAATCCAGCGCCGACCGCATTGCCGCGTTCAGCCCATCCCGGGCCGAGCCGGACTGGAAATGTGGCTCCAGCGCCAGATGCCCGATGGGTGGCGCGACCTGCGTGCAGGTCGGCATCATCAGAATGTCGAACGTCTCCGTCAGCTGGTTCAGACGCCGCGACAGCTCGTTGAACCGATCGAGGGCGGCGAAGAGCTCGGTCGTCGCGATCTCCCGCTCGTAGTCCAGGCACGCACGGGCCGCGCTTTCAAGCATATCGGGGCGAATCTCTCGGTCCATCGTGTGCGCGATGTTGCGAATGGCCCTGGCCTGATTGCAGGCGACCACCACCGCCAGCGCCTCCGCCAGATCATCGAGGCTCAGGTCGACATGATACTCGGTCACGCGATGCCCGGCCGCTTTCAGCGCGCAGATGGTCCACTGCTCTGCCGCCCGAACAGTTGCGTCGCATGAGGTCGACGCGTGTGTCAGAGCAATCGACGCAATGTCGAGGCGCGGCAGCGGACCTTCCGCGCCTGCCAGATAACCGCGCCCGGGAGCCGAGATCGATGGCATTCCGCCGGAATCGGCCGTCGTGAAGACATCTAGCATCGCCGCACTGTCGCGAATTGATCTGGTCAAGACGTGGTTCACACTCAGATCGCCGAACCCGCCCCAGCCCGGAGCGCGCGAGCCCAGCCCGCGGGGCGGCTTTAGCCCGATCACACCACAACAATGGGCAGGAATGCGCAGGGAGCCAAGCGAATCCGACCCATGCGCCACCGGCACACAGCCGCTGGCAACCAGCGCCGCCGACCCCCCGCTCGACCCTCCGGGTGTGCGGGACAAATCGCGCGGATTGCGGGTCTGACCGCACATGGACGAAACCGTATCGCATCCAATCCCGAGTTCCGGCGTTGTGGTTCGCCCCAGAAGGGAAAAGCCAGCCCCCGCCAATTGCGCGGCAGTTACCGACGTTCCCTTCATGCGAAGGCCCCGCGCTAGCTCGCATGCGAACTCGTATTTCAGGCCTTCGAAATAAAGCGCGATATCCTTAAACGCCCCTGGCACACCGTAGAACGGCGCGTCCCGGCCTGCCGGCTGCTCGATCGGCGGCAGCTTCTCGAAAATCTCGGCCATCATGTTCAGCCCGGGGTTCGCCTCGGTCACGAACTCGAGCGCCGTGGCACGAAGCTCGGAGGCAGAGGTTGCCCCGGACCGCACCAGCCCGGCCAGCCCCAACCCATCAAGGGAAGCGTAGTCTTCAAAGTTCATCGCCCCCCCACGAACAAGCGGCACTTGCCGAGGGCGGGTCATGACGACTTGATCCTGTTGGGCGGGATGTTGTTGCCGCGCACCACCGCCGGACGTTCGGCCAGCCGATCATACCACGCCTTCAGATGTGGCCAGGGATCGAGCGTCAGATCCTGCCACTTCGCCATGTATACCCAGGCAAAGCACGCCATGTCGCCGATCGAATACGCACCGGCCAGGTATTCGGATCGCGAGAGCTCCTCGTCCAGCGCACCGTAGGAGCGCTCCGTCATCGCGCGATACCGATCGATGGCATAGGCATTCCTGTCCGGCGCGCCGTAGCGAAAATGGTGCCCCTGGCTCGCCATCGGGCCGAGGCCTGCACATTGAAAGAAGAGCCATTCCAGAACCTTCGCGCGGGAGGCAATGTCCTGCCCCAGGAAGCGGTTATACTTCTCCGCCAGATACAGCATGATTGCGCCAGATTCGGAGATGACGATTTCACCGCCCTTGGCGACATTGCGGTCGACAAGGGCCGGGATTTTGCCCTTGGGATTTATCGCTCGATAGGCAGGCGCATTTTGCTCGCCCCTCTCCACATCAATGATCTCCACGTCATAATCGACGCCCAGCTCTTCGAGCAGGATGGACACCTTGCGCCCGTCCTGGGTCAACCCTGTATACAATGTGATGTCAGCCATAGTCATTCCCTTCTGCGATCTGGGGTGGCGCAACGCCTCAGACCGCATCATCGGGTTCGGGATCGAGACGGAGGTGCGCGCGGATCATCCGCGCAATCCCAACCGCGCCTGCATCTCGCAGCATCGTGGTATGGTCGCCCGGAACGACCGCGTGCGCCTGCGGGTCATGCGCGTGGGCGAGCCATGCGCGCTCGGCCCGCTGCGAGTCGAACTCGGGCGTGGCCGATTGCGCGCGCAGATAGGTCAACCCCGTCCTGGTGCGCGGAGGCCGATAGCGGAACATTGCGTCTTGGTTCCTTGCAAAGACCGCCAGCCGCCGCCGCACATCCTCAACGTGCAGGTTGCGGAATTGCGGATCGAGGCGGGTCAGGGCGGCCACCAGGTCGGCCTCGGGATCCTTCGGGGCGGTGGCCACCTCGAACCGATCGCGTAGCTCATGGGGCAACATCTGGGAAAAGATCTCCCTCGGACCCCAAAAATATCGCATTGGATGTGCAGGATAGGGGGTGTCGAGCAAGTAGGCATGACACCCGCAGCGCCCCTCGAGGCTGATCGCCATGGCATGGGTCACCAACCCACCAAAACTCGACCCCACAAGATGCAGGCGCTTCGCCGACGTGACCCCTTCCAGCTCGGATAGGTAGTGCGATGCCATCTCCTCTACACTCGACAGTAGCGGAGTACCGGAGGACAGGCCGGGAGCCGGGACTGCGATCTTGTCAATCCAGTCAGGCAGGGCGTCCGCAATCTCCTGATATCCAAGAATCGAGCCGCCGATTGGGTGGACAAAGACAACGGCCTCCCCCGCCCCGCGGCTGGCGCCGATATGCACCAGGCGTGGACCGACCTTTCCGGCCGGCGCGGCACTGTGGCCCCGAAGAAGCGCGACCTGCGCCTCAAAGCGGGGGGTGGCGCCAAGGACCTGCGTCCCCAGTTCCACGCCAAACATGTTCGCGACGCGCTCCACCAGTTCCGCCAGATCCAAAGACGTCCCACCGAGGTCAAAGAAATCATTCGTGTCGCGGATTTCGGCAACGCCCAGCAGCGCGGTCCAGATCTCTGCCAGACCCGCCTCTACCGAAACGGGAGGCGTCTCGGCGCGGGGCTTCGGTGACCTGTCTTCGGCCCCCGTTTCCGTCATTTCGCCGATCCAGAAGTCTCGAGTGTTGAGTTTTGGGGTCGGGAGTGGGGGCGTGGTATGGGGGGGCGTGGGCCAGGAGGAGGGGTGGCCGAGGGTCCAGAGAGTGGCGG
>NZ_JAZHFT010000066.1:0-14407 GCF_036541425.1 Consotaella aegiceratis
TCACGGCGCAACTCTCCATAAAGCCTTTTCATTCGGTATTTACTTGCAAATACGAGGTGATATTTGCAGTCCCACGTCGAGTGGGATAGATGGTTATCGTCCACTATGACCTCCGTTCTTGCCCACTTCGTGGCTCAAGCACGGAGGTTTCTTTTATACGGTGTCGAACCCATCTGCTCCTCCACCAGAGGTGGAGGTTTTTTTCGATGAAAAAAAGAAGGGCGGCCACCAGGACCGCCCTCCAGCTTCTCGGCGCAGCGAGGCCTATTCGGCCGCGACCGCCTTCTGTTCGTACTGCTGCTTGAGATCGTCGACCTCCTTGCGATGCTTCGCATCGAGCCGCTCGATCTCCTGGCCGGCGAGCGCCTGCAGAAGCCGCCACACGTCACGCCGTTCCCTGGTCAGCTCGACCATCGGCGCGCTGACCGGCAGACGGACCAGCTTGCGGCCCTTGACCTGCCAGATGAACGGCACCTTGCCGTCCCGCTCCTCGGGCGGCAGGTCGATATACTCCTCGACTAGGACGCCCTCCACGTCGTCCGCCAGTGGCTTGGCCCGGAACTGCTTCTTGAAGCGGCCCTCGGCCACGGCGAAGTGCGCCGGGGTCAGAACGTACTCCAGTTCCTGGGTCTCGCCGTTCTCGTCGTCGTATTCGAGCACTTCCGTCGTCCAATCCAGTTCGGAGTCGGGATTGCCCTTGAGCGAGAACCGCTCGGCCAGGGTCGAGCCGGCCTCCGGATCGTGGACGAACAGCGGAGCCATGCGGGTGCGAACCGCGAGCTTGGCGCGCTCGGCCGAGATCGCGTCGCCGATGCCGTTTTCGGCCTGGCACCCGGCATAGACGTCGAACAGCACCGGCGAGCTGGTCCGCGACAGGCCCGCCAGCACGTTCGACAGGAAGTGGCCCTGCATGGCGGCCGTGGTCTGCACCACCATCACCTTGGGATGGAAGGCGGCGATGAGACCGAGCTCCTTGCGGGACTCCGACTTGCCGGGATGGGCGTTGCCGTAGCGTGCCAGATCGGCGTCCTGGCCGGTGAAGCTCGCCGTCGAGGCCTGGCCACCCGTGTTGGAATAGCCACCGGTGTTGAGCACCAGAACCTTGACCGGCGTCCGCGTCGCCAGGAGACGCGACAGCGCACCGAAGCCGATGTCGTAGGTCGCGCCATCGCCACCGATCGAGAAGACCATCGGCAGGCGCGACAGCTCCTCCTCGGTGAAGTCTTCCCAGCTCAGCGTCTTCAACGCCTTGTCGTGGACGGCCGGATCGTAGGCGTCGTCCAGTTCGAGCTGGGCGACGCGCCGCGCCCTGGCCGCTTCGACCGCATCGGCCGCCACGCCCTCGAACAAGCCCTTGGCCAGCGCCGGGGTGTCCTGGAACAGGCTGTTGATCCAGGGATCGCGGTACTGGGTGAAGGGGAAGGTCGAGGAGTAGACCGAAGAGCAGCCGGTGGCATTGGCCACGATCGCAGCGGCCGGACCCTGCCCCGTTGGTCCGCTTTCCAGCCGATAGAGCTCGCGCTCCAAGGTCGCCATGGCGCCCTCGATGCGGGCACGACGGCCGTCGTCCGGGCCGATCGTCGCCAGCTTGTCGGCCAGCTGCGACAGCAGCTCTTCGACTTCGCCGACCTCGGCCTTACGCTGCTTCTTGTGCAGCGCGTGGCTCGCCGACGTCACAAGGCGAACGGCGGTCGCCTCGCCGCAGCCGCGGCAGGCGCCGTGACCGCCGGTCGTGGCATAGTAGTTGTCGCGGTCGAGAATGAGGCGCTTGGCGTTCGGACCGGTGAGCTGCTCGGTGAAGTGCGAGGGCGTGTTCGGCGTCTTCATCAAGAACTCGAAGCGCTCTTCGAGGGTCTCCAGAAGCTCGTCGTCCTGCGCCTGCTCGGCCAGAGCGTTGGCGCCGCACACCTCGACGCATTCCAGGCAGCCGCTGCACTTGGACGGGTCGAGACCCACCGAGAACAGGCCGCCCTGCCCCGGCTGCTTCTTCTCGATCTGATCGAAGAAGAGGCGCGACCGAGACACCGGGAAGTTGGCGAGAACCTTGGCCATGGCGTCGAAATCGGCGGCCAGGCTCGGATCGCGTTCGGCGATCGGAGCAGCCGCTGCGGCGAAGCGCACGTTGAACTCGCCACCGCTCGCATTCGCCTTGTAGTCCTCGCGGATCGCCTGGACGATCGCCGCCACATGCGGATCGATCACGGCCTGCCGATCCTCCGGCAGATAGGTGACCGCCGTCGAGACGAGGTCGCCGATCTCATGCACCGTGGAGGGCATCGCCGCATCCGGGCAGATCAGGGTGCAATCCAGGCACGCCGTGCACTTTTCGGCGTCGAACAGCGGTACGATGCGCCGGAACAGACCCTTCTGCTTGGAGGCGCCGCTGGACGGCGGCATGAACAGGCCCGCGCCGGGCAGCACCGGCGACTCGCCGATCGTCCCGTCGTTGAAGGGCTTGAGCATGGTCTCGTCGTAATAGGCGGGATCGAACAGCGCCGTCGGCGAGAAGGCGCCGGCGGTGTTGGTGAGCGAAGCGACGGAGTCCGCGATCTTGTGGACCTTGAGGCCCGACCCGCCGCTGGCCGCCAGGAACTCCGGATCCTCGTAGGGCACCAGCTTGGTGGCCTCGAGACCCTCCTGGATCACCGCCATGTTGCCGGCGACGACGGCGTCGCCCTTGTTGCCGAACTTCTTGGTGATCTGCTGCCGGATCTTTTCCAGCATGGCCGACTGCTCGGCACCCGCCGTGATGCGCTCGACCGACCCGCAGAGCGCGCCGATGAAGGCGATGCCCATCATGCGGGTTTCGAGTTCCACCGACGGGGCATTGCGCCGCGCCACCGCGAAGGCGTCGATCACGTAGAACTTCACCCTGCGGTCACGGATCGTCTGGCGCGCGCGAGCCGGCAGCGACCGCCACACCTCGAGCGGCGAGAGGTTCGACTGCATGATGAAGGTGCCGCCCTCGACCAGGCCCTTCAGCGGATCGGTATGCGAGAAGACCTTGTGGTCCGGCGAGATCACGATCTCGACGTCCTCGATCTCCGCGTTGGTGATCTTGATCGGCTCGGGGCTGAGGGTGATGTAGTAGTTGGTCGGCGCGCCGCTCTTTTCAGAGCCGTATTTCGGCGCGGCCTTGGAGTTGAGGCCGAGCACGCCGGCGAGGATGTCGGTCAACAGCTTGCCGGTAGCGATGGTGCCGTAGCCGCCCACCGAATGGAAGCGGATGCGGAAGGCATCGTCGGGCAGGAGCATCGGGTTGGCCCCCGCCTCCAGCGCCATGAACTCGGTCTGCGGATAGGCCGCCTTCAGCTTGGCCTGCACCTCGGCCATCGCCGGGGTCGGGTTCTTCCAATAGAACTGCGAGCCGAGATAGACGAAGGCGGAGCCCAACTCGCGGTCCATGTTGTCGAACGCCGCGATCAGGTGGCGCGACTGCAGATCATGGCCGCCGAGACCGAAGATCGCGGTGGTCATCCTGGGCAGCGCGTCGATCGCCGGAATGCCGATATGGCGAATGCCGTCGGCGTTGGCGCGGGCCTTGAACAGGGCGCCGGTGACGAACGAGGTGAGCGCCGTGACGTCGGAGCGTTCCAGCACCGTAATCGCCCGCTTGCCGGCCAGCGCCTCAATCAGCTCGGCTTCCGGGAACGGCTGCAGCAGCTTGACCGAAATCGAGCCGACCTTGCGGCCCTGGCTGCGCAGATAGTCGACGACGGCCTCCACGTCCTCGGTCACCGAGCCGAGCCCGATCATCACCGTCTCGGCGTCTTCGCAGCGATAGCACTTGAGCGGGGTATAGGTCCGCCCGGTCAGCGCCGAGTATTCGGCCATGGCCTGGCGCGCCAGCGCCGGGACGTCGGCGGCGAAGTGCGACAGATGATCGACCGCGCCGGCCTGGAAGTCCGGCTGGTTCTGCACGCCGCCGGTCAGGCCCGGATTGTCGACGTCGACGAGCGCGGGGACGAGCTGACGCGTGCCCTTCTCCCAGGCGTTGAGCCACTGGCGCCGCCATTGGCCGCGCAGGTTTTCCGGCACGTTGCCGAGCGTTTCGGGCAGCAGCGCGCCGGCGGCGTCCTTCTCGATCGCCTCGGCGTTCGCCTGGAGGTAGGTCTCGATGGCGCCGCGCGCCTCGTCGCCGAGTTCGCTGCGATGACGCAGCAGCCAGTGGCGAAGCTGGCTGACGCGCCCCTTGGCGCCGAACAGGATTTCCTGGGCGACGGTCGGAGCCTCGATGCGGCTCTGCGGATCGCCGAGATATTCCTTCAAGAGCTCGGGCTCGGGCAGATACGCCTCGCTCATCATGTGGCTGGTGGCGAAGCCGTCCATGCAGTTGGCGACCGGCACCAGCGACATCGCCGCCGTGCGGTAGGAGATCGCCGCGAGGTCCGCCGCCTCTTCCGGGTTCGAGCCGAACATGACGGTGTAGCCCGAGGGCAGCAGGGCATAGACGTCGTCATGGCCGGCCATGACGTTCAGCGAATGCTTGGAGACGACGCGCGCCGCCACCTGCAGCACGAAGCCGCCGACCTTCTTGCCGACCGTCACGTAGTGCGATTCCAGGCCGTAGAGGATGCCCTGGCTCGACGAGGCATTGGAGACGTACTTGCCGCCCGTCAGCGCCGCGCCGAGGGCGCCCGACTGCGCCGAATGCTCGCCTTCCGGCTCGTAGAAGAAGGGGTGCTTGCCCCAGACGTTCATCCCGCCCGCGGCGCGATAAAGCTCGAAGGTCTCGCTGATTTCCGTCGAGGGGGTGATCGGGTAGCCGATCACGCCGCCGCAGACCTGGCCCATCACATAGGCAACGGCGCCGTTGCCGTTGATCACTTCCGGATGCCCCGGATATTTCGCCTTCCGGCTGTCCGACGTCACAAAGTCGATCGTGTCCATGCGTGGATCTCCACCTTGTCTGTTCGAGGATGCCGTAGCGATGTCTTGCCCCTCGCCCCGATGGCGGCGAACGGAACCTCGGTCATTGTGAAATCCTTCCCGCTGCCCCACCGCCTGCGGCGGCTTGGACGGGAAGAAAGGCGAATGCGGCGTGCCGATCTGCGACGTGACCGCTTGGAGGATGGCTTCTGCCTTGGCGAGCCGGTCTTTGATGCCGCTCGTCGCGCGGGGATCGCCGTCGAATCTGGAAAACATCGGCGCGAACCGCTCCGTCAGGGAGACCTGACGCTCGCCTTCGATGAGCTTCTCGGCGAGATAGAGGACGGCCCCCTCGTCGAGGGTCGTTCCGTCGAAGCTGCGGCCCAGATGATGGTCGACCACGAGATCGGCCACTTCGGGAAAACCGAAGATCCGCAACAAGCCCGAGCCGACGTCGGCGTGGCGCGCATGGCCCTTGCCGATATCGTGCAGCAACGCGGCCGAACGGATCAGGTCGATGTCGAGCGGGATACCGGCGGCGACCAGCCGTTCGGCGAGCATGGTGGCGAAATCCGCCACCATCCGGCAGTGTCGGCAGACCGGCTCGTCGAGATCGGCGGCGACCAGCATCGCCTCGCATTCCGCATCGTCGGGCGCATGGTGATGCGCCAGCACGTCGAGCAGGTCTTGCGCCGGAGCGTCCGCCAGAACGCAACCATGATCGAAGACCGCGACCTGCCCGGCCTCGGGCTGGTAGCGCTCGAGCATCATGTCCAGGCCGCCGTCGTCGAGCGCGCTGTCGATGGTGCCGAACAGCGCGCGGTCGA
Organism: Consotaella aegiceratis; assembly: GCF_036541425.1. Lineage (NCBI taxonomy): Bacteria > Pseudomonadati > Pseudomonadota > Alphaproteobacteria > Hyphomicrobiales > Aurantimonadaceae > Consotaella > Consotaella aegiceratis. Next base: position 5,697 of record NZ_JAZHFT010000066.1, read on the forward strand.
GGAACAGCGGATACCCGCGCAGGCCCCGAAAGGTCGGATGAACCACCGGAGCCGCGGTCTCGAGCGCCTGGCGCAGCACCCGGTCGACCGTCATCGGGCGCAATAGCGGCAAATTGCCGGGCAGCACCAGGCATCCATCGAGCAACGGCGACAGAGCGCCAAGGGCGCAGCGCACTTGGCCGGCTTCCGACATGTCGTCCGTCGCCAGATCGGCGACGCCCAGATCGTTGAGCGTCTGCGCCATGCGCTGGTCTTGACGGCGATAGACGCCGAAGATCCGCGTCAGCCCCGCATCGCGCAGAGCCTCCACCGTCAGTTCCAGAACCGTCTTCCCGCCGACTGGAAGCAGAAGGTCGAAGGCGGCGCGATCGGCCGCCCCGCCCGCAGCCATGACAACCGCAGCGACTCCGCTCTTGAAATCGGACAGGGAACCGCAGCACATGCCAGTTCACCTCGTGGATTGCGACAAAGCCTGTGCCCGCCTTCGGCCAAACCAGCGCGGGCACTCTCTCACCTAGCCGTCAAGGCCGCCTTCGACGAAGTCGGGCGGCGATGGCCGATCCTGAAGTTCACCCGCAGGAACCACGGTTCGCGGCAGGATCGCTCGACGCTCGATGTCTCGAGCGCCGAAATGGGCGTCCGGACCGGCCTATACCCGTTGCCGGGCTCGACCGGCCGGACGCCCGGGCCGACCCGGTCAGGCGGCAGCCGGAATGCAGCTGCCGGCCGGGCACACTTCCTCGCACTGCGGCGAGTCAGCCTGTCCCTCGCACTCGGTGCACTTGTCGGGATTGATCTTGTAGACCGCGCCCTTGTGGGAAATCGCCTCGTTCGGGCAGGTCTCCTCGCATTCACCACAGGCGGTGCAAGTATCCATGTCGATTTTGTAAGACATCCGTCTCTCCTAGGTTCAGGCTTGACTCGGAGCCGTCGTCCCGACGACCCAAACTCGAGGCACCGTCAGCGTTCCGTGCAGGAAATGCAGGGGTCGATGCTGTTTACAATAATTGCAATGTCGGCGACCTTGGCATTGCGCAACATCAATCCCAGCGCGTCCCAGTTCATGAAGGTCGGAACCCGCCATTTCAGCCGCTCCGGCTGATCCGTGTCGTTGGTCTTGAGGTAGTAGATCAGCTCGCCGCGCGGCGCCTCGCACTTGGAGACGGCGCGGCCCGGCGGGATCGTCAGCTTGGTGCCGAGGTTGATCGGGCCGTCCGGCAGGTCATCGAGGCACTGGCGCACGATGGCGATCGAGTTCTGCGCCTCCAGCAGCCGGACCATGGCACGGGACCAGACGTCGCCATCTTCGAGAACCTTCACCTCGACCGGCATGCGTTCGTAGATGTGATAGGGCGCCTCGCGCCGGACGTCGTAGTCGACGCCGCTGCCCCGCGCGACCGGCCCCACCACGCCGCAGGCGATGGCGTCCTCCTTCTCCAGCACGCCGATCCCCTTGGTCCGGCGCATGATCGAGGCGTTGGTGCGGAACGTCTTGACGAGGTCGGCGACATCCGGCTCGATCCTGGCGAGGCCCGAGCGCAGGATGTCGATCGTCTCCTCGTCCAGGTCGTAGCGCACGCCGCCAATGCACATGGCGCCGAGATCCATGCGGTTGCCGAAGACACCTTCCTTGATGTCCTGGGCGATCTCTCGGATCTGCATGATGTGCATGAACATCGACTCGTAGCCGACGAGGTGCGTCAAGATCGCGACGTTGAAGAGGTGCGAGGCCAGGCGCTTCACCTCGCCGGCGACGACGCGCAGATACTGCGCCCGTTCCGGAACCGTCAGCTCCGCGATGGTTTCCGCCGCCATCGCGAAGGTCTCGGGATGGCTGTTGGAGCACAGCGAGCAGATGCGTTCGGTCAGGACGATGTTCTGGTTGATCGAGCGCTTGGTCGCCAGATACTCGATGCCGCGATGCACGTGGCCGGCGTTGATCTGGACGTTGTTGACCGTTTCGCCCTTCACGTCGATGCGGAAGTACATCGGCTCTTCGAGCGCGACGTGCAGCGGCCCGACGGGGATCGTGAAGCTGCCGTTGCCGCCGGCCTTGTTGCCGGGGACCGTGACCGAGCTCATGATTCTCCTCCCTTCGTGATCTTGGCGGCATCCATGACCTTCTCCCAAAGCGCCGTGGTGCTCGTGGCATTGGTCAGCGTGGAGAAGGGAATGAGCCGCTCCATGACGGCCGGTTCGATCGACTTGTCGAGGAACAGCCGCCGCGGATCGGGATGATTGTCGATCCGCAGGTTGTAGGTCTCCATGATCTCCCGCTCCGGCCAGTCGGCGGTGCGGAAGAGCGACGTCAGCGAGTCGATGGACGAGCCTTGCGGCGCATAGACCACGAGGGTCAGCGTGTCGCCGAGAAGGTCGAAGTGATAGGTGATCTCGTAGGCGGTGCCGTCCATCGGCGTGCCGCCGAAGGTCATCGGAACCGGCTTGGCCTCGGCCTCGCCTTCCGCCTCGTCTTCGTCGTCCACCTCGGGCGGCGGCGGCGTCTGCGATCCGGTGATCAGCGACAGACGCGCGCCGAGCCGGGCCAGCGTTTCGCCGACCGACTTGAGCTCGTCCTTGCTGGCCAGTTCGCACCACGCATAGGTGACGCCATGGGGATCGGTGTCCGAGGAATAGTTGATCCCACTCGGCGCCGCGGTCTGAAGCCGCGCTTCGATGTCTTCGGGATAGTGGCTCATGCCTTTGCCTTCCTGGACCTCATGAACTTGCCCCGGCACTTGGGGCAGAGCGATTTGACGTGCTCGAACTCCTCCGGCGTCAGCGGTGGCTTGGCCGAGCCGGCGGCCGGCGCCGTGGCCAGACCCTTGCCCCCGCATTCGGTGCAGACCTGGAACGGGATCAGCCCATGCTCGACCATCCGGTACTTGTCTTCCTGGCGGTGCGCCAAATGCCAGTCGCCGGTCTGATGGATCGAACCGGTCGGGCAATGGAACTCGCAGTTACCGCAGAACACGCAAGTATCGTGCCAGCAGTCGAAGGTCATGCCTTCTTCGGTTCGCTCCATCTTGATCGCGCCGGCCGGGCAGACGCGTTCGCAGATGCGGCATCCCTCGCAGGTGGGCGCATCGAACTCGATCCTGCCGCGGAACCGCTTGGCCGTCGGCGCGGGGGCGAAGGGAAACGCCTCCGTGTACGGCCCCTGGCGCAGGTTGCGGACAAAAAGACTGAGGAAGTTCATAGAGTTACCTCTTTCACATCCGCTCGCGCCAGATCTCCACGGCCTGGGCGATCCCCTCGATGATCGCCGAGGGCCGCGGCGGACAGCCGGGCACGTTCACATCCACGGGGAAGTACTGGTCGATGGGGGCGCAGACCGCGTAGCTCTCGCGGAAGATGCCGCCCGAGATCGGGCAGACGCCAACCGCCACCGTCACCTTCGGATCCGGCACTTCGTCGAAAACCCGACGCGCCGCGTCGAGAACCCTTCGCGTCAAGGGTCCGGAAATCAACACAATGTCGGCATGGCGAGGGCTGCCGCAATATTGGCAGCCGAGCCGTTCCACGTCGTAGCGCGGGATCAGCGCCGTGGTCGCCATCTCCACGTCGCAGCCGTTGCAGGAGCCGGCGTTGATCCGATAGATCCACGGCGACTTGGTGGCGATGGTCTTCAGCTTTTCGACAATGAGGCTCATCGCTGTGTCTCCTCAGATCACGACGACCGCAAGGCTGGCGGCTGCAAGCAGCAGCGGCCAACGCAGGAAGAACACGAAGGCTTGGTCGATGCGCATGCGGCCCATGGAGATGCGCACCACCGTGACGCCGGTGATCATCAGGATCAGCATTTCCACCAGCCAGCCGGCGAGCGCCGGAATGCCGTCGAGCGGCAGCGGCAGGAAGAGTGCGACGTCGAGCCCCAGCACGACCACCGCCTTCAACGCCGACATCACCTTGAACAGGCCCAGCGCCGGCCCGGAGTACTCGAGCAATGGTCCTTCCAGCACTTCGGTCTCCGCTTCCGGAATATCGAACGGCACGATGCCGAGATTGGCCGGATAGAAGAAGCCGAAGGCGACGATCGCCGGCCACATGACGGGATCGAACAGGAACATGCCGTGGGTGCGCTGGTATTCGACGATCTCGGTCAGGGAGAACGTCACCCATTGACCCTGCGCCATGCCGGTGCGCACCGCCACCGCCGCCACGATCAGCACCAGCGGCGCCTCGTAGGCCATCATCAGCGCCATCTCGCGGGAAAAGCCTATGGCGCCGTAAGGCGAGCTGGAGGATGAGCCGGCGATCATCAGCACCACCGCCGGGATCAGCAGCAGGTAGAGCAGCACCAGCAGGTTTCCGAGCGCCGGAGCCGGCGAGTAGACGCCGGAGATCGGCACCAGAGCAGCGGCCACCAGCATCGAGATGACGCCGATCAGCGGCGCCCCCAGGAACACCGCTTCATGCGCCGTGGTCGGCACCATGGTGCGCTTGAAGGCGAGCTTCACGAGATCGAAGAAGGGCTGGCGCAGCGGCGGTCCGACGCGGCCCTGCAGGCGGGCGGCGACGCGCCGGTCCGCTCCCTTGAGCCCCAGTCCCAGGGCGAGCGCGAAGAGCCCGCCCGGGAAGAGGAACACTGCGACGAGGATGGCAATTTGGCTGGACATGATCGTTCACCGCCCCTCGGACTTCTTTGACGGGATCAGCTTCGGGAGGAGAGCCCGGCGAATCAGGCTGTCCGGAGATTCGTAGAGGCTGAAGGCGCCCACGCGGGTCGATGCCGGCGTCAGATCCTCCTCGCCCACGCCGCTGGTGTGGATCGGCGTCTTGACGACACCCGCCTGACGGCCGAGCCGCAGCCACGGGATGAGAATCAGGCCGAGCGCCAGCACCAGCACCGACATCAGGCCCGGGCTCCAGCCGCCGGTTCCCGGCAGCGGACCGGTCAGCGTCGCCTCGATCGGCACCATGCCGAGATCCGCCTGAATATGGGCGATCGGCACCAAGAGCAGGCCCGGCATCACGCCGACCACGACGCTGGCGACCGTCAGCACGAGCATCGGCACCAACATGGCGACCGGCGCCTCCTTGGCATGAGCCGCAGTCTCGCTCGGCGCTCCCAGGAAGGCCGCATGAGCGAACTTCATGATGGCGGCGAGCGTGAACAGGCTGGAGATCATCGCCATGGCGCCGAGCATCCAGTGACCCGACTGGAACGCCGCTTCGAACACCATCCACTTGGAGGCGAAGCCGTTGAGCGGCGGAATGCCGGCCAGCGACAGCCCGGCGAACAGGAACACGCCGAAGGTGATCGGCATCTTTCGTCCCAGGCCGCCCAGCTCGTCGAGCATGGTGGCATGGCTCTGGACCATGATCGCACCGGCGACCAGGAACAGCGCATCCTTGAGCAGCATGTGGTTGACGAAGTACATCAGGCCACCGGCGACGCCGAGCGTGGTGCCGAAGGACAGCGCCATCAGCACGTAGCCGAGCTGGCAGACGGTCGAGTAGATCAGCACCAGCTTGATGCCGTTCTGCAGTACCGCCATGGCGCCGGCATAGACGATGGTCACGCCGGCGATCACCGAGATCACTTCCATGAACAGCGGCTGACCCTCGATCGAACCGCCGAACTTGGTGAAGAACGCCGTGCCGCCGAACAGGACGAAGAACTTCAGGACACCCCACGGACCGGCCTTGAGTAGAACGGCCGAGATGTAGCCGGACACCGGGGTCGGCGCGAGCGCCGGGTGCATCTGATAGTCGATGCGCACCGGCAGCATGGCCGCCTTCATGACGAAGCCCAGGAAGATCAGAGCGACGCCCGGAGCCACCGTCAGGATCGGCAACGCGGCGAGCGCCGAGCCGATCTCGGCGAGCTGGAAGGTGCCCGCCTGTGCGGCCACCAGCGCGACGCCGAGGAACATGAAGGACGCGCCGACCGAGTTGAACAGGAAGTACTTGAAGCCTTCCCGACGCGCCGCGAACGTTTCCTCATGGACGATCGCCGCCCACAGCGCCCAGCTCGACATCAGTTCCCAGAAGGCGAAGAAGGTGAAGATGTCCTTGGCCGTGGTCATGCCGAGCAGGCCGGCGATCATCACCGTGAAGGCGGCGAAGAACCGGCCCTGGGCGTGGCTGTGCGCAAGATAGGCCGTGGTGTGCATCATGTTGAGCGCACCGACGCCGGCGATCAGCAGGGCGAAGCAGAAGGACAGCATGTCCATCTGGCCGCCGTCCACCAGCACGCCGCCCAGCGCCGCCACCAGGACGACCACCGCCAGGCGCCCGGCCCAAACCACCGACCGGCTGCCCACCAGGAGCACTGCGACAGCGCCCACCATGGCGATGCTGGCGGACACCGGCCACGCCGTGATCAGGCTCGGCAGAACCGCCGGATCGAGCCCGCTGCGGCCGGCAACCATCTCGCCGACCTGGCCGACGAGCGACAGCTGGAAGCTCGGATCGAGGCCGCCCAGCACGATCGCCGCGGCGAGCACGCCGATGGCGATCAGCATCGAGGCCGGGGCCTCGCGCACGCCGGGATTGCCCTTGTAGGGCTGGTAGAACAGCGTGGCCACGACGCGGGTGTAGTAGACCACGCCGATCAGGCCGCCGAGCAGCAGCACCGCCGCCACCAGGACGTGGCCGGAGCTCGCCGCCGCATAGATCATCAGGAACTTCGAGGTGAAGCCCGAGAACGGAGGCAGCCCCATGATGGCGAAGCTCGCCAGCGCGTAGGCGCCGGCGGTGATCGGCATAACCTTTCCGAGACCGGCGAAGTCGTCGATCCGCCGCAGGCCGGTGCGCAGGATGAAGGCGCCGGCCGCATAGAACAGCAAGGTCTTCATCACCGCATGGTTGGTGACGTGGAGCAGCGCGGCATCCGTCGCCAGCGCCGTGCCGATGCCGAGAATGGCGATGATTTCGCCGAGCTGGGCGAGCGACGAATAGGCCAGCATCCGCTTCAACTCGACCTGCATCAGGGCGCGGATCTCGCCATAGAGGACGCTGATGCAGCCCAGAACCACCATGACGTGGGTCAGGTCGAAGCTGCCGATGGAAAAGCTCGTCAGCGCGCCGACGCCGAAGACCACGTAGAGCACCTTCACCATCCCGAAGATGCCGGCCTTGGCGAGGATGCCCGACAGCGGTCCGGAGGCGGACGACGGCGCCTGCGGATAGGTGATCGGCAGCCACGAATGCAACGGCACCAGACCGGCCTTCACGGCGAAGCCGATGAAGAAGCAGATGGCCGTGACCAGGCCGGCCAGCGGCGTGATCTCGCCGATGCGTTCTGCGATCTCGGCAAACTCGAAGGTGTGCAGTTCCACATGCACCAGCAGAATGCCGTAGTGCATGAGATAGGCGCCGCCGGCGCACATCAGAAAGTACAGGAAGCCGGCCTTGAGCGCCTTCTGCGTCTGGTTGTGGATGACCAGGAAGTAGGAGCTCCAGGTCATCAGCTCCCAGAAGACGTAGAAATTGCCGAGCTCGTGCGCGGTGGTCAGCCCGAGCATCGAACCGATCATCAGGAAAACGAAGAAGTAATAGCGGTTCGACCATTCGGCGCGCGCCATGTAGCCGACCGAGTAGACGACCATGATGCAGGCGATGCCCGAGAAAAGCAGCGCGAACAGCCGCGAGGCCGGATCGAGCCCGTCCTGGAACACGACCATCGCGACGGTGGCGACCGCCAAGGCGATCGCCGCGCCATCGCGCAAACGCGGCTGAAAGCGGCCCAGCCCATAGATCATGAAGCCGCCGACATAGGGCACCAGCACCAGCCAGGCCCAGGGCGATTCGAACTCCGGAACGACGCCCGCCGCGGCGCCGGCCAAGTGCTCCGCCAGATGCTGGAAGGGATGCGGCCACAGGCTGACGGCGATCGTCGCCAACGCCAGGACGATCGCGGCCGGCAGAGCGACACGCGGTGCCGGCAGCAGCTCGACGCGGCGGGCCGGATGTTCGAAGCAGACCTTCTGGATGACCAGGAGATAGTAGGCCGCGGCGATGATCGAGGCGATGGTGCCGACCATGGCCATCACCCATTGGCCCTGCTCGATCGCGGCATAGAGGATGATGAACTTGGAGAAAGAGCCCTTGAACGGCGACAGCCCCATCACCGAGAACATGCCGAAGCCGAACAGCGTCGAGGCGAGCGGCATCCGATAGCCGCTGCCAGCCAGATCATCGAGGTTCGACGATTGCGTCCGCCGCATCAGGTACCAGCCGGAAACGACGACCAGCCCGCGCATCAGCACCTGATAGCCGATGTGCATGAAGGCGCCGGTATCGCCCGCCGCCCCTCCGAGCCCCAACCCCATCAGCACATAGCCGATCTCGGCGATCGTCGAGACGATGACGACACGCGTGAGGTTGGGAAGGCTGATGAGCGCTGCGATTTCGCCGAAGAGAAGAAAAATCGTTCCCAGCCAAGCCCAGGCCATGGGATCGTGCGTACTCGCCGTCAGCATTAGGGCTCTCCAGACATGCAATGCACCGTGGGCGGAATTACGCCTCGGTGTCAGCACTGTCTGTCGGATGGCCGACAGCCCTTTCCCTTCCGCCTGTCGGCTAGCCGACACAATGGCGGATTCCGCTGCGATATCTTCGGCTTGGCCGCCGATTCCAACAGGGCTCCGAACTCAAATGACATTGGGTGACGGGTTGCGCAGAGACTGATTCCATGGCGGCGGTTGATTCGAGGAGCCGCCGCCATGTCGCCTACTGCCGATGCCCTGGGCGCCAAGTCGCGTCTG
>NZ_JAZHFT010000067.1:0-13770 GCF_036541425.1 Consotaella aegiceratis
TGTTGTAGAAGATCAGCAGCGGCGTGATCAGAAAGCCGCCGCCCACCCCGAACATCCCCGACAAAAAGCCGACCGCCGCCCCCATCCCGACGATCACAAAAACATTCACCGACATCTCGGCGATCGGGAGGTACAGAGTCACGGCGTGGTTGCTCTCGTGCCGAGGCGAGCTCGCAGACAGGGGAAGGAAAAGGGCTGGCCCACAAGCGGCGCCGATCGGACGGTTCTGGCGCGGCGCGCAGCCAACAGGCGGTGGCCCGACGCAGATACCGTTGTCGGCCGGTGGATGATTCGGCGGCGCATCTACGCTTCGGACGGTACCTCCTCGGGCTGCATCTTCCGGGACGCCCGGACCGTCGACACGACGATGGCGATCAGGAGCAGGATGTCGATTGTGATGATCACGGCGCTGATCGGTCGCTCGACGAAGATCATCATGCCGTCGCGCGACAGGATCAGCGAACGCCGGAAATTGCTTTCCAGCACGCCGCCAAGGATAAAGCCGATGATCAGCGGGGCGAGCGGGAAATGGGCGCGGCGCATGACGTAGCCGAAGGCGCCGAAGGTCAGCATGACCCAAAGGTCGAAAATGGAATTCTGCAGGGCGAAGACACCGAGGGTGGACAGCATCAGCACCCCCGGCAGTAGCCAGGCTTTAGGCACCTTGAGCACCGAACCGAACAACGGAGCCAGCACCGTGCCGAGCACCAGGAGGATGACGTTGCCCATCAGATAGGCGATGAAGATGCCGCCGGCGATCTCGGGATGGAACCGGAAGAGTTCGGGCCCAGGAAAGAAGCCCAGAAGAAACAAGGCTCCCATCAGGACGGCGTTGGATCCGTCGCCGGGGATGCCGAGCGACAGCGTGGGGATGAGCGCGCCGCCGCAGCAGCCGTTGTTGGCCGCCTCCGTCGCCACGACACCGCCCTCGGCGCCCTCGCCATAACCCTCCTCCGGCTTGGCCAGCTTGCGGGCTGTCGCGTACGAAATGAAGGCACTGATGTCGCCGCCGGCGCCGGGCACGGCACCGAACAAGGTGCCAATCATCGCCGAGCGCACGAGGTTCACCTTGTGATGGAGGATCAAGCGCAGCGCATGAAACGAGACCCGCAGCCGTTGCACCTGGGGACGGACCAGAAAGCCGCCGGATTCGATCTGCATGAAGACCTCCGACAGCGCAAACAGACCGACCACCAAGGCGACGAGGTTCGGGCCGCTGGACAAATTAAAGTTGCCGAAGGTGAAGCGGTAGGCATTGGTGAACTCGTCCGTGCCGACCATCGCGAGCACCAGCCCGAATCCGCCCATCAGCAGACCCTTGATCGCCGATCCTTCCGAGACCAGGGCGATGGTCAGGATGCCCAGCAGCGCCATGCCGGAATATTCGGGCGGCGCGAACCGCAGCGCGAATGCGGCGAGCAGCGGCGAAAAGAAGACCAGCACGATGCCGCCCAGTAGTCCGCCGAGCGCCGATGCGGTAATCGCCAGTCCGACGGCATCCTGGGCTCTGCCCTTCTGCGCCATGGGATAGCCGTCGAAGAGGGTGGCGGCGGCGAGCGGCGTACCGGGAATGCGCAGCAGAATGGCGGAGATCGAACCGCCCGCCGAGCCGCCGATATAGATGGCGATCAACATGCCCATGGCGGCGATGGGCGGCAGATGGAAGGCGACCGGGAGCATCAGCACGATGCCCATCAACGGCCCCAGCCCCGGCAGCACGCCGATCACCAGCCCGGCGACGATCCCGGCCGTCGTCAGCACCACCGAGATCGGGGACAGGAAAAGCGGCAGTCCTTCACGCAGCAGTTCGAACATCTTTAGGCCGTCAGTTGAAAAGCGCGATGTTGAAGACACCGACCGGGAGAATCACGTTGAGCAGCGCCTCGAAAATGAAGGCGATCGCCAGCGACAGGACGACCCCGCCGACGAAGGCGGGCACCAGCCGGATTCCGAGCAAGGCGAAGAGGACGAAGCAGAGCAGCGGCGTCGCCAGATGGAACCCGGCATAGGGCAGGACCAGAAGATAGGCGACGAACAGGATGGCGGCGATCACCGCCAGGCGTGTGCCGTCGGCCACCGCAAAAGGCGACGTCACCCGTATGCGTCCCGCGAGAAGCCGCATCGCGGAAACGACCAGAAGAAACGCCATGATCGCGGCGACGACCCGCGGGAAGAAGGCGGCGTTCTGCATGGCTCCGCCGCCGGCCACCCCCTGATCGGTCAACGAGGTGGCGCACTGCCAGAAGACCGTCGCCGTCACCGCGGCATAGATTGCCCAGGCGATCCAGTCGTACGCATAGTCTCGAAACTTGTGCATGGTTCCCCCGGAAGTGGCCGCCGCGACGGCGGCCACCCATCGATCGATCACGCCTATTGCAGCTTGCCGAGCTGCTCCTTTTCCCACGCGATCGCGGCCAGGCCGCTCTTCAGTCCGTCTGCGACCGGACCGACCACCTCGTCGTACTGATCCGGGCCGTAGCCGAGCGGCACGAAGCCCATATCGGTGATCTTCTGCTGCACCTCCTCGCGCTGGAGCGCCTTGCCCATCGCGTCGCGGAGCTTGGCGACGACGTCGTCGGGGGTGCCCTTCTTCACGACCCACCAGTTCCAGCCCATTGGGGCCAGTCCCGTCATGCCGATCTCGATATCGAAATCCTGCACTCGCGGGGCTCCGCCGTAGGTTTCGGAGGCGCGCTCCAGTTCCGACAGCACGGCGACCGGCTTGATGCTGTCCTTGTGCGTCTTGTAGACACCGGGATTGAGCACCATGAAGTCGAGGATCCCGCCCTCCAGATCCTTGGCGCCGACGTCGATCTCCGGGTAGGGAACCACCTGGGCGACCGCGTCTTCGGCCTGCAGGACGTTGGCGGCCACCATGTGGGGCAGGGTCTCGGCAACACCCGCAGTGTAGCGCAGTTCGCCCGGATGGGCCTTGATATAGGCGATCAGCGACGGAAAGTCGGTGAACCGCGTCTCGTCGCTGCGGATGCCGATGGCGAAGCTGTTCGAGGTGGCCGACCAGAGCGGAATGAAGTCCTTGTAGGTGTAGTCGACCGCCCCCTGCATTGGCTGCTGCACGAGCGGCGCGACATAGCCGTCGATGATCGCATAGCCGTCGGCCGGCTTGTCCATCGCCGTCAGGAAGGCCTTGGTTCCGAAAGCGCCCGGGGTGGACACCACGGAGATGTTGACGCCGAGTTCCTGGCCCATCGCATCCGCAATAATCTGGCTGACCGCCATGGTCGCGCCCGGTGCCCAGGGATAGACGTCTTCGATGTTGCGCTCGGGAAACTCCGCGTGCGCCGTGCCGGCAAAGGCCAAGCAGACGGCCGCAAGGACCGCAGACTTCAGTACGAATTGCATGAATTACCTCCCTTGTTGAACGTTTCAGCTGAGACCGTACCAGTCGTAGATTTCAGCTGGAGAGTCGTGCGCCCGCAGCTCGCGGAGCATCCCGCGATAGAGCCTCTGGCTGACGGCTTCGTCCTCGATCGGATGTTCCTGCGCCGGATCGCGCCCCAGATGGTAGAGCTGGGTTCCCGGATCTTCGAAGCTGATGCCGTCGTTGTTGGGGACACGCTTGGCGTCCTTTAGCGCATCGATGCCGAGCAGTGGCGCGCCCTTGGTGAAATCGAATGGCGGCGCAAGACGAGCCGTGCGAAGCTCTTCTATGGTGAACGGCGCCGTCATGTGGTTCGGGACCAGCGTGTATTCGACCAGCCCTTCCTGCCTGATGTCGGGCGGGTAGTGGTAGAGGACCCATTCGCCATCGGTCACGCCGATGGGCCCCGAGAAGATGCCGAAGACGGCGGACGTCCGCTCCGTCTGCTCCGCGTCGCCGAGCATCGGCAGCAGGCTGTGGCTGCGCACCTCCTCGGGCACCGCACATCCATGGATGCCGAGGAAGGTGGGCATGAGATCCGTGGTCTGCGTCACGCCGCGGCGCCGCGTCCCCGCCTGGTCGGCATGATCGGGATGATGGATCATCAACGGAATGTGCGAGATCTCCTCGTAGTAGGGCATCCGGCACTTGCCCCACCAACCATGCTCGGAGAGCAGGAAACCGTGGTCCGTGGACAGCACCACGCAGGTGTCCTTCCACATATCGTGGCGGTCGAGGTAATCGAGCAGACGTCCGAAATAGACGTCGCACATGGCCACCAGCGCCGCATAGTTGGCGCGGATTTCGGCGATCTCCTCGGGGCTCTCGACAACGCGCTGATAGTGCGGCCAGTCGAGCACCTTGCCGTTGTAGCCGGTTTGGTAGGCGGCCTTGAATCGCTCGGGCGCATGGAACGGCTCGTGCGGATCGAAGCATTCCAGCATCAGGAACCAGTCGTCGGCCGCTCGGTTGCGGTCGAGGAAGTCGAAGGCCGAGGCGAAGCAACGCGGACCGGGGAAATCCTTCTCCTCGGGCATGACGTCACGGTTGATCGCATGCTGTAGCTGCTTCGACCGGGTCCCGGCGCCATAGTGGCGCTCGTCGAAACGCTGCCGGAGGCGCTCGATCGGCGGCTCGACCATCGCCACCCAGGGATCGTACTCCTGGCCACGGATGAAGTCATAGCTCGAGAACTTGGTATGAAAGCCGTGCCCGCCGTCCTCGAAATAGTGGAGATGATCGGAGACGAGGTGCGTGTAGACGCCGTTCTGCCTCAGGATCTCGGCGAAGGAATTGTCGTAGGGCTCCATCGGCCCCCAGGAGCGGTGCATGAAGTTCAGCCGCCCGGTGTGCATGTCGCGCCGCGCTGGAATGCAAGGCATGGAACCGACGTAGTGGCGGTCGAAGGTCACGGCGCGCCCGGCAAAACGGTCGAAGTTCGGGGTCTTAACCGCATCGCTGCCGTAGGCGCCGACGGCGCTGCGGTTGAGAGAATCGAAAAGAACGAAAATGGTGCGCATAATGCCTCCCAGCGAGGCCACCCTGGCATGGCAAAACGATAAGCGATAATAGATAAACGTGCCGAAGCGATTTCCAAAGGTTATCGAATGCGCCTTCTCGTGTCTCGCCATCTCGAGAACTTCCTGGCTCTCTACGACGCCCGCAACATGCACGCGGCGGCGGAAACGAAGGCCATCAGCCAGCCGGCCCTGACCAAGAGCCTCAGGCTTTTGGAACAGGACCTGGGTGTGGAATTATTCGTGCGCACGCATAAGGGTCTGCAGCCCACCGAAGCCGGCGATGCGCTGCACCGCTATGCGTGCGCCATCGAGCAGGAAGCGCGCTTCGCCTCGATGGACATCGGCAACATCCACGGTCAGTTTGGCGGCAAAGTCCGGATCGGGATCGGCCCGGTGCTGGCGACGAGTCTGTTTCCAGCGGTGCTCGTCGACATACACCAGCAGTTTCCGACGATGGAGGTGACGGTAGAAACCGGCATCTCCAGCCAACTCGTCGACGGCCTGACCCGCGACCATCTGGATCTCGCAGTCACTGCGCTGCCCGAACAGCCCCTCCCGGAGAAGTATGTCGGCGTGCCAGTCGCCGAGAGCGACATGATCGTGGTCGGCCGTAAAGGGCACCCGCTCGGCAGGCAGGCCGACGTTGGCCTGGAGGATCTCGTTCGGTTCGAGCGCGTCGGCTTTTTCGAAGACCGTGAGTTCGAGAAGAAGTCGCTCCGCGCCCTCGGCCCGTTCGCCCAGGCAATGCGGCCGATCCTGCAGACCACCTCGCTGTTCGTCATGTTCGAGATCCTTGCCCAGACCGACTATTATGCGATCGTCAGTTCGCTGATCCTGCCGCGGGCGCAGCGTGAAGGGCTCGACCGCCTATCGGTCCGCCACGATTTCTGGACGATCGATATCGAGTTGCTGTGCAAGTCCTACCTGCTCCATTCGAAGCCGATTGCGGCGGTGCGGAGCGGATTGCTGAAGTCGCTGCCTCATAGTCAGGGAAAAGTGGTCGCAAGCCGATAGCTCGAAGTTATCGGCAGTTTACCATCATGTATTTCCTCTTATCGTAAGGCCCGGCGATTATTTCTCCTGCAGATGCGCCCGATCAAGCGGAGGTCGTAGGATTTCGGGCGGTCAATCCACAATGGTTGAACAGGATGGCATGCCGCTGCCGGCGGGCCATGCATTGCCGCGGGCTCCGTCGCATCCCGCAGTTTCCGCTTCGCCCGGCCGCGCTTGTGGCCCCGCCAAAGCCCTCGCCGTCCGCTTCGGAGGCGATGCGGCCGCGTTTGGAGGGCCGGCCATTGGCCCCATAGCGCGTGGCGAACGTGATCTTCGATGGAACCGAAGCAGGGAGGAGAAGCAATGAAACGATCGAAAATGTCGCGGATGTTGGCCGCGAGCATCGCCATCTGTGCGCCCGTCGGTGTCGCCGGCCACCCGGCGGCGGCCCAGACCAAAGAGGCCGCGGCAAGCGGCGAGACGGATTGCCCGTGGGTCGGTTCCACGGCGTCGGCCGCCGTCAAGGCGGCGCAGGTCTTGGCTCAGATGACGCAGGATGAAAAGTTTGCCGTCATCA
This sequence comes from Consotaella aegiceratis, assembly GCF_036541425.1. NCBI lineage: Bacteria > Pseudomonadati > Pseudomonadota > Alphaproteobacteria > Hyphomicrobiales > Aurantimonadaceae > Consotaella > Consotaella aegiceratis. Next base: position 6,473 of record NZ_JAZHFT010000067.1, read on the forward strand.
CCGCCCAGCGCCCGGTGGTCGGCATTCCCCGCCTCTGCATTCCGGGAATCTATCAGCAAGGCGGTCCCGGCGGCGTCAATCAGGGGGCTCACGGCGTTACGCAACTACCGGCCCCGATCGCCTTGGGCGCGACCTTCGATCCCGATCTCGCCTATCGCTACGGCTCGGTCATCGGCGCCGAAATCCGCGGCAAGGGAACCGCAATGGTTGGCGCCCCGACGCTTGATCCGTCCCGCCACCCCTTTGGCGGGCGCACCTATGAATCCTATGGCGAAGAGCCCTACCTCACCGGGACACTGGCGACGCAGACCGTGCGCGGCATCCAGTCGAACGACGTCATCTCGCTGACCAAGCACTACGCGGCCTACACGCAGCAGATCGACCGACTCAAGCTCAGCGTGACCGGCAGCGAGCGAGCCTTGCGCGAGGTCTACCTGATGCCGTTCGAGATGGTGGTGAAAAACGCCGAGCCCGGCGCCATCATGTGCTCCTACTCCAGGATCAACGGCTCTCCGTCCTGCGGCAACCCGTGGCTGCTCAACGACGTGCTGAAGCACGACTGGGGCTTCAATGGTGCCGTCGGCAACGACTGGGGTGCTCATCTGCGTACCGGCATGAGCGTCGACCAGGTCGTCAACGCCGGCCTCGACCTCGAGATCCCGAAACCCGACGCTTTTGCCGATCCGCTGCGGCAGGCGCTGGCCGAAGGCAAGGTGACGCAAGCCCGGATCGACGAGATGGCGTTCCGCAACCTTCGTTCGCTCTTCGCCGCCGGTCTTGTCGATCATCCGCTGACCGGCAACCCGGAAGCGGTGGTCACCACGCCCGAACACCAGCAGACCGCCCTCGACGTGGCCGAAGCGAGCGCCGTCTTGTTGAAGAACGAACACGGCATCCTGCCGCTGGGCCAATCGATCCAGACGATCGCCGTGATCGGCCCCGGTGCGCAAAGCTACCCGTTGACGACGGGCGGCCTCAGCGCCGGCGTCCATGCCGACCGCATCGTCACCGTGCTCGACGGTATTACCAAACGCGCCGGTGACGGCGTCACCGTTGAGTATGCCGAAGGTGTCGACCCGATAACGCCGTTCAACAGTCTCGTGCCCGGCCTTTCGCCGGTCCCGGACGAGACGCTCACGGCGGCGGACGGCCGCTCCGGCCTCGACGTGCGCTATTTCGGCGACGATCGATCGACACCGCTTGAAACCGGCATCGACACGGCTCTCAACCACGATTGGCGCGGCGGCGTGCTCGACAATACCTTGCTCTACCCGCAGGGGCGAAATCTGCCGCCGGAGGGGACCGTAAGCGCTGAGTGGACCGGAACCTTCACGGCACCCGGCAGCGGCGAATACACCTTCTCCATTCTCAATTCCGGCGCGGCTAGCGTCGCGATTGATGGCGAAACTGTCGCCGACCTTCAGACGCCGGCCGAAGGCCAGGTCGGCAATGCCTCCTGGACCGCGACCCTGGACGAAGGCCAGTCGCTCGCCTTGAAGATCAGCGCGGCCGTCAATCCAAAAAGCATGATCCGGCTCGGCTGGGAACCGCCGCAAGGCGTGGTCGAGTCCGGCATTGCGACCGCGGTTGCCGTGGCTGCGCAGGCCGACATCGCCATCGTCGTCGCCAATGCCTGGAGCCAGGAGAGCTTCGATCAGCCGAATATGAACCTGCCGGGCAATCAGGACCGGCTCATCCGGGCGGTCAGCGCCGCCAACAAGCATACCATCGTGGTTCTCAACACCGGAACCGCCGTGCTGATGCCGTGGATAGAAGACGTAGAGGCGGTGCTGGAGAGCTGGTATCCGGGCCAGGAGGGCGGAACGGCGCTCGCCGCGCTGCTTTGGGGTGACGTCGATCCTTCCGGCCGCCTGCCGATCACCTTTCCCGCCGCGCAAGATCAATCGCCCGTTGGAACCGATCCTAAGCTCTATCCTGGCGTCGATCTGGAGGTCGAACTGCGCGAGGGGGTCAATGTCGGCTACAAGTGGTATGTCGACCAAGGCGTCGAACCGCTCTTTGCCTTCGGCTACGGCCTTTCCTATGCCGACTTCGAACTCTCCGACCTGCAGGTCGCGGCTCTGCCCGGCGGGCCAGGCAATGTCGCGGTGAGCATCACCGTCAGCAACACCGGCGAAAATGAGGGCTCGCAAGTCGTGCAGCTCTATGTCGGTATGCCGGACAGCGTCGGCGGCCCAGCTCTCGCGTTACGCGGTTTCATCAAGGCGGAATTGAAGCCTGGTGAGGCGAAGCGCGTGGCGATGGCCATCGATCCGCGCGACCTCGCCCACTGGGATGAGGCGAGCCGGAGTTGGCAGGTGTCCGAGGGCGACTATACGCTGTACGTGGGAAACTCGTCGGCATTGGGCGACCTCCGCCATACCGCCACGGTGACGATCGACGAGATGATCCAGCTGCCTGCGACCACCGGCATCGATTAACGTGGCAGCGGGATAGCAGCGATTCAGCGACCTCGCCGGACGATATCGTGAGCGAAGACGAGCCGGAAGCCGACCACGTGCAGCGTCTCGACGACGCTGTCGTGGCCGGCCGCGGCGAATTTCGCACGGATGTTGCGGATGTGGCTTATGGTCGGCGCAGGAACGCCGTCCTTCTGCCGCGCAATCTGGAACGGCGCAGATCGTCGGCGACAGTGGCTTCTGGTGAACGCCAAAGGAATATCACCCAACGTCCGAGGTCGCGGAGATAGCTATGCTACGTCCAATGTTAGAATCGCCGTATGCCGTCGATCAGTCGCTGGCGCGGTGGGCTGATCGGTGCTTCGACGACAAAATGGGAAAGCCGAAGCCGTCGTCGATCATGGCGAAGCGGCCGGAGGCGAGTATAAAGCGCTGGCGATAGGTGTCGGCAACGTACTCGCCGCTGTTGGCGCGGTTGAACGGCCGTGCCCTTCAGTTCCTCGTCGAGGCCGCGGGCGACAAGGCGGCCGATGACCGGATCGGCGAGGCCTTCGGAGGCGAGCACATAGCTCGCGACGCCTCGCTCAATGCTGCGCTCGGTCAGGCTGCGATGGATGCGCTTGATGATGTCGCCACGCTCACCCAGTTCGCGGAGCGTCGCTTCCGCATGGTCCGAGAACGTCCATCGGTCAGGCGCAATTTGCTGCGTAAGACCAAGGCTCTCCAGCGCAGCAGTCCGACCTTCAGCGTGTCGAGTTCGTCAGGCTGACGGTCGGTACAAGGCGCGGTGTCGATCATGCTGGTGCGATGGGCATCACGCGCGAGCCGACGGTCGAGATCGGTCCAGCGCTCGGCGTCGATCTGACGTTCGAGGGTCCGGCGGATGTCTTGATCGGTGCGCGGCCCGAGCTCCTATGTGATGAGATCGCGCGCCCGGTCGCGCATGCAGTCCTTGATGATACCGTGCCATGGCGCGTTTCTCCTTCCCAAAAATAGCATGGGAAGAAGCTTAAGAGGACACATGAGGTACACAAGATTACCAAACTCACCGCCTGGCAAAAGGGCAAGCGGTCTGATTGGCGTCCTTTGGCTGTACCCTCAAGATACAGCCAAAGTGATCCGGTTGTGCCCCGTCGACCCGAAAACCCTATCGGCATCATTCGATCTGGTGCCGATGCGTCAGACCTTTATGCCGAACAGCTTCTCCGCGTTTCGGAACGCAATTTTTTCCTTAGCTTCACGGGGCAGATTCACTGCCCGAAACCAGTCGGTTCCTTTCTTCATGTCTGCAAACGGGTAATCGGTTCCAAACATCACTCGATCCACACTGATGTACCTCAGCAAAAGTTGAAGAAGTTCATCCTGGAAGAATGCGCTGGTCGTGTACCAAAAATTGTCATTGAAGTATTGCTCGATAGGCTTATTGAGTGAACCTTCTGTCGCCTCGCCCAAATCCTCCGCGATGCGCTCGTAGTAAAACGGAAGGCCTTCTCCCATGTGGCCGATGATCATCTGCAGTCTAGGGAACCTGTCGAACACCCCAGTCATGATAAGCCGAAGGCATTGAGTAAGCACCTCCTGGTGCCATCCATATCCTGAACCGCTGAAAATGTAGTTTTGGTATTCCTGATCATACCCTGGCCGTATGGTGCGGTAGTAAATATCGAAGACGTCCTCAGGTGGGAAACCTGGATGCAGGTATATCGGCACACCAAGTGCTTCGGCACGCGCCAGAACGGGCTCAAAATCGGGGTGGTCGAGGAATTTTTTGCCAATGAATCCATTGGTCAGGGCTCCCAGCAAACCATCTTCCCGAACAGCGCGTTCCAGTTCGTCCGCTGAGGCCTCCGGACTCTGCAACGGCAAGGTTGCAAATCCCTGAAATCGTCCCGGATAGGTGGTCATCGGCCCATCGACAATCAGCTTGTTGAGACGATAGGCAAAATCGATGCCCTCCTGACCTGGGACATTTTGTACACCTGGTGTATGTGCGGAGAGGATTTGAACATTGATCCCCGCCTCATCCATTGCCCCGATGCGGCCACGGCCGAGTTCGGCAAGACCAGTTTCCTTGAGGTACTCTACGTGTTCATCGTTAATCGCGTTCAGCGCTATCAATTCGTCGGTGGCAAAGGTCTCCTCCGTGCCAATAAACGGCAGGTCCCGGTCTCGTAGCGCGATGTCCGAAATCTCTGTCGCGGCGGCGCGGGAGCCAATGGCGGGCGCAGACAATCCGGCACCAACACCAAGTACAGCCGCGCCACTTAGAAAGTTGCGGCGTCCCATCACAAGTTGCTCTACGGGATTTGCGATCAGCTTCTTCATAACGGCTTCTACTCCGATGTTGCGCTGTGCAGTTTGGGTGCTGCTTTCGCTTGGCAAAGACCTGAACTCGAGCCACAGAGGTCTGTGCCGGGGCACCCCCGCCCGAGGCGGTTTCGCTGACTCTCTTGTGTCACAACGCGGACCGTCAGAATGTTGGCTCGTACAAAGTTTTGTTTCGAGCAGTCCTGAAGGCGGCGCGATCTGAAACAAAAGTTAATATTGCCGCAGCCAAAGAATATAAGCCGCCGTGTTATTCAAAATGGACAAAGTGCAGATGGTGAAGGGAGCCGAGGCTTGTCGGACGTTTCTCGTATTCTGATCGTCGAAGACGACGGACCGATCGCCGCCATGCTGCACGACAGCCTTAACGAAAGCGGGATGATCGCAGAGATCGCTCAAGACGGCGTTGAAATGGATGCGCGCATGCGGGCATCCAATTTCGACTTGGTGATCCTTGACGTCATGCTGCCTGGCGAAAGCGGACTGAGTCTGTGCCGGCGGCTAAGGGTTACGACGAATATTCCCATCCTCATGCTGACAGCGGCCGATGCGGAAATTGACAGGATCGTCGGTCTCGAGATTGGCGCCGATGACTATGTCACGAAACCTTTCAGCGTGCGGGAGCTCATCGCGCGGATACGCGGTCTGCTGCGGCGCGCGGCCTTGCCTTCGCTAAAGGAGCCGAGACAAAGGCAACTGCGTTTTGATGGATGGTTCGTGGATCCCATTCGACGACAGCTCTACGATCCAACCAACGCACGCGTCGGCTTGACGACGCATGAGTTCGATATCCTGCTTGCTTTTTGCCGAAACCCGGGGCGCGTTCTGACGCGCGAGGAACTTTTGGGGCTAACCCATGCTGGTTTGGCCGGTCCAATCGAGCGCAGCATTGATGTTCACATCAGTCGATTGAGGCAAAAGATCGAGCACGATGTCCGCAACCCCGTTATTATCAAGACCATACGTCTCGGTGGCTACATGTTTACCGCGAATGTCGAGGAACTATGAGGCCGAAGCGCTTCTTGCCCAAGACGATAAGAGGCCAGATCACGCTCATCATTGTCCTGGCGCTGATCGTTGTCGGCATCGCAGGTAGAGTACTGGAGCAGTGGGCAAGGAATGCCGCGCCGGACATGGAAGATATCGCCATGCGCGTTGAGACGATGGCGGAACTCCTGAAAAATTCGACACCCGGCACACGCCAAGCAATTCTTTCGTCATCGCGCGCTGCTGGCTGGCATTTCTCGCTGGAACCCCTTTCAGTCAGCGAGACCTTCACCGGACCGCCGGAACCTGTCGGAGCGCTGGCGATGGCCATCGACTGGCTCTTTCCGAATGATCACATCCTCCCGCCCGTGGGAGGTTGGCGTACTTTCTGGAACGGGGAGAGAGTGATTGCATCAAAGGTCGATGACGCCACGCTCCTTATCCTCTCTGGTTTTCCGGATACGATCCTGAACAGTTCGATTCTGAACGAGGGCCCATATTATTCTGTCGCCATCGTCGTTCTGATCGCGTTCTTCTTTATATTTGCCGTTCGCGTCATAACCGAGCCAATTAAGCGGATTTCCGAAACGGCCACCCGTTTGGACATTTCAAACAGCACGGAGATTTTCGAAGAACGTGGATCTGTCGAGATCGTTGCGCTCGCCCATGCTCTCAACGCGATGCGAAGCCGGATACGGGTGATGGTTGAATCAAGGACACGAATGCTGCGGGGCATTGGCCATGATCTTCGAACCCCGTTGACTCGGTTACGGCTTCGCGCCGAACGCATGGAGGAAGGCCCGGTGCGCGAGGGACTGTTGTCCGACGTCATGCGCATCGAGAGCCTCTTGAACGAAGTTCTGAAATATCTCAGGGAGGACTATGCGACCGAACCAATACAACGTGCAGATGTTGCCAGCCTGCTGCGGACCGTTTGCGCGGAGTTCAGCGATGTCGGCTTCCGGGTCCGGTTCGAGGGACCTGATCGGTTGATCATCGGTTGCAAACCACTGGCCATTATGCGCGCTGTGACCAACCTTTGCGACAACAGCGTCAAGTGCGCGACTGAGGTCATTGTCAGTCTGCGAAACGGCAAAGCCGGCTGCGAGATCTTTGTCACCGATAACGGACCCGGAATTCCAAAACACCTGAGAACGCGGGTTTTCGAGCCGTTCTTCAAGGGAGACGACGCGCGGACCCAAGGGCAGGAAGGTTTCGGGCTCGGACTTTCAATCGTCGCCGATATCGTGCATGCACATCACGGCACCGTGTCTCTCGCAGACAACGCGCCGAGCGGTCTGATTTTTCAGATTCTTATCCCAAGCCATGTCCATACCGGGTTCACGATCGAGGCGAAGCGAGTCCTCGCTTGATGTGAAATGGAAACGCGGCCGCCTTGGTTAGGTGGAAACTGGACGGTTCTTCTGTAACGGGCCGTCCTGGGTCAACCCCAATTTCCCTACATCCTGTCGCCGAGGTCATGCTTCTGTCCGCAGTCGCTGAAAGGCGCTGCATGATGGAGTGGGAATGGGACCAGCCGATCGATCTAAAAAGCGCAGTCACCTG
>NZ_JAZHFT010000068.1:0-13531 GCF_036541425.1 Consotaella aegiceratis
ATATTCCATGGCTGTTCCTCTCATGATGCTTGAGGCCGATCGATCGGACCTCGTTTCCAAACATCATCATTCTGAGGGACAGCCACCAAACTGGCTAATCGTGAGGCGCCGGCCCATTACGGCATCTAGGAGATCTGTGCGCGGGTATGTCTGGACGCTAGGCGCTCCTCGTGATTCTCTCAGCCTGTGCAGCAGATTGAGGTGAAGCATGAGCCGTCGCCGGATCGGTCAGGAGAGCTTGGGGATTGGTGCTGGCGGCAAAGCCCGTGGTTCGTCGCTGGACGACCTCGCCAAGCTGATCGATTGGTCACCAATTGAGCGCCACCTGTCCGGCATTTCCAGCGCTGCCAAGGGCGAACCGGCCCGGCCGCCGCTGGCGCTGTTCAGGGCGATGCTGCTGGCGGTGTGGTACGATCTTTCCGATGTCAAACTCGCCGAGACGCTTGATGATCGTGCGTCGTTCCGGCGGTTCTGCGGCTTCTCCGGCAACGAGGCGACGCCGGAACGCACGGCTTTCGTTCGGTTCCGCAAGGCATTGGTCGCCCGTGAATTGGACAAGGCTTTGTTCGACGCCGTCACGGCCCAACTCAAGGCCAAGGCGATCCGGGTCAAAGCTGGCACGCTGGTCGATGCCACCATCATCGCCTCAGCCAGCGAGGGCGACAGTGAAGCTCATTGGGTTAAGCACAAAGGCAGGCCCGCCGTCCACGGCTTCAAGGCCCATGTCGGGGCTGATGCCGACACCGCCCTGGTGGAGGAACTCGCCATCACTCCGGCCAACATCAACGACGGCAAGGCTGGGTCTGATGCATTGCCCGAAGCTCCAGGCGAGGTCTTTGCCGATAGTGCCTATCGCGGGCCGCACTTCGGCAATGCCGTACGGGCCAGGGGCGGCACGCCTCGGATCGCCGCCACCGGTATGTGGGGACGCGACGAAGCCGAAACGCTCAAGCGCCTCAAGGCCTGGAACCAGCCGATCCACCGGGTGCACGGCCGGCGGCAGCCTCGGCAGCATCTTCCCATCCGGTGTTGGCACGATGAATCTGGTCGCCGGCACGTTCCACTCGTTGACGGCGGGCCTCGCCACGGCTGAGCAGGTCGGTGGCGTCAAGGTGGTCAATGTCGGGACCAATTCGTTGGAGCGGGTTGGCGAGATTAAGCAGGTCTCGGTGGGCGATGAATTCGTCGTCACCGTCGGCGGCAACGCCACGCTCATGATGAACAACAAAGGCGAGATCCTCATAACCGGTGTTAAACTGGAGACCAAGACGGACGACAAGACCTTCATCAAAGCCGCCTCGGTCCATATCAATTAACTGGCCATGCTGCAGCTTGAGAACCTCACACCGCACGCTGCAGCGTCCACGCTCCTGCTCGACAGCGACGGGGTCGAACACTGGGTAACGGTGGTCAAGGCGACCTACGAGATCGCCGAGGACGGCGGCATTGCAGTGGCGGACGCGCAAGAGGACGTGGTGCGTGTGCCGAAGTATGTGGGCGAGCCGTGGGCAAGCAGCCTCGTGCGCGACGTTGAGCTCGTCCGCATCCATCCCGGCACCGACATCGTCGTCAACGGCACGGTTCATGCCCCTGGCGGGCGGCCGGTACATTCCGTTGTCGCGAGTGCTTCGGTCGGTGAGTACCGGGCCGAGATTGTTGCCGTCGGCGCGCGGCGTTGGGAGCGGCGTCGCGGTGCGCTCGTCGCGACCGAACCGGTTGCATTCGCAACAATGCCGGTGATCTGGGAAGGCGCGTTCGGTGGTCGCAGCAAGAAGGGCGTCGTCGCGCAGAACCCGATCGGCCGGGGCTTCGCAGGAAGCGAAGACGAGGCCGTCGACACGGCGTTGCCAACGATCGAACGTCCGGACGCGCGGATCGTCGCCTGGGACGACAGGCCCCTCCCAGCCGGGCTCGGCGCGATCCCCGTCGGCTGGGAACCACGCCTCGGCCTGGCCGGTACCTACGACGCCAAATGGCGGGCCGAGCGTGCGCCGCTTCCGGCGGCGGACGAGGACGACCGCGTATACCGCACTACCCCGCTCGGCCTCTGGACCGAGCGTCGGCTCGGTGGTGGTCAGACCCTGCGTCTCGTCAACTTCACACCGTCCGGATCACTTGCCGTCAAGATTCCACGCTTGCCTCTGATGCTGCGGACCACGTTCGTGACCACATCGTTCGACCACGGAGCGGTGCTCGACCGTGTCATCGTCGAGCCGGACGCTGGGCGCCTTCTCACCGTCTGGCGCTCGACGCTGCGGGTCGGGCCGCAGTTTCAGCACCTGACACGCACCACGGTGATGCTGAAGCCGCGCCGGCGGCTGCGGCCGGCGGGGGCGTAACGCGATGTGGCCACGCATCGTCGGTCAGCTCGCCGAAGCGCTCCCGAACCTGTGGGAGCATCGCGACCGCATCGTCGCGACCCCCACCGCCCGCCTCGCCGACTTGATGCGGTTCGACGAGCGGATTGCCGCTCAGCTCGAGGCGTTGGCGATTGAGGGCGGCGCCGCCATCGCGCTCTGCGACGACTGCTGGCGGATGAACCGCCCCGGCGAATCCTTTGCACGGACGGCGACGGCGCTATTGCGGGGCGACGAGCTGCCGCCCCTTCCCGGCGATGCTTCCCACCTGCGCGCCAGGGCGTCGGCTTTCGGCTTCGTCCCGGCCGACTGCGCTCGCCGTGGGCTCGACTCCCTCATCTCAGGCGGCGGCCCGGTGGCGGCCGAGGTCGCATCGCGCGCCATGCGCATCATGCGCATCTCCCACGCTACGCTCGGCTTCCCGATTCCGCCGTATAAATCTGCGCTCCTCGCGCCCGCAATGTGCGGCGAGCGCCGCGCGGTGCCCGCTCTTGCCGCGCTGCGCGACCATCCGCAGGTCGGGCTGTTCGCCGATGCCGCGCTGTTCGTCCTGATGCGCCTGCTGCCTGACCTCGCCGCATTCCTTTCGCGTGCCACCGCGGCCGAGGCCGACCTCGCGGACACTCTGATCCGTCTCGCACCGCAGGACGATGCCTTGGAGTTGATCCGTGCCGACGGCGCGGTGCGCGATGTTGCCGTCGCCGTTGCCGTGCGTGGTGCGCTCGGCCGCCCCTCCGACGCGGAAGCGCTGGCTTCGCTCGCCGCTTACCCACAGATTCGCGACGCCGCCCGTCTTGCTCGCCAACGCATCGTCGGTGAGGCGGACGCCGCGCCGAGCGGGGACCGCTGGCTCGCCGGCGGTCCCGCCACGTCGGAGCGAGCGCGGGCGTTGCTCATGACCGCCCCGCAGTGCGTGCGCTGGGCGGCGGCGGGAGAGCTCCTGCGCGACGGCGGGCCCTGGTTCGACATCGCGGCGCCCGCGCAGGAACAGCGTCGGCGGCTCATCCTCGGCGATATGCTCGAACGAACGGAGGCGGTCCATGACGACCTTTCCATCGCGATCTGACGCGCAGCCACCCGAGGACGGCGCCTGCGCGACGCGTCTTGCCCGTCTCGCTGCGGTGGGCGCCGAGGGGACTCTGGTCATCGAGGATCCGCGCGGCGGCTTGGCTCCGGCGGTGGCGAGCCTTGCGCTCGGGCCCGTGCAGCCGGGCGATCTCGTCGTCGCCGCGTTCCCGGACGCGGGGCCGGCGATCGCGCTCGGCGCCGTCGCGGCCGCCGCGCTCGCCGCAGCGCCGCTCGCCGTCGTCGCCGACGGCAACCGCATTGTCGTCAGCGGCCGCGAGGAAATCGAGCTCGTTTGCGGCCGCGCCAGCATCCGCCTTCAGGCCGACGGCAAGATCGTCATCGCCGGCGAGACCGTCATCAGCCGTGCGACGGGCACCAACACGCTCGAAGGCGCCGTGGTGAAGGTGAACTGATGCATCTCATCGCGCACAGCACGCTCGCCCCGCCGGGCCCCGACATCGCGCGCATCGCAGCCGCGATCCGCGGCGGCGCGAGCGGCTTTTTGCGCGTCAGAAACCTTCGTTCGAGGGCAACGGCGGAGCCTGTCGTCGTCGGCGTCTGCGAGGCGATGCACGCGGTGCCCCTTCGGGACCGCCTGCGCCAGCTCGCCGCCGCCGCTTCCGCGCCCTGCCGCGAGGCTCTGCGTCGTCACGGCGGCCGCCTCGCCGCCGTCCTCCTCGCCCTGCCGTCCGAGCGCCCCGGGCTCGACCCGGAAACCCTCACGGCCCTTGCGGGCGACATCGTGCGCGACCTGGACGTGCCGCTCGACGGCGTGACCACCGCGATGGTCCCCGGCGCCCAGGCGACCGGGCTCCGGCTCGTCGCCGACGCGATGAAGTTGATCGCCGATGATGATGCCGTCGTCCTCGTCGGCGGGGTCGACTGCTTCGTCGATCGCCACGTCCTTGCCTGGCTCGAGGCGATGAACCGCCTCAAGACATCTGTCGCGCCGAAGGGGCTGATGCCGGCGGAGGGCGCGGCCTTCCTGCTGTTCGGCGGCCGCGGCTCCGGCGTGCGCGTCGCAGGGATGGGCGTTGCAAAGGAGCCGAAGCCGTGGTTCGGCGGCGAAAGCTCCATCGGCGCCGGGCTGACCGCGGCGATCGCCGCCTGCGCGGGTGCCGCCCCCGAGCGGGTCGCCGCGACCTTCTGCGACAACAACGGCGAGACGTGGCGGGCGCACGAATGGATGTATGCCTATCTGCGCACCGCCGCGGTGCATCCCGAGCCGCTCGACCTGCGCGAGCCAGCGGCCGGCTGGGGCGACCTCGGCGCCGCCACCGGCCCCGCCCTCGTCTCGCTCGCCGCCCACGAGATGGGACGCGATCCCCTTCTCGCCCGCACCCTCGTCTTCGCCGCCTCCGACCTTACCGCCGAGCGCGCGGCGATCATCCTCAGCCGCCAGGACAAGACGCCATGACACCCACCATCACGATCAACGGCCTCACCGTCGTCCACCGCGAGAGCGACGGGGTCGCGACCTCCGGCGCCCCGGATGTCTGCCGCAGTCCCGATATCCCTGTCCCCTATGTCAACGTCGCCTATTCGCGCGACCTGCAGAACGGCACGACCACCGTCTTCACCGACGGCGTGATGGCGGCGATCCGCGACTGCTACTTTCTGCCGAGCTACGGCGACGAGCCCGGCACCGGCGGCGGCATCATCTCCAACGTCAACATGAAGAAGGCGCGGTTCTCGAACTATTCGATGGACGTGTTCATGGAGGGCCGCAACGTCTGCCGCCTGACCGATCCGATGACGATGAACGGCAATGCGCCGAACACGTTCTCCCCGACCGAGCTGCAGGAGAACATCGGCGGCAACACCGACATCCTTTGCCAGATCTTCTGCTGGTGTGACGAGGGCAACAAGGGTTCGGACTTCATCCAACTCGAAGATAACTTGAAAGCCTGAGGGAGCGACGCAGCATGGCCGACACACCCAAGGAACAATGCTTCAAGGAAGCCATGGACGCCTATGAGAATGCGACTGGCGACGACCTCGGCGCCAAGTGGAAGCAGCAATGGTACCGCGAGGACGGCAAATGGTATCAAGCCTCGAAATGGCGGAGCTTCAAACATTGGATCAATTCGATCCGCAAAACCCAGCGGATTCGGAAGGGCACCGAGGCCGAGCGCGGCGCGGACGCGATCAACCCGGAGCAATGGCGCATTCCCGACCTGACGATCGGCGACACGGTGGTCGACCTCAAATTCACCAACAAGGCCGGCCGCATCGATCCGACCGGAACGAAGGAAGGCATCGGCGGGTTTTCGCAGCAGCACGACTACAACGAGATCAACGGCCGCAAGACGGATAGCGATATCGTCGCCCTCGACAAGGATTCCTGCAAGTGCGCCGAGCGCGCCAAGGAGGGCAAGGCGCAACCGCACACGGTCACCGTACCGGATCCGATGACCGGACTTCACTTCGTCCCCGTTATCATCAACCCGATCGGTGGACTGGCTGGTCTGCTGGGCGGAGCTGCGGAGGGCGCCGCTGGGGCGGCGGGAGCAGCCGCAAACTGAACCGGAGGGTTCCTATGATACCGGAAGACCTTGAAGCCCTGCGCTACGAGTCGGATGGCGCGCTGCGCCTCGTGCCGTGCCTGTCCTTCGGGCTGTACCACGACGGCTACGAGCCCGAGGCGATGATGGAGTTCGTCACGGCGGCGACCGAGCTGCTGCGCCCATATCTCACGCATGTGTACACCAACACCATGCGCTTCCCGCGCAAGTTCGATGCCAAGGCGGAAGCGGTCGTCCCGGCCTGGTTCGCCAAGCCGCGGGAGTACCAGCCCTATCTATTTGCGCTCTGGGGCGACGGCGCCGAGGGGACGAGCCCGGCCTATTTCAAGTTCCTGTTTCGGTATGGTGCGTTCAACGATCCTCGGCTCGACACGGCGACACGCGAGAAGCGGCGAGAGAACTGGACGAAGATGTATGGATCCGACAAGTCGGGAACCTATCCATACGTCTCCTATTTTCGTCTCACGATCCCGCTCGACCATCCGCTCGGAGCGGAGGGGTTTCGGGATTTCCTGCTGGCGCGCCCCGTCGTTGCCAACGGCAACTTCGCCTCCGGGCTCGCCGGGCTGCGGCTGTCGGTGGATCGCAACGCGCCTAGAGACGGGACCTCGTCCGAGGTCATACGGCGCTGCCGTCTTGCCGGGGTCGAGCATCCCGGCCTCGACCTCGACCACACCGACAGGAAGCTCCAGGCGATCGATCGTTGGCACGCGCCGTCGCGGGACATGGTGCCGCATATGGTGCGGGCGAACTGGCTGACCTTCGTCTCCGACCGAAGCGCGCCGCTGATCGGCGAGATCGCCGATGTCGAGAGGCGCCTGACCGCTTTCGAGGGGGTGCGCGTCGTGCGCTGCGGCGGGGGCATGATGGTGCAGGCGGGCGATGCGCCGATCCCAGGCGATGGGCTCGGCGATCCGGCGCTGGCGCCCTACCGCCACGTCGCCAAAGTGCTGCGGCCGATGCGCCTCGCACCGCAGGACGCCATCGGAAAGTACGTCGACGAGTCGGTCATCGAATGGTTCGAGGACCTCGACCAGCCATGACAGAAAGCCTTTCAGCCCTGCGCCATGAGGATGATGAAGCGCTGCGCCTCGTGCCGTGCCTGTCCTTCGGGCTGTACCACGACGGCTATGAGCCCGACGCGATGATGGAGTTCGCCGCGGCGGCGACCGAGCTGCTGCGCCCTTACCTCACCCACACCATCACCAACACAATGCGCTCCCCGCGCAAGCTCGACGCCAAGGCCGAGGCGGTTGTCCCCGCTTGGTTCGCCAAGTCGCGGGAAAACCAGCCCTACTGGTTCGCGCTGTGGGGTGACGGAGCCGAGGGGACAAGTCCGGCCTATTTCGAGTTTCTACTGCGCAGTCCCGGCGTGCACGACCCTCGGGACGACGCGGCAATGCGGGAGAAGCGGCAAACGAATAGGATCAAGTTGTATGGCTCCGGCGAATATCACAGCTATGCACCCGTCTCCTATTTTCGTCTCACGATCCCGCTCGACCATCCACTCGGAGCGGACGGATTTCGCGATTTCCTGCTGGCACGCCCTGTCGTTGCCAACGGCAATTTCGCCTCCGGCCTTGCCGGCCTGCGGCTGTCGTTGGACTCTGGAGGAGTCTCGTCGGAGGAGGTAATGCGCTACGAACTCGCTGGGGTGGAGCATCCTGGCTTCGACCTCAACTACACCGACAGGAGGCTCCAGGCGATTGATCGCTGGCACGCGCCGTCGCGGGACATGGTGCCCCACATGGTGCGGGCGAACTGGCTGACCCTCGTCTCCGATCGAAGCGCGCCGCTGATCGGCGACATCGCCGATGTCGAGCGGCGCCTGACCGCTTTCGAGGGCGTGCGCGTCACGCGCTGCGGCGGGGGCATGATGGTGCAGGCGGGCGACGCGCCCATTCCCGGCAACGGGCTCGGCGACCCGGCGCTGGCGCCCTACCGCCACGTCGCCAAGGTGCTGCGGCCGATGCGCATCCCGAGAGAGGATGCCGTTGGAGAAAACGCCGCCGAGCCGATCGTCGAATGGTACGAGGACCTCGACCGGCCATGAGCATACAACCGTCCAACAATCCGCAGGCCGTGTTCAACGTCGGACCTGGGTCAATGCAGGCGCTGCAGATCGTCGCGACCGGAGAGGACATTGCGACGATGGGCCGGAACGTCTCGATCTTCAAGACCGAGCCGGAGGCCGAAACCGTGGATATGGTCGCGCTCTTTGCGGCGGCGGTGACGCACGGCTTCTTCGGCCCGTCGATGACGGCTGAGGCGCGGCTCGGCTCGCTCGAGGGAGCGACGGCGCGCTGGTCGCTCACGACGCGCGGCGTGCCGCCCGAGGCGTTCCGCGTCCTCGCCAATCTCTTGGTTCTGTCCGACTCCGCCAGCTTCACGCCCGCGGATCGCGAAATCGACACGATCGCCGTCGCGTCTTTGCCCTTCCCCCGCACGCAGCAAACGCCGTTCGAGGTCGACCACATGCTGCCCGAGCAAAGCGGCAAGGAGCGGGCGGTGCGGATCGAGTTCACGGCCGAGCCCGACGTCGACGCCGTGCTGGAGGCCCTCGAGGTTTGGTGCACGCTCACGATCCTCGGCGGCTATCGCGATGCGCTCGACCACAAGGAGGGCGGCGGCTTTGTCGAAGAGCCGGTCTGGGAAGGCGGCGGCACGTTCGGGATCTATCTGCCGATCCTCGATTGCGACGAGGCCGTGTTCGACGCCGTCGTCACCTGGGCGTCGGGATTTGGGTCGACGACCCCCGTCGAGCGCATCGTCATCGAGTGATTGACAGGGCAAAGCACAGGCGGAATGGCGGGAAGCACGGAGATCGTCGGCACAGTGAAGACTATTGACGCTCACGAAACCTTGCGTCTGCGCTGCGGCAAGGCAGAGATCGTTATGCACGCCAGCGGAGAGGTGACCTTCAACGGAAAGACCCTCAGCATTGATTTCGATGGGCACATCTCGCTGAAGTCCGAACGGATCGACGTCAATTGAGGCGGGCCACCATCATAGCGCTCGCTGTTGCCTGTCTTTTGGGAGGGTGCCTGCCCATGTCTGCCGCCATGTTGACCGTCACCGTCGAAGATCCGCTTCTCACCGAGGGCGGGACCGTCGTTGTTCTTGTGACGAAAATCGACCAACAGACCTTCGACGAGCGCCATGGCGATGCCGTTATCGTCAAGGACAATGCGATCCAGCTCCAGGCGACAGTGAACAGCGTCGTCAGCTTCCTGGAAGTCGATGCCCCGCCGGGCTTTGAGTATCGCTTCCAGACGAAGGACGGCAGGCCGATCGCCGAGCAGAGGGTGAGCGTCGGCGAGGGCGGCGGCTATCGGGACATCACGACCGGTCAGTACGCGACGGCGGACATAACCTTTCATCACTATATCAAAGGGCCGCACGCGGAGCTTGCAAACTCACGAGCTCTCGACGGAAGCTATTTCCGGATCGATCCGGCAGATTGTAAAATAGCACCGGCTGTCCGCATCTGTTCTGGAAGCGCCGAAGCTCTTGCGGAAATGATCCGCGACTTCGACCGATCGGAAACACACTGATGCTTCAGATTATTGTCCGATCTTTCCATCCGCGCGGAAATTTTGGTTTCAGCGGCTTGTATTTCGGTGGAGACAACCGTGGCTTCTCCACCGCTCGACGTGCTTCTGCTCGAATTACCAGCATCGTGAAGATCGATTTGCAGGCGCCGAACATCAGCAAAGAACGGGTTTATTCTGATCCAAGCCACAACACCTACTCCCATGTGCCAGAAATGGCGACTGAAACCTATGACGCCGAGAATGAGAAGCCGACAGGTTCGCTGGCGCGCCCGTCCATCACGCCCTACCGCGAGGATGGCGATCAGAGCTTTTCCTACACCTTTGCCTATCGAGGCAAAAACCACGCGCTGGCCCAATCGCCGATCTGTCCGCCGTCAGGGGAGCCGACATAGAACGAGCACTAAACCACGTTAAGCGGACAGATCGAGAACATCGAGGTTCTGCGCTGTCGAGGCCCGGTTGAGTGGGCGGAATCCATCGGCCTCGATGCGCGGCTCGTCGGACCAGATGTAGTCGCCGGTGAGGTTGATGTGCTGCCAGCCGAGTGGCGCCAGATGCGGCAGCCATTCGACCGGGACGTCCTCTCCGCGGCCGCGCAGGTGACGGATGACGCGGTTCATGTAGACCGTGCGGCGGTGTGATCCGCAAGGCGGTACCGGTCACGCGGACATCGGCGAGGAGATCACGATCGGCGCGTCGTTGGACCTCGTCCAGTCGCTCCGTGAGGAGTGCCCGACGCTCATCGAGCCAGAGTTGTGGATCGTCAGAAACGGCAAGCGGCAAAGGCCCCGCCTGCCTCATCGCCTCGAACAGGGACACAGAGATCATCTGGTCCTCGACGGCGCGATACTGACGGCTCCCGACGACCCAGACATCGCCCGCCCGCAGCCTGTCACGCAGTTCGGCGAACAGGCAGAGCTCGAAGGCCGCGCCGTTGAACCCCTCATCGCGCTGGACCGCGGTGCGCCAGCGCTTGCGCATGAAGCCGGTCGGAAGGTTGGCGGGCAACGTGCGGCGCGATCCACGGTAAAAGGTCCGCATAGTGTCGACGCCGCGCAGAAGACTGGCGCTGCTCGCGATCCCCGCGAACGCGAACCCGTCGAGGAACGGAGGACCGATCCGTCGCAGGAGCGCGTGGCTGGCGCTCGCCAGCGCGGCATAATCGGGTCCCTCCGGACGCGACAACTGGTCGGCTTCGGCGACGGCGCGCAGGAGGTCCTGCCAGGGGATGACAGCGTCGAGGGCTGCGAAGGCGTCGCCGTGCGCATTCCTTGCCTCGGCCAGCGCGCCTCCGACCCGTGCGAGAAGCCGAACCTTCCCGTTCACGGCGCGGGCGTTGGCCTGCAGGTCCCGTTCGGCCCTTCGCTCGGCGCGGCGGAACAGTCCGCCCACGAGGCGGTCGAACAGGCCAATGGCCTCGTCCGTGAGGCGCGTGATGGATTCCAGCGCCGTCACAGCCAGAATAGCCCGGCGCCGCGGCGCCGAAAGGCTCTTCAGATGCCGGGCCGAAAGGCGCATACCCTCGCGCGACAGCGCCTGACGCCGATCGGCCTGGATGGCCTCGACGATCGCCGGATCGAGGCGTAGGGAGCGGAGCCGATCGAGTTGACCAATGATCTGCGCGAGCGCGCGATGTCCTGCGGCCCCGAGTGGCTGGCGCGTCCAGGCCAGAGGGCTCAGAACGGCGCCTGCGGAAACCTCCAGCAGCGCGTCCAGTTCGATGCGCCGGCGATCGTCGAGACAGGCATCGATCTGCCGTTCCACATGGCGTTCCGCCTGCGACAGGGCGGCCGCGATCAACCGTTCGATGACAGTTGGTCCGGGAGCGGCGATGGCGCGACGACGCAGTTCCTCCAGGAAGAGATCGGCGAGGGCGACGCCGCTCACAGTGCCTAGAGCTGGGGCAAGTAGCCATCGCGCCATCTCGATGCGATCGGGACGTGTGAAGGTACGGAACCCGTAGACGGCATAAAGGGCGTTGAGCTGATCGTAGCGGGTCTGAGAACGCATCGCGTAGTCGGCCAGGGCCTCGGGAGCCAGGTCGAGTTGGTCGGCCAAAAACGTCAGCACCTCCTGGGGCACGACTTCGCCCGGATGGAGAAGCCGTCCCGGATAGCGCAGGGCACAAAGCTGGACGGCGAAGCCGAGGCGGTTGTGAGCGCGACGACGCCGCGCGATGATGGCGAGATCGGCGGCGGAAAGAGTGTAATGGCGGACCAGATCGGCTTCCTCCGTCGGTAGCGCAAGCAAAGCCTCGAGCTGGATCTGTGTGAGGGCGCGTCAGCGCGGCATGGCAGTGCTGTCCCATTTGGAGTAATGTCTGTTTGCGATGCCGTCCGCATCAGGCGAGACAGGGCTTTGGAAGTGCCTCGCGCCGGGAGGGTTCAAATGGGACAGCGGGCCGCGATCTACTGCCGGGTGTCGACCGCCGATCAATCCTGCGAGCGTCAGGAGCGCGAGCTTCGCGCCTTCGCCGAGCGCGCCGGCTACGAGACCGTTGCCGTGTTCCGGGAAACCGGCTCGGGCGCGAAGGTGAACCGCATTGAGCGCCGCAAGGTGATAGCCCTCGCCCAGGGACGCCATATCGATGTGGTCCTGGTGACGGAACTGTCGCGCTGGGGTCGCTCGACGCTCGATCTCCTGGAGACGCTGCGCGAGCTCGAGGCACGCCGGGTCTCGGTCGTGGCGATGAACGGCATGACCTTCGACCTGTCCAGCGCCACGGGCCGCATGATGGCGACTATGCTGGCCGGGATCGCCGAGTTCGAGCGCGACCACCTCTTGCGCGAGCGCGTCCGCTCGGGTCTGGCCGCTGCCCGTGCGCGAGGCCGGGTGCTCGGACGACAGACGGGCCACCGGCCAAAGTCCGATCGCTTGGCGCCGAAGGTTCTGGCGCTGGTGGAGGCGGGACGTAGCTATCGGCTGATCGGGCGGGAACTCGGCCTGAGCAAGAACACCGTGGCCGCAATCGTGCAGCGCCATCGAGCGTCGGTGGAACGGACATCGTGAGCCGCGCGAAGAACCCACCCTCCGATCCGTATCGCAAGGCTCGATTCCGCGAGGAAGCCCGAGACATCGTATTCAAGGATCGACATGATCGGAAATACGGCCGCACCGTTGATACGGGCGGGGTCATCGCCCGTGCCCTGGAGCGGGCCTACAAGCAAGGTTTTGCCGATGCGCAGGGAGATCCGAGTCCCGCGCCCGCAGCGATCCCGGCGGATGGTCCGCTGGACTGGGCTCTCATCCCGCCACGACCTCGCAATGCCTTCTGGTCCTGCTGTCTTTATATATACGGTCGAAAGGGCGACCGGGGGCGGTCCGGATGGCTGGAACCGGCCCCGACCGAACGCGGCACGATAGGGTGGCGCCTCGTCATCGACGGCTTCGACCCCGACAAGGTGATCGGCAACAGCTCGATCGGACCTCTGGTCGATCTTGATCTCGTGGAACTGGTCGAAGGCACCCAGGATCGCCTGACCGTCAGCGCGCGCGGCCGCGCGACATGGGAACGTTTCCTCGCCGCAGGCGGTGAGTTCCCCGAGGATCTTCCGCCCTTCTGATCAAAGGCCACGTTCCGGGTTTGTCCGCTTAACGTGGTTTGGCGCCCGTTCTATGTCGGCTCCCCATCAAGTTCGAGCTTTCCGACGTAGGTCGTTGGTAGCCTCGATCATTGACCGATACAGTCTCGGGTCAAACAATCGCGAGACAAGCGACGATGGTTCTGCGATGCGGCGGCTTTAGCGCTGCCGACACGCAGTTCGTCTGGGCAAGCGCTCGACGAGCAGTCTCTCGATTGCCATTGACCAGCTTTTGTCACGGCCGATCGTGTCGGCCCACATCGTCGCGAGGAACGGCAGGGCTAGCTCAGTAATTACTCACCCCCCTTGCCAACGGCTGGATTCGCTGAATCCATGGCGGCATGGAGCGGTCTGATTTGCAGCGGCTTTCGAAGGACGAGTTGATCGATCTGGTGCTGCGGTTGCAGCGGCCGGGGAAGACGTCGCGGACGTCGTCGAAGCCGCCA
>NZ_JAZHFT010000069.1:0-978 GCF_036541425.1 Consotaella aegiceratis
TGCCGCGGTGCGGGTGCGGGCCGCCTCGCGGGACTACAACCTCACCCGGCCCCGCTCCGGGGAATGGCTGTTGATCGAGTGGCCCGAGGGCGACGCAGCACCGCTCAAATATTGGCTGTCTACGCTTCCGCGCGCTCGATCCTCTCCTTCTTCGGCGCGTCGGCAGGACTCTTGACCTTGGAGCGATAGTGCTCGGGCAATCCGTCAATCTGAGCCGCGTTGAAGACGCTATAGCCCTTCATGAAAGGAATTGTCTGTTCGACTTCCTCGCCTTCATCGGTCGTCTCTGTCTTTTTGATGGTGTTCGCATAGACGACGAGCGAAGAATGTTCGCCCTTGCGGACTTGTGCGCCCATCGCCTGCGCTTGGCGATAGGTCATCCAGTAGGGCGACGCAAAGCCTTTCTCTTGCGCCTCCATCCAAAGCAACACGGTGTTGATCCCGCGATAAGGCACGCCATTCGCGCGAAGCGGGCGGAGGGTGCTTCCGGCCACGCTCCAAGGCTGGAACCATGGACGCACGCCCTGTTCAAGCTGCTCCACGATTTTGTTCGTAGCGCGCTCGTAAACATCGGTGTGGTGAGCTTCGCTCGTTCTCTGACGCTTGGCCATGATTTTCTCTCCTTTGGTTTTGGTGGCGGAAGCCGTCTGGCTTCTGCCTCCCGAGCCCGTGCGGAACTGCGGAGGAGAGAGGGGCAGGTCCTCAGGCCGGAGGGGGATCACCCGCCCGTAGGGGCGGCGAAGATCCGTCGTCAAAGGGATCTTCGCCGCGTCTGCACGACGCCGCGGCCGATCGGCGCGCAGCGCCGGGCGGGCGCAAGGAGGAAGATCGGGGATACCGGCCTGAGGGCTTGCGGGAGAGAGGGGGCGGCGTCCCCTTTCTCCCCCCGAGGCTGGCAATGGGCGCGGGGGCGCCCCGCGGGCCCCCGCGCCCCCCGGGGGCGGGGGGACCGGGGGGCGGGCGCGGGGTGGGCTGCCC
>NZ_JAZHFT010000069.1:988-13280 GCF_036541425.1 Consotaella aegiceratis
GGGGGGGGCCCGCCGCCCCCCGCCCCCCCTGGGGGGGGGGGGGGGGGCGCCCCCCCCCCCCCCCCCCCCCCCCCGCCGCATGGGGGCGGCTGAACGGTGGAGCTGGCGCGTTGTGGACTGCCGATCGGGACGGGGGCGCGGGTGATCCCGAGTGATGGAAGGTACTCTAAAGTCACTCTATGACACCTTGAGTGATATTTAGTGATATGTGGTTACGTAAGGTGCCATATGGGGATATCGGTCTCGCGAGCGGCCGCGCGAGCGCCAACGGGCCGATAAGGAAAAAGGAAAGGGCGGCGCGGGGCCGCTCTTCCTCGATCGTCAGTCGCCCGCCTTCTTGGCGAGCAGGTCGAAGTCGTCGCCGGCAAGTGTCATGCTGTAGATGGTTTCGCCGTCGCGCTCGTACTGGGTTTGGCGAACGGTGCCACGCACATGTACGATGTCGCCGGTGGCAACCTTCTGCTCAATGTAATGGATGCGGCGTTCGTTGAAGAACGTGACCTCGTTCCAGTAGGGATTAGCTTCGAACTCGCCTCGATCGTTGGTGCGCCCGTATTCGGCGACGATCGACACTCTGAGGGTGGAGCCTACGGTTTTGATCCGGCCCACGCGCCCGATGATCTGAAATTCTGCCAACCCGCGCATCTGATGTCTCCTATTGCGGTGTTTCGATGGACGGGCACAGGCGGGGGATGCGATGCGATCAAGCGAAAAATCGGAGGGTCTGCAAAGCGGAAACCGATTTTTCGCTTGAAGGGGTTCGCCCTGGTCGCAAAGAGTGTCCACCGCTAATTTGACCGTCCGAAACATGGCAGGAGACAAGACGCGAGACCGGCATCCCATGACCAGCGACAGGGGTGCTGGATCAAAGACGCCGGCGCGTGTCGCCGCTCAGACAGAAATCCTCGGCCGCTACGCTAGATCGGTCTGACGGAAATCCCCGCCCTTGTAGAGCAAGGGCACGCGAAACGCTTTTGCGAACGCATAGGCGAAGCAATCGCCCATATTGAGCTGAGCGGGATGCCCTGCGACTTTCCCGTATGTCGTAGCAGCCTCGCGGGCCGTGCGACCGATGCTTTCGGTGACGTGCATCTCCCGAGCGCCAATCTCGGCCAGAAGGGCGGCAACGAGATCTTCCGCGTTCGTGGCATCGTCAACGGTCATATGCGTTTCACCACGGCTCCGCGCCATCTGGACGGCAACCGAGATAACCGCCTCATAGCGGGCGATAGAAGACGTGATAACTTTCCCTTTGGCACCCTCAAGCGCGACGAGAAAACCTGCCGCTTCGGGCTCGCTTTTCAGGATAGCAACGATGGCGGAGGCGTCGAGGAACATCACTGATTTCCCGACAGCTCATCCATAAGCGGTTTGTCGTCAAAGCCATCCGTGCGCAGTCCATGCGATGCTGCACGCTCTTGAAGCGTGGCGACCTTTTGAACAAGACTCTCCTGAGCGGCCAGGCGTTCCAACTCATGTTGGAGCGCCAAACGCACGGCTTCTGTCTTGCTGGCCGCCATACTGACGCGGGCCAGCTCCTCGGCTAAGTTGTTGACGCTGTCATCGCGGATGTAGAGGGGCATCGTATATCTCCTAAGGATATTCATAATATACGAAATGAATATGCAGGCAAGTGCCGATGCTCACCTAACCAACCTGGAGCGCCGGCGAGCACCTTGATCAGCTCATGAATTTACTCAGGCGCCCCCTTGCGTCGCCATAAGTTCCTGCTGCAATCCGTCGATCCCCAAAGATTGCAAATCGTCGTTGAAGTCTCCAAGAAACGACGTGAGTTCGATCACCTCGATTTCCGGCCGCTGCGTCTGCACTTTCGCTTTGAGAAGCCTTGCGGCAGTAGCACCAGCCTCGTCGTTGTCGCGAGCGATCCAAAGCGTCTTGAGGTTCGGCGGTATCTCGAACAACGAAAGGTGCCGAGCCGTCAAGCAGGCCGCCAACGGCATCTTCGGCAAGGCGGAGCCAACCGACAGCATGGTTTCGATGCCCTCGCCCGCCATAAGGTCGGCGCCCACGGCCCCGAACCGCACGGTGTTGCCAGCGATTTGCCCGAGCGCGCGCTTTGGGTCTTCAATCGAGGCTATGGAATCGCGCTCGCGGTCGAGCCAGGTCCTGGCAACCCCGGTCAATCGACCCGAGCAATCGGTGACGCTGGCGAGCATCGCGGGGAGCTGCCCAAAGGCTTGTCGGGCATAGTCGCGGAAGAACACCGCCTCGTGGTAGCGCAACGCCGGTCCAAAGCGCTCGATGCCACGATTCTTGAGATAGGCTTCGGCGGCTGTTCGGTCGATCGTGTGGCCTAACGAAAAAAGCCGCCTGGCGCGCTCGCTCGGTGGCGCTCGAGTGTCGGCCGTCTTCGCTGGGACTAGCGCAATCCTTTGCTGCTCGGGATGGCCGAGGAACCGTCGAGCTTCATCGGCGATCTCGCGAAACGTCGTCAGATTGAGCGCGAAGCGGATCAGATCGAGAAGGTCGCCGTGATGGTCGGGATCTACTTTCCACATTACAGAGAGCATTCCGCAATGCAATACGAAGTGTGTTCCGTCGCACACGCAGTTGCAAGAAAACAACACCAAGTCGGATCCGGCCCAGCCGAGCGACGGGGCTTTTCGGTCACGTCGCATTGCGGGACTGGTCGCGAATCCTAAGTTGGGCAATGGTGACGGAGGTCGGCGCCCGCCAGCGCATCTGTCGCCGCGCGTACTCTTCCTCCTTCGAAGCCAGCCCATTCCTTACCTCGAGCCGTCGTCTCCGCTTTATGATCAACCGCGCCCCTCTCCGCGAACCTCCGGGCGAAAAGCGCTCGGGCACGATCCAGTCGATCACCATCGCCGCGCGGTTCCTGACCATTCTGGCCAACGCGGAAGAGGCGCTGGCCTTGGGCGTCCTGGCGCGATGCGCCGGAACCAGCAGCTCCACCGCCCATCGCTACCTGCACAGCCTCATGAAGGAGGGGCTGGCCACGCAAGATGACGCCACCGGCCGTTACGACCTCGGCCCGACGGCACTCAGCGTCGGCATCGCGGCGCTGAAGCGGATCGACCCGATCGAGATCGCCGCCCGGCATATGAAGGATCTGGCGAGCAGGATCGCCGCCAGCGGCGGCGTCGCCATCTGGAGCGAGCGAGGTCCGACCTTGGTACGCTGGTACCGAAGCGCCCATTTCTCCATCAGTTCGCTCGGTCTTGGCGATATTCTGCCGCTCGACAACACGGCCTGCGGAAGGGTGTTTCAGGCGTTCCTGCCGGAAGGCCGGATCGAGATGGCACGTCGGCTGCAGCCGGACCATTTCCGCGGCGTCCCCCCCCTCGCCGGAGGTCCTGGCCGCGATTCGCACGTCCTGCTGCGCGGAACTGACGAGCCACCTGCTGCCCGAGATCACGGGCCAGGCGGTTCCCGTCTTCGACGCCCAGCAGGAAATCGTCTGCGTGATGACGCTCGTAACCAATCTCGGGCAGGGATTGCGCGAAGAAGACGCGCGGGCCCTGTTTGCGGCGGCCAGGATGGTGGCAGCCGAAACGGGCGGGACAGACGCTTTCGCCTAACCCGCCCTGATCTCAGTGATCGTCGTCCTCGTCGCCTTCGACCTGGCCTTTGCGCCAATAGGCGACGGACAGATGATGGTCGCGAGTGAGGCCCCGCTCCTTTCGCAGATAGGCCCGGATCGACTTGAAGCCGTCGAATTCGCAGGCCGTCCAGACGAAATAGGATTGGTCGCCGTCGGGCAAGGCGACTTGGCGCACCGCTTCGGCCAAGAGAGCTCCCGGCGCTGCGCTCCCCCGATGGAGCCAGCGGATCTCGATCCCCGTGCGGTTGTCGATCGCCTGCTCCTCGTCCGGGCCAGCGACCTCGATCAACGCCACGCCGCGTTTCGCCCCCGCGAATGTCTCCAGATTGCGGGCGATCGCCGGCAGCGCCGTTTCGTCGCCGCCAAGCAGATACCATTCTCGGTCGGCGCGGATCGAACCGCCAAATGGACCGGCGAGGCCGATCCAGTCGCCCTCCTTGGCGCGTCCGGCAAAAGCCGCTCCCGGGCCGGGGTCTTCATGCACGACGAAATCGATCTCGATTTCGCCGTTGGCGGGGTCGCAGCGACGCGTCGTGTAACGGCGGATCGCCGGGCGCGGCTTGTCCTCGTCCCAACTCAGCAAGCCGTCTCGTCCCACCACTGGCCACACCAGTTCGCCGCCCTTGGGCGGAATGACCAAGCCCAGATGCAGGTCGTCATTCGACGCAAAACGATCCAGGTCGGGGCCGACGAAGGTAACCCGGCGCATATGCGGCGTGATGTCGCGAACGCTGCGGACCTGAACCGGTCTGAAGTTGGGAGGCGTGACGATATCGCTGCCGTCGCCGGTCCATGTCACGTCCGGCGTCGCCGGCTTGGCGAAGTGCTTGAGGTGGCCGGCCAGCGCCATGCGAATGTAGTAAAGCCCCGAGAGATCGGTGGATTCCGCCAACAGTTCGATAACGCCGGGCTGCGCCCGCAAGCTGCCTTGGCCGAAGGAAAAAGTGACCAGATGCGCCGCGCCGTTTCGATCGATGCGAGCATCGTGCTCGGCAAGATGCTCGCAAACGGAGGCGATGACAGGATCGGGATCGGGAATCGAGACGACGGCCGTGGCAACGAGACGATTCATCGGAAACGCACTCCTATCGGATCTCACGCCGGCATCGCGACACAGGACGCAGAAGCCTGGAAAGCCAGCGCGCTGGGACGTCGAAAGAGGATGCCCGACCGCTAAAACCAAGGGCTGCCGACGTCCTGTAGATAAAGTTGAGTTTCTTAGCAAGGTTTTCATTGAGAACGGCATGGGAACGCCGTCAAGAGCCCGAACGCGTTGACCGAAAGGCTGGTCGCCGGGAATGGAGACGGCGTCTTCGGATCGGGACACGATGGCGCTTTCCGCAGTGACTTCCTCGGCTTCGCCGTTGCGGACAATCGTAGTTCTATAAGGACCCGAACAGCACCGTCGGGTCCGTGATCAGCCCCATGTCGCCGAAGAGCCGGGCGAGACCGGCTCTTTCCGGTCCTGGAGCGGTACGATCGGCAACCGCCAGAAGGGCAGGATCGGCACCTTCTATCGCGACACCGATCCCAGCCCATTCCAGAACTTCGAGGTCGTTGAGGCCGTCACCGACCGCCATGACGTCCCGGGCTTCGGCACCGAACTCCAACGCGGCGAGCTGGGCGCCGAGTGCCTTGTGCACGTCGGCAAGGAAAATCTCGCCAGCCGAGGATCCCAAATTGGGCAGGGAACTCGGAAGCGTCGCAACCTCCGGACCGATCAGTTCTCCGAGCTTGCCGACGGGCACCGACGAATCGAAGACCGTTATCTTGCTGAACTGCGCTCCCCGACGACGCGGGCCCGTCTCGATCGTGAAGAGCGAGGTCGGTATCGACCGCCGGCCGCCGGCCGCCGAGCGCAACTTTTCGAACACGGCGGCCCGACGCGCGGCGATGTCCGGCGGCCCGTGGAGCGTTTCCGGCGACTCGAGGATATAGGCGACCTTGTGCGCGTCGAGGATGTCGACCGCCCGGTCGGCGAGGTCCGGAGGAAACCGCTCGTCGCGCAGCACCCGGCCACCCACCTCCACATAGGCGCCGGCACCGGCGACGATTCCGTCGAAGTCGGCTTCGGCCAGAAAACCGGACAGCATGCAGGCTGGACGTCCGGTGCACAAAAGCACGCGGTGTCCGCGCGCCCGCGCCTCGGCAACGGCAGTCACGTGAGCTTCCGGCACGACGCCGTAGTCGGCGTAGGTTCCGTCCACGTCGAGGAAGATGATCATCCTGTCGCCTCGCCCATTGAGGATCGCCCGTGGACCTGCCGCCACGCCACCCCGGGGAGTGGGGGTGAGGTCACCGAGTTCGCCAAAAGATGTGTCGCGGATTCGCGGGCGTCCGCACGCAACGCTCCAGAGAATGCGTCTATTCGATCGGCCAAACGGTTTCCAGATCGTTCGTGCGAGAGATCGTCGGCATGGACCGGACACCGCTTTGCGCCACGCCTGGGAAATTTCGCGAATCGGGCGAGACAGGTGTGTGCGCGGACCGTCGGGGCGAATTCGAGCCTGCGTTCGAAACGATCTGGGCCGACGTCATAACCACATCGTTCGACCGCGAGGTTCGGAGCGGAGCCAGGGCTCCGCAGCCATGGCGAAACAGGGCAACGCCGGGCGACCGATCGAGGATGCCCGACTCGCAAAGCCCTATTCGACCTGAACCCAGGGATTGGTGTTGCCGTAATACCGGTCGAGACCAAGGCTGAACCAGCGCCCGTCGAGCACCGTTTCGATCAGGTGCCGTTTTTGCTCGGGCGCGATGCTGGTGTCGGCGTCGATGGCCTTCAGCACGTCGTCGTAGGCGGTCCGTTCCTCCGACATCGTGACGTTCGCCTTGTCCATGCCCGCGTCGAGGATGAGCTGCGTCGGCCCGCTGTCGATCCCAGTCCAGGGCTTCCACCGCGTCAAGCCTTCACCGTTCGGATCGCCGCTCCACAGAAAGTTGCGGATATAGCTCCCGAACTGTCCGCCAAGATCCTTGGCGCCCGGGTTGGCGAATGCATCGGGAAAGAGGCCGGAAAAGCCCGTCGTCCTGTCGGTGACGAAGGGGATCCAAACACCGTGAAACGCTCCGAAGAGGGTGGCCATCGGCTCGCCGACAATGGCCGGATCGCTGCCCCAAGCCATGCGCACGGTATAGATCGGCGCTTCGTAGTGATCGAACATCCGCTGGGCGGATTCCTGTGCGTTGAACAGCTCGTAGAGTTTGCTGCCATAACCGGCCGCGAATTTCAGTTCGGCCAGCCTCTTCGCGTCGGCCAGAAGCTCGTCGTTGCCCTGGCCTGCGAACTCCGCGTCGTAGCGCGCGAACAGCGAGAATTCCTGCGACCCGGTCATCATGATCAGGGGCACCGAGTTGTAGCTCGCCGTATCGAAGCCGTTCTCGGGCAGCACCGTTCCGTCGTTGTAAAGATGCGGGAAGACGGCCATGCGGATGCCGGCATTGCTCATCAGTCCGGCAAGGCGACCGGCCGACAGACCGTCGAGATAGTCGCCCACATCGGCTCCGCTGGTCAGAAGCCAGTCATAGGCTTCGTCTTCGCTCGCCTTGATCTTGTCTTCGACGACGAGCGGCGCGATCGCTCTGGCGATGAGCTTGGCGCTCTCTCCGGCATCGGCGAGCGTCATGCCGCCGCTGAAGGAAATCGCCTTCTGGAATTCGCCGGCAAAGATCGGCGAAATCAGCATCGCCATGACATCGCGGCCGCCGGCGGAAAATCCGGCGACCGTGATGTTCTCACTATTGCCGCCGAACGCGGCGATGTTCGCCTTCAGCCACTGCAGGGAACGCGAAATGTCGAGCAGCGTGAAATTGCCCGAATCTTCGATGTTGTCCCCGGTCTTCAGCGCCGGCAGGTTGTTGAAGCCGAGCAGGCCGAGCCGGTAGTTGACGGACACGACGACGGCATTCGCGTTGACGGCGAGCTGCTCGGCGTTGATTTCCTCGCTGGTTCCGGTCTGGTTGTTGCCGCCGTGGATATAGACCAGGACCGGCAAGCCCGTTTCGTCGCTGTTCGGGCGATAGATGTCCGCGTTGAGGCAGTCCTCGTCGCCCGCCACTTCGCCGGAAGCAATCTGGGTGCAAAGCGTGGCGTGCTCGGTGGCGTCGCGGACTCCGGTCCAGGCGTCCGGCTTCTCCGAGGCTTTCCACCTCAGGTCGCCGACGGGCGCCTTGGCATAAGGAACGCCACGCCAGAGCAGGGTCTTGTCGTCGTTGACCAGAAGGCCGGAAACCTGGCCATAGGCCGTCCCCTGCACGATGCCGGCATGATAGGCCAGATCGGCCGCCGTCGCGGCGCCCGACGCCAACAAGGCGCCGGTTCCGAGACAAGATGCTGCGGTCAGTGCGCGGCCCAGTCCTTCGAGCCGGCGGACAAATAGCGTGTTTACCAATTCTCTCTCCCAGGGATCGTCATCGATGGCTCCGGGGCCGTCCCGGAAGTTCGGACGGAGGACGCAATGCCCTCCGCTCCTTGATTTTCAGGCCGAGGCCGGCGGCACCGAGCAGTTCAGGCCGCGGTCTGCGCTCTTTGCTTCTCAGCTTCCAACATCGAGTCGTTATAGGAAAACAGGTACGTCACGATC
Organism: Consotaella aegiceratis; assembly: GCF_036541425.1. NCBI lineage: Bacteria > Pseudomonadati > Pseudomonadota > Alphaproteobacteria > Hyphomicrobiales > Aurantimonadaceae > Consotaella > Consotaella aegiceratis. The sequence continues at coordinate 9,155 of NZ_JAZHFT010000069.1, forward strand.
GCCGTGCCGAAATAGGCGACCGCGACCATCGCCGACATGATCAGGAACGTTCCGGTGTCCGGGCCAAGGAAGATCGGCATGGTCAGCAATCCTGGAACGGCCATGACATAGGCCGCGCAGCCGGCGACCACGACGATCGCACCGCAAATGGTGCCGAACACGACGCCAGTGATGAACGGACGGCCGAAACGCAGGTTGACGCCGTAGATCGCCGGTTCCGTGATGCCGAAGATGCCGGAAAGGGCTGCACCTGCCGCGATTGCCTTGAGCTGGGTGTCGCGCGTCTTGAGGAACACGCCGAGCGCGGCGCCGGCCTGGGCGAAAACTGCCGGTGTGACCGCCGCCAGAAGGCTATCCTGTCCGAACGTGGTGACGTTGTTGAGAATGACCGGCACCAGCCCCCAGTGCACGCCGAAGATCACGAACACTTGCCACAGGCCGCCGAAGACACCGCCGGCCAGCCACGGCGCGAAACCGAACACGGCCTTGTAGCCGGCCCCGAGACCCAACGCGATGTTGTTGGCGATCGGGCCGACGATGAGCAGAACGGCTGGAAGCATAACGCCGATGCAGATCATCGGAACGAGGAAGGGCCGTATCGAGGAGTGAATCCATGATTTGAGCCACCTCTCCAGCCAGGACATCACATAGACGGCAAGGACGATCGGAATGACTGTCGATGCATAGCTGATAGGGGGAACGGGAAGTCCGAGCAGCGTGATGGACGTGCCGGACGAAGCCGCCGCGACGACCGTCGGATAGATCATCCCGCCGGCCAGGACCACGGCCACGAAGGGATCGGCCTTGAAGCGTTTGGCTGCGGTGAAGGCCAGAAGCATCGGCAGGAAATAGAAGACGGCGTCGCCGGCCGCGTTGAGCACGAGATAGTTGCCGCTGTCGGTGGAAACCCATCCCAGCTTGACCAGCACCAGCGTCAGGCCTTTCAACATGCCGCCGGCGACCATCGCGCTCAAAAGCGGATTGAAAAGGCTCGAAACGAGCTGGATGATGGCGTTGAGCCACGCGGTGTTTTTCTTGCGGATGTTGGCCTTGCGCGCCTTGGCGGCGTCTTCGGCGCTCGCAGTCGCGTCCGCCTCGACCTGTGCTTCCGCGCGCATGTCGAGTTCCTTGACCACGGCTTCGTAGGAGTCCGGCACGGTGTTGCCGATGACGACCTGGAACTGGCCACCGCTTTGAACGACGGCAACGACCCCGGCGACTTTCTGGACCGCCGCCTTATCGGCCTTTGCGTCGTCCTTGAGGGTGAAGCGCAACCGCGTCGCGCAATGCACGACCGCTTCCACGTTACTTTTTCCGCCCACACCATCGATGATGGATTTTGCCTGTTGTTCGAGATCGCTCATCACGCGCCTCCCCGAAGAGCCGGAATGACCGGCGTGCCAATGTGATTGGATTTCGGGTATTGCCCCAGGTTTTGTTCCAACCTGTTCAGCGACAAAAAAACCCGAGACGACCGAGGCTCGGTCATCTTCGGGTTTTGCTCGTCGCTTGACGGTCACAATCCCAATTATGGGCACCAGTTGGTTATGGGCACCAGTTGGTGCGTGTTTCTGCCGTAGCAACTGTGTATTGAACAATCAAGGATCATCCAGATACTGCAGTTCATCGACGGAAGCGACCAAGTGCCGCGCGATCAGTGCTCGGGACGGCATCGACGCTCCTTGCGGCCCATGCGCTTTCTGCGGCGCTTTCGCAATCGGCGAGGCTGCGCGAGCGGCGCGCCACCGTCGACCGCCGACCGCCGACCGCCCATAGGCGTTGCAGGGCCGTCGGCGGCAAGGCGCACATAGCCTTCAAGTCATTCGCAAACGATCCGAAGCCGTCAACCTTCCAGAACGGAAGCGCCGTTTGTGGCGATCAGTTCCTTGTAGTGGCCGAAGCTCTTCTTCCGCGTCCGCTTCAATGTGCCGTTCCCGTCATTGTCGCGATCGACGTGAATGAAGCCGTAGCGCTTTTTCATCTCGCCGGTGCCGGCGCTGACGATGTCGATGGGACCCCACCAAGTGTAGCCCATGATCTCGCACCCGTCGGCGATTGCCTCGGCCAGCGCCCGGACGTGAGCGTCGAGATAGGCGATACGGTAATCGTCGTCGATCGAGCCGTCGGGTTTCAGCTCGTCGACCGCGCCGAAGCCGTTTTCGACGATGAACAGCGGTTTCTGGTAGCGATCCCAGAGCTCGTTGCACACGTAGCGCAATCCTAAGGCGTCGATCGGCCATCCCCATTCCGATTTTTCGAGATAGGGATTGTCCTTGCCGTCGATGCCGCCGGTGTTGCCCATCACGGGCATTCCGGCTGCGAAGGTCGAGGTGAAATAATAGCTGAAGCCGTAATAGTCGGCCGGATTGGCCGCGAGGAGTTCGAGATCACCCGCCGCGATCTCGAGCTCGAAGCCCGCGTCGCGGAACATGCGCCAGGCATAGTTCGGATAGGCTCCGCGCAGGATGACGTCGGAATAGATCAGCGAACGCCGACGGACCTGCATCGTGGCGAATGCGTCCTCCGGCCTGCAGGTCGCCGGATAGATGCCGCCCGCCTGCAACATACAGCCGATCCTGCCGTCCGGCACCAGTTCGCGACAGGCCTTGGCGGCCAGCGCGGATGCCAGGAACATGTGGTGCGACGCCTGAAAGATGCGCCGCTGTCTCTCCGCTTCGGGGGCGTCGTCCGGCAGTTCGATTGCCGCCGCCGCCAGCGGAATGACGGAAGCCATGTTGATTTCGTTGAAGCCCATATAGAGCTTCACTCGGTCGCCGAAGCGGGTGAACACGGCGCGCACGTAACGCTCGAAAAATGCGATCAGGTCGCGATTGAGCCAACCGCCATATTTGCGCACGAGGTGAATCGGCGGTTCGTAATGCGACAAGGTGACAACCGGCTGGATGCCGTGCTTCAGCATCTCGTCGAACAGCCTGCCGTAGAAGGTCAAGCCTTCCTCGTTGGGCTCGATCTCGTCGCCCTCGGGGAAGATTCGGCTCCAGGCGATCGAGGTTCGCAGGACCTTGAAGCCCATTTCGGCGAAAAGCGCGACGTCCTCGGGGTAGCGATGATAGAAGTCGATGGCGGTGTGATAGGGATAGTAGGCCGTGGGGTCGACTTCGGGATCGGCCTTGCCCGACAGCAGGCCTCCCCGGGTCAGGTCGGAAACCGAAAGGCCCTTGCCGCCCTCGTTCCAGCCCCCCTCGGTCTGATTGGCGGAAATTGCCCCACCCCAGAGAAATTCCTCGGGGAAGCCGAGATCGGTCATGGTGGACGCTCCTTATGCGTTGCACAGATCCGGGATGCTCATGCCGGCAGCCGCCAGCCCGCCGCGTGGTGGCTGAAAACGGTCGCAGAATCCGTGAGATGCACAATCGCGGACCGCTTCATGCTGCTCTTGCGACGGTTTGCATCGCCGGCACGAGTGGCCCTTGGGAGTTCGTCTCCGTTCGGGCCAGAAATAAAGCGAGCTGCCAATTCCGGCCGGCTCGCTTCGGTCTTGCCCGCTTTCACGGTGACAATCCTGTTTCGCACCGTCCTTGCGGTGCATGCGACGGGAATTAAGGGCGTTGTCGAAGCGCGTCAAGCGAACCCAACGCCGCAGCATGCGGTCAAGCGGAACTGCCGGAAACTGGAGAATCCAGTTGCGAACCGGCGGAACATGAAAAAGGAAGAATCAGAGTTAAGCTATTGATTTTATTGGCGACCCCGGCAGGATTCGAACCTGCGACCCTCTGCTCCCAAAGCAGATGCGCTACCAGGCTGCGCTACGCTCCGATACTCCAGCGCGTTGGGATTTGCAGGGTTTTATGGCGACAGTTAAGGCTCGGGCAAAAGGCGCCGATCGAGACGTCCTTTGGACGCGATCGAGACCGCCTCCGCGCGGACGCCTTTCCTTTCGGCCCGTTTCTCCCGCGTGGACCGAAATGACGAAAAAGGTCGGAATGTCAGAAGGGGTCGGCGAACCGCATTCTCTGAGTGTCTGATCCGAAATTGAGGTGAGTGGTATCAGTGGGTTAGCTTGACAGCCTCGCCGGCCGTTGATTCAGGGGTTTTGCCAAAAACTACCTTGGATCAACGATGTGGACCGATACCACTCGCGCACAGCATGCGCGCACCAGCCTGG
>NZ_JAZHFT010000007.1:0-127883 GCF_036541425.1 Consotaella aegiceratis
CAGTCGGCCATCGACCCGCAGACGACGAGGAGCAGGATCTCCGGCAATGGATGATAAATCCGCCGGACGTCGCGCGGATCCTCGATCTCGCCGAAATGCTCCAGCAGAACAGCCAGACGCGACTTGGCGCCCAGGGCATCGGCAGTAGGCGACATGGCGGCGGCTCCTCGAATCAACCGCCGCCATGGAATCAGTCTCTGCGCAACCCGTCACCCAATGTCATTTGAGTTCGGAGCCCTGGAAGAGCCGGTCGGCGGGTTGACGGAAAATCCATATATGATAGACCAGAATTCCAATTTTGAAAACGTCGCGTCATGCAGCCGATGAACCCCACCGAGAGGACGCTTCAGGTGCTGGAATATCTGATGGCAGCAGGGCCCGGTCCGGTGAAGCAGGTCGACATCGCGCGCGACTGCCATCTCTCTCCGGCGACGCTGCATCGGATCATCCGGTCGCTTTCGGAGTGGGGGTATCTGTTCCGCACCAGCGAGAAATATTGCGTGCGGAATTTCCGGCTGGACCGCAACGTACCGATGTCCGAGCCCTATCTGGCGGAGCTCGATCGCATCACCCATGCCATCACCGCGCAGCTCGGTGTTTCGTCCGAGGTCGTGGTCGCGGCAGGGCACGAACTGCTCTGGCACTCGAAGACCGAACATCCGGATCCCTCCGTGGTGATCCGCGCCAATACCGGCTTTCGTCGAAGCCTCTATGAGTTGGACGCGATGGCACGGCTCTATCTGAGCCGCGTGGACCCGGACGAACTGGCGGCGCGCTTCTACACCGAAGGCTTCTACGATACCGGCTACCGATCCGGCCGAGACATCACCTGGCTGCCTGAGAAAGCTGCGCTGGAGCGCATCGCCGCCACGAGCGGCGTCGACTTCGATTACGATTTCGCCGGCAACCACGTAGGCATCCGCCGCTTTGCAACAGTGATCAGCGATCCGGACGGCGGCTTTCTGCATCTTCTGTCGATCGCGGAGCCGGTACGACCCGTGGCCGACGAGGCGGCGCACGTCGCCGCCTATGAGGAGGCCTTGCGCGTCGCGCGCGAGCGCCTGATGGCGCTGGTCGCCGCCGAACAGACGGCCCGGCGGCGCCCGCCCAAATTTCATGCCGCACCCGGCCGCGGAGGATAGGCAGCCGGGCGTTCATCACTGGGAGGAGAAGAATGCCATTGACCACACGACGGACCTTGTTGATCTCGGCGCTGGCCGGCGCCACGGCGTTGTATTCGGGCACGGCCCTGGCGCAGGAGAAGACGATCAACGTGCTTCTGTTCTCGATGCCCTATACGCAAGGGCTGCAGAAGCTCGCGCAGGACTTCGAGGACGAGACCGGCATCAAGGCCAATATCGACGTCGTCGGCCAGGATGTCTTCGAAAGCCGCATCACCCTGTCCTTTACCGGCGGCACGGGCGATATCGACGTGGTGCACACGCCGGTGATCCAAGTCCAACGCTGGGTCGAGGCCGGCTGGCTGACACCGCTAACCGACCAGATCAACGGCATCGAGGACAAGGACGACATCCTCAAAGGGCCGCTCGACGCCTATGAGGTGAAGGGCGACCTGTGGGCCGTGCCGTTCTTCGCCGAGACCGGGCTGATGGCTTACCGCAGGGACATCCTGGAGGAGGCCGGCCAGAAGGTCCCCGAGACCTGGGACGAGATGCTGGAGGTCGCCAAGGCCATCGACAGCGACGACACCGCAGCGATCGCCATGCGCGTGGCGCCCGGCCAGGGCTTCAACATGTTCGTCTTTCCGATGATCATGCGGGCCTATGGCGGCAAGTTCTTCGCCAACTACCCCGACGATCTGACGCCGGCGATCAACTCGCCTGAGAACCTCAAGGCGCTGCAGGTCTATTCGACGCTGATGAACGACTACGGGCCGGAGGGCGTCGGCAACTTCAACTTCAACGAAGTCGCGGCCGCGGTCCAGGCCGGCAAGGTCGCGATGATGGTCGACGGCACGTCGATCGTCAGCCAGGTGGTCGATCCGGAAAAGAGCCAGGTCGCCGACAAGATGGCGATCGCGCTGCCGCCGGGTGGTCCAGCCGGCCGTTCGCCGGCGATCGCCGTGCATGGCCTGGGCGTGCCCGCCAGCGCCAAGGATCCGGAAGCCTCGTTCAAGTTCATCGAATGGGCGACCAGCGCCGAGACGCTCACCAAGATCGCGCTCGCCGAACCCTATCCGGACTTTACGCGGGCCTCGCTCGCCGACAACCCGGAGATCAAAGAGAAGTATGCGGCGATCCAGCCGGACTTCCTGAGGCTCCGGGTCGAGGCGCTCGATCTCGCCAGCGGCAGCTATCGGCCGCTCATCCCGACCTGGCCCGAGATCGGCGCCGCGGTCGGCGACAACGTCAACGCGGCCGTCAACGGCTTGATGTCGCCCGAAGAGGCGCTCGAGGCGGCCGAGGATGAAATGAACGACATCCTCGGCAACTGACCTTCCGATTGCGCCCGACGAAATGCCTCGTCGGGCGCTCTTTTTCCAATCGGAGCAGACTATGAAACGAGTGGGCGCCTCGGCGGAGCTCGAGCGCATCTATCTGACCATGCTGATCCCCGCTGTCGTGGCGGTGGCGCTGTTCGCGATCCTGCCGCTGATCGGCATGTTCGCTCTGTCGCTCAGCGACTTTCATCTCGTGCGTGGCTGGAGCGGGCGGATCGGCATCCAGAACTTCATCAAGCTTCTGAGCGATCGTCGGTTCGTCGAGTCGGTCTACGTCATGGCGGCGCTGAGCGGCTTCGGCGTCGTCGCGCAGGTGGTGCTCGGCACGGCGATCGCGGTCGGCCTCGACAAGATCGTGCCGCGCTGGCGTTGGGCGCGGGGCATCTTCGTGGTCCCCTTCGCCGTGCCGGCCGTCGCCGTGGCGCTGATCTGGCTGTCGCTGTTCACGCCGACCCTGTCGCCGATCAACGCCTTCTTCGATCTCTTCGGGATCACGGTTCCGGCCTTCCTGACCACGCAGTGGGGCGCGATCGCCGCCATTGTCGTCGCCGATACCTGGGCGAGCTATCCGTTCGTCATGCTCATCGTGCTGGCGGCGCTGCAGGGGATCTCGTCCGAACTCGACGAGGCGGCGGCGCTGGACGGGGCAACCCAGGTGAAGGCCTTCTTCCTGATCACGCTGCCGCTCTTGACGCCTGCGCTGCTGATGGTCGCGCTGTTCCGCTTCATCGAGACGCTGAAGCATTTCCCGCTGATTTTCGTCATGACCAATGGCGGGCCGGGCCGGGCGACGCAGGCGACGAACTACTATGCCTACGTCCAGACGTTTCAGAACTCGAATGTCGGCTACGGCGCGGCGATTGCCGTCTTCCTGTTCCTCTTCGCCGCAGCGGTCAGCTTCTATATCGCGCGGGTCAACGCGAGGGTCGGCCATGCGTGACCCGTCGACGGCCTACAAGGTCAAGCGCGGCGCCGGCATCGCGATGATGGCGATCTTCCTGGCGTTCACGCTGCTGCCGATGATCTGGGCTATCCTCCTGTCGTTCCGTCCGGCCCGCGAACTGTTTGAGCCGATCTGGGAATCGCCGGGGGCTTTGACGCTCGACAATCTGCGCTCGATCGCGGGATCGGATTTTCCGCGCGCGCTGTGGAACAGCTTCGTCACCGCCGGCAGTTCGACGCTGCTTGCCATGATCATCGGCGTGCCAGCGGCGTTTGCGCTGTCGAAAAGCCGGATATCGGGAAAATTCCTGGCGTCCTGGATGCTGTTGCTGCTGAGGATGGCACCGCCGGTGGGTTTCGTCATCCCGCTCTTTCTCATCTACATCAAGGCCGGCCTGATCGACTCCTATGCCGGCCTGATCTTCGCCTACATGTCCTTGACGCTGCCCTTCGTGGTCTGGTCGATGTGGACCTCGTTCAACCAGATCCCGGACGAACTGGTCGAGGCGGCGTTGATGGACGGTGCGCCGCTGTGGAAGACCCTGCTCCTCGTCGTTCTGCCGGCGGCGCGGCCCGGCGTGGTCGCCGCCGCCGTGCTCGGCTTCCTGCTCGCCTGGAACGACTTCTTTTTCGCCCTGGTCATCACCAGAACCGGCACGATGACGGCTCCGGTCGCGGTGATGAACTTCGTCTCCTACGCCAGCGTCGACTGGGGCTCCATCGCCGTGGCGAGCATCGCGCTCACTCTGCCGATCCTACCCGTGCTGGTTCTCGCCAACCGGTATATCGTTCAATCGCTGGGCGGCGCGGTGAAGGGCTGAAGCGCATGATCATCGAACGCCGCCACAACTCCTGCCAGGCTCCGCAAACGCCATGACTTCGCCGCGTCCCAATATCGTCCTCGTCATCACCGACCAGCAGCGCTTCGATACGATCGCCGCGCTGGGCTTTCCGCACATGATCACGCCCAATCTCGACCGCATGGTGCGCGAGGGTGTGGCTTTCCGGCAGATGTTCGTCACCGCGCCGTCCTGCGCCCCGTCGCGCGCGAGCCTGTTCACAGGGCTCTATCCGCACACCAACGGCGTGCTGCGCAATGACGACCGCTGGACCTGGTCCTGGGTCGAGTGCCTGGCGGACGCCGGCTATCGATGCGTCAATATCGGCAAGATGCACACCTTCCCCTACGAGCAGTCGTTCGGGTTCCACGAACGCCATGTGACCGAGAACAAGGACCGGGCCCATCCCAGTCTGCCCTATTTCCTGGACAACTGGGACAAGGCGCTCTGGGCGCGGGGGCTGGAGAAGCCGAGCCGTGTCACCTACCGGCGCCGGGCGGACTATCGCGACCGCCTGGGTGCCTTTGTCTGGGAGCTGCCGGAGGACATGCACTCCGACAATTTCGTCGGCGATCTCGCCTGCCACTGGCTCGACAGCTATACGGGTGAGGAGCCGTTCTTCCTGGAGATCGGCATTCCGGGGCCGCACCCGCCCTATGATCCGACGCCGGATGCCCTGGCGCTCTATGCGGATCGCGACGTGCCCCTGCCGATCCTCGACGAGGCCGAACAGGCGAGCCAGCCGCAGCCGCTGAAGGATCTGCGCCGCGAGCATTGGGAGCAGGATCACGACGCTGTGGTGCATCTACCCGATCCGACGGATGAGCAGGTGCTGCGCCAGCGCCGGCACTATTTTGCCAACGTCACCATGATCGACGCGCAGATCGGCCATCTGATCGCGACGCTGGATCGGCGCGGCGTGCTCGACGACACCATCGTCATCTTCACCTCCGATCATGGCGACTGTCTCAACGACCACGGCCACAGCCAGAAATGGAACATGTACGAGCAGACCGTCCATGTGCCGGCGGTGATCTGGGGGCCGGGACTGACGGCCGGCGGCCGTCAGGTCGACGACCTGGCGGAGCTGATGGACTGGGGCCCGACCATTCTGGAGCTCGCCGGCATCACCCCGCCGTCCTGGATGCAGGCGCGCTCACTGCTGCCGCTTATCACCGGAGAGGGAGAGGGCAGCCGCCGCTACGTCTTTTCGGAACATGCGCGCGATGCCATCCTGAAGTCGACGGAATGCATGACGATGATCCGCGATCATCGCTGGAAGCTCGTTCATTTCGTCGACAGCGACGAGGGCCAGCTCTTCGACCTCGAGGCCGACCCTCGGGAGGTCCGCAACCTTTGGGACGAGCCGAGCCATCAGGGGCAGAAGAACCTGATGATCGACGAGATTCTCCGCTGGCGCACACGCACGGCGCTGGACAGCCAGAACTGGCGTCCTCAAACGAGCTAGATCGCCTCCCATTTTGCGGTTGCGATCGATGACCGGTGACGTGCCCTCGCGCCGAGCGCCCGGGCGTGCCTAAAACTGCTCGTCCGGGTAGACGCCCCAGATCTCGTGCTGGTGGACATAGCCGGTGCGTCCGGCGACCTCGATCTCGCACCAGCCGAGCCCGCAGGTGTCGACCTTCGACACGACGCCGGGCTGCATCTGGGCGATCAGCGTGCTGTCCTCGCTGGCCTGGGCGCGGACGTCGATGGTGGCTTCCTTGCCCTTCAACCACGGGGCGGCTTCGGCGGTGCGGTCGCCGCTTAGCAGCGAGTGGTAGACCCAGCCCTCGGTGCCTTCGCTGTCGCGCACCCGGCGCCAGAGATCGTATTCCTGGACGACCTCCATGGGCAAGCCGCGCTTGAGGTACAGCCAGGAAACGGCGTACTCCGTGCCCGGCCCGACGCGCATGTTGACGCGTTCGGCCTTCAGCGAGACATAGCGCGGCAGCGGCAGGCCGGTGCCGCCCGACCCTGCCGCGCCGGCGCCCGCCAGCGGCGCGGACATCGCGATCAGCGCGGCGACGGCTGCGAGAATGGGGCGCTTGACGGCGATGGCAAAGGGCATCTCGAACTCCATAGAACGGTGCCGACCTTACAGTTCGTGCCTCGCGCGGATTCGGCAGGGTACGAGCGAGGTCGGTTGGCCGGTCGGCCGCAATGCGGCAGGAGGCATGTCCTTCCGGGCCGAAGCGCCCTCTGCTAGGAAAGACCTCCCTGCCAACGATCCGATTATTGTTCGACTTGGTTAATGATGACTTTCGAGGGATGCGCCCGATGACGGAGAAAAAGAAGCCGACGGTCGTCATCACCCGCAAGCTGCCCGACGCGATCGAAACGCGTATGGCGGAACTCTTCGACGTCCGTCCCAACCAGACCGACCGTCCCTTCACGCAGCCGGAACTGGTTGCGGCGGTTCGCACCGCCGACGTGCTGGTGCCCACCGTGACGGACCGCATCGACCGCGCCGTCATCGAACTGGCGGGACCGCAGCTGAAGCTCATCGCCAATTACGGCAACGGCGTCGACAACATCGACGTCGATGCGGCATTCTCCAAGGGCATCTTCGTCACCAATACGCCGGACGTTCTCAACGAGGACACCGCCGACATGACCATGGCGCTGATCCTGGCGGTGCCGCGCCGGCTGGTCGAGGGGGCAGGACACCTGTCCGAAGACGAGTGCTGGCTGGGCTGGTCTCCGACCTGGATGCTCGGCCGCCGCATCCGGGGCAAGAAGCTGGGGATCATCGGCATGGGCCGGATCGGCACGGCGGTCGCCCGCCGCGCCAAGGCGTTCGGCCTTTCGATCCATTACCACAACCGCCGGCGGGTCAGCGCCCATACCGAGGCCGAGTTGGGCGCGACCTACTGGGAAAGCCTCGACCAGATGCTCGCCCGCATGGACATCATCTCCATCAACTGCCCCTCGACGCCGGCCAACTACCACCTGCTCTCGGCCAGGCGGCTGTCGCTGGTTCAGAGCCATGCCTTCATCGTCAACACGGCGCGCGGCGACATCATCGACGAGACCGCCTTGGTGCAGAGGATCTCGGCCGGCCAGATCGCCGGCGCCGGTCTCGATGTCTTCGAAGGCGAGCCGGTGCCCAACCGCAAGCTTCTGAAGCTCGCCGCGCAAGGCAAGGTGGTGGTGCTGCCGCATATGGGCTCGTCGACGATCGAGGCTCGCCTCGACATGGGCGAGAAGGTGATTCTCAACATCCGCACGTTGATGGACGGTCATCGCCCGCCGGACCGCGTGCTGCCAACCGATATCTAGGTCGAAGCGACTGCGTCAATCTGTCCCACGGACATCGCCTTATCTGCTCGTCGCGCACAGTGGACGGTCTTCATAAAACATGATCCTATTCATCATGTTTTTGTGAGCGCGCCTCCGGTGACGGCAAAGCGCGTCGGCGTGTTCGATCAGGAGACGAAGTGCCCGGTTTGCTGACGGAGCCTGCGAGCGCCGGCAAGGCTGCGCCGCCGTGCCGGCTGCGCCGACGGTGCGAGAGTTCGACCATTCAGGGCCTTTGTCCACCCACCAATGCGTTTTGCAGCGGACGGCCCCAGGGCCAATAGAAGGGGAAGTAATGCTCTCATGACCAAACACGTCATCTACGGATCGGACAGCGGCGCGACGCGAGGGATCGCCAAGAAGATCGCCGCGAAGCTTGATGCCGAGGTCTTCGACGTCAAACGCGTGACCGTCGCCGAGTTTGAGAATTGCGACCTCCTGGTCCTGGGCGTGCCGACCTATGGCGACGGGACCCTGCAGGACGACTGGGACGCGGCTCTGGACACGCTGCGCGCGGCCAATCTGGAGGGCAAGAAGGTCGCCCTGTTCGGGCTCGGTGATCAGATGGGCTATCCGGACACGTTCGTCGATGCGATCGGCATTCTCTACGACGAACTGATCGAAAAGCAGGCCGAGATCATCGGCCAGACCGCCACCGACGGCTACGAGTTCGAGGACTCCCTGGCGGTCCGCGACGGCGTCTTCGTCGGCCTGGCCCTCGATCAAGATAATCAAAGCTCCATGAGCACGAACAGGATCGCCGCTTGGACCAGCCAGCTCCCCTGATTTCCATTGCCAGACGCATCCTCAGCCACTCGCTGTACGAGTTCAAGAAGGGGGTGCGCCCCCTTTTCATGATCACCGTCGAGGAGGTCGAGTTGCCGAGGCTGCTGGAGCGGCTGATGGCCGATGCGGTCGACTATCATGTGCACACCGCGTCGGGCACCAAGGCCAATCTGTTCTTCGGGAAGCCGCTGCTGGTGGAAACCGTGCGCACCCTCGTGACCAAGCCGCTGTGCCACCTGACAGCAGAGGAGGACTTCATTCTCGGCGTCCTGCTCGGCTACGATCGGGAGCAGCAATGCGCGCGGCTGCTCGAGCGCATGTGGGATCGCCCGGACACGCGACAGACGACCGTCCGCAATCCGGAAATCCTGTGCGGGGCAACAGGATCCTGATTTTAGAACAAGCGGTTGGAGCGGGTTCGTGACTCGGCGTGATCACGCATCCCGCCCGCCCGCGAGCTATTCGACGACGCGGCCGACGAAGGGCAGTTCGCGCAGGGCGTGGCCGACATCCATGCCGTAGCCGACGACGAAAGCGTCCGGGCATTCGAAGCCGACATAGTCGGCCTCGATGGCGTGCTGGCGGCGTCCGCTCTTGTCCAGGAGCACGGCCAGCTCGACCTGCGCGGCTTCGCGCGAGACCATCAGTTCGCGCGCATAGCCGACGGTTCGTCCCGATTCCAGGATGTCGTCGATCAGCAGCACGTTGCGCCCCTTCACCTCGCTCTCGATGTCGCGCAGCACGCGCACCGGACCGCCTTCGGTTCCAGCGCCGTAGCTCGACAGCGAGATGAACTCGACCTCCGGGGCAAGGCCCGCACCGTGCATCGCCCGGATCAGGTCGGCGGCGAACACGAAGGAGCCTTTCAATACGGCGATGACCAGCAGATTTTCCGGCTTCTTGACCGCAATCTCCTTGGCCAGACGGCTCACTTCGGCGGCGATCTGCTCTTCGGAAAAAACGGTCTCGATCCGTCTGCCGGCCACGGTGATCATTGCAGGTCCTGATGTGATGGAATTGTTCTGTCCGTCGCCATGGCAGATACCGGCGCGGACTTCAAATCCTAATAGCACATCGAGGCCTGAAGCCGATGCTTGTCACCGGGATTTCGACGGCGGGTACCGATCGGCGCGGAACGGGCCTGGGCGACGTCCTATTGGCGCCGGAAGCCGATCGCGATGTCGCCGCTGGTGCCGTTTTCCACCGCGACGAAGGAGCGAAAGCGGATTTCGTCGCCCGGATCGAGGGTCGAGACCGCGGAGGCCATCGGACGGGTGCCGAGGCTTTGCCCGCCCTTGTCGTAAAGCGCGATGAGGATCGGGGGCACGGTCTCGGCCGAGCCGGACGTGTTCCGGATCAACCCTTCGACCGACAACACGTCACCATCGCCCCGCGGCTCGATCGCGGCGGTGGCCTCGGTGATGACGAGCCCGCGTGATGAGGAGGCGAGGGGAAGGCTCGCGGTCTCGGAGCGTCCGGACCAGATCGCCGCGGCAAAGGCGGTGGCGATCACGAGGCAGGCAGCCGCCGCGACACCGACTGCGATGGTGCGGTCCATCGACGGCCAAGACCGGCGAGATGCCGGACGCCGATGGCGCGCCGGGTTGACGGACGCCAACACGGAGGTGGGCACCTCCTGGAAGATGAATCCTGCGACGGGCACAAGCTGCCGCTGGGGAAGCATGGATTCGGCGGCCTCGGAGCGGGTGGTTCGCGGGCGGATCTGAAGCGGCCCGACCGTCGCCGGATCGTCGTTGGCGGGCTTGCCCACGCGCCGCGAGACCAGCGTCGCGGTTCCGTCGATGACGACGGATCGATTCCGCCGGAATTTACCGTCGTCGCGGCGGCGCATCGGTTCCGCGGTACTGCCCAATCCTGCCATGACGCCCCTCCAGGGTTGGCTGTTCAGAAATTGGTAACGACTTATGGTTAACTAAGAGTTTACCGCTGGTTCCGTGCGACCGGGACGGCGTGAAAACGACAAAGTCTCACGTCATTGAGTGAGTGTTCCAAACGACGGGCGAGGGGTGTCGGTGGTACGTTTCGAGAATGTCGGCTTGCGCTATGACATGGGACCGGAAGTGCTGCGCGACCTCAGTTTTCAGATCTGGCCGCAGTCCTTTCAGTTTCTGACCGGACCGTCGGGCGCCGGCAAGACCAGCCTGCTGCGCATGCTGTTTCTCGCGCTGAAGCCGACCCGAGGCTTGATCACCATCCTGGGCAAGGACGTCTCGACGTTGTCGCGCGCCGATCTGCCGATGATCCGGCGCCGAATCGGCGTGGTGTTCCAGGACTTCCGTCTGCTCGATCACCTGACGACCTACGAGAACGTCGCGCTGCCGCTGCGCGTACGCGGCAAGGAGGAAGCCGAATACCGCCGCGATGTCATCGATCTGATCCGCTGGGTCGGCCTTGGCGATCGGATGAACGCGCTGCCCGTGGTGCTGTCGGGCGGCGAGAAGCAGCGCGCCGCGATCGCCCGCGCACTGATCGACCGGCCCGACATCCTGCTGGCGGACGAGCCGACCGGCAACGTCGACCCGCCGCTGGCCCGGCGAATCCTGCGCCTTTTCCTCGAGCTCAATCGGTCCGGCACGGCGGTGGTGATCGCCACGCACGATCTCGCCCTGATGGACCAGGTGGAGGCCCGGCGGCTGATCCTCTCGGAGGGGAGGCTTGCGGTCTATGATTGACGCCTTGCGGACGTTCAATCCGCGCGATCGGCTGCAGCGCTGGCTGATGCAAATCTCCCGGCGGACTGCCGGACGCAGCCGGTCGGCGCCGATCGTGCCGCCCGCCAACGTCGCCGGCCGCGCCTTGATGACGGTGATCGGCATCATGACCTTCCTGGCGAGCCTCACGCTTGGAGCCGTGACGCTGGTCGCCGACACCGCCGCCGAGTGGCAGAGCCAGATCTCGCGCGAGATGACCGTGCAAATCCTGCCGGAAGAAGGCTTGGACATGGCTTCCGCGCTGACCCAGGTCCAGACGATTCTTCTGGCGACGCCGGGCGTCAGCAATGCCAGCGTTCTCGATGACGGCGCGACTTCGCGCCTGTTGGAGCCTTGGCTGGGCGACGACCTGGATCTCGACGAATTGCCGGTGCCGCGCCTCGTGGTCGTTTCCATAGACGAGGACGCGCCGCCGGATTTTGCGGCTTTGAAAGCACAGATCGAGGCGGCGGTGCCGCAAGCTAGCCTCGACGATCATCGCGCCTGGGTGTCGCGGCTGGTGGCGATGGCGCATGCCACCGTTCTCGTCGGCCTGTCGATCCTCGCGCTGGTGCTGACCGCTACGGTGCTGACCGTCGTCTTTGCCACGCGCGGTGCCATGTCCGGCAATCGCCATGTGGTCGAGGTGCTGCATTTCGTCGGGGCCAGATCCAGCTTCATCGCGGGCGAGTTCCAGCGCCACTTTTTGCGCCTCGGGCTGGTCGGAGCGCTGATCGGCGGAGCGACCACGCTGGTCCTGTTCGCCGTCATGGGTCGCTGGACCGCCAACAATCAGGCGACGCCGGAGGCCGACCAGATTAGCGCGCTGTTCGGTTCGTTCTCCATCGGCTGGCGCGGCTATGTCGGTGTGATCGTGGTCGCCGCAACCGTAGCGGGCCTCACTGCATTGACGTCACGAATAACGGTCATGCGTCAGTTGGCGCTGATCGACATGATTTCTCCGGTGGAGGGCTGAAGGATGAGGCCCCGTTGCGATTTCTGGCTTGCAGGCGGCGCTTTCGCCCGCGCCGCCACTCTTGGCGTCGGTCAAGGGTGATCTCATGACGATCGCAACGTCGCGTCTGTCTGCCGACAAGGAATGCGCCGAAGATTTGCCCGACGGCGCCAAGCGGCGGCCTTCGTCCTTCTGGCGATGGCTTCGCCGAGGCACCTTGGCGGTGTTCATCCTGCTCCTCTTGGCGGGCGGCTATGTCGTTGGCGGATTCCTTCGGTTCATGGAGGACGTCTCCAATCTCTCGATACCTGCGGACACCGGACCTGCCGATGGCATCGTCGTCCTGACCGGGGGAGCGATGCGCCTGGAAAGCGCCATCGACCTGCTCAAGAACGGCAAGGCGCGGCGGCTGCTGATCAGCGGCGTCAATCGCGGCACCAGCGCCAGGGCGCTGTCGCGGCTGACGGCGACCGATCCGTCGTGGTTCGAGTGCTGCATCGACATCGACCGCGCGGCGCTCAACACGATCGGCAACGCCGAGATGGCTGCCGCCTGGGCCCATCAGCGCGGCCTGCAGAGCCTGATTCTCGTCACTAGCGACTATCACATGCCGCGCTCGCTGCTCGAGTTCGATCGCACGCCGCTGATGCCGGCGATCCAGCCCTATCCGGTGGCGCGCGAGGACTTCTGGACGAAGGATCGCGTGCCGACATCCATCGGTTTGCGCGTGCTGGCGATGGAGTATCTCAAGTTTCTCGCGGCCAAGGCGCGCTCGTTCACCGGCTACCAGCCCACGCGCCCTGTCGACGAGCGTATCGCCGGCCTCGGCCAGGGCTGATCCGCGACGCCTTAGCGCGGGGATTTTTTCAATTTCGCTGCGCAAGACCCCTGGCCGAACGTCGATCTGGACGGACAAACGGTTTTTCCTTCCGCTGGATTTGCACTAAGAGAGCGACGCCGATCGTTGCCCGGCCATTCCCGGCCGGCCCAAGAGGACCGACACGCCACCGATGACCACGCTGCGCTCGCTCGTCTTCAACGCGCTCTTCTATCTGAACCTGATCGGGCAGCTGCTGGTCCTGTCGCCGATCTTCTTCGTCGTGCCCGAGCGGCTGACCTGGCGGTTCCTGAAGAACTGGGCGCGCTCGAGCCTCTGGCTCTTGCGCCACGTCGCCGGGCTCGACGCGAAGATGATCGGGCGCGAGAATATTCCGGCCGGCCCCGCGATCGTCGCGTCCAAGCATCAGTCGTTCTGGGATATCGTCGCGCTGGTGCCCGAGCTCGACAAGCCCACGTTCATCCTCAAGCGGGAGCTGATGCTCATTCCGTTCTTCGGCTGGTTCGCGGGGCGGCTGAAGATGATCCCGGTCGAGCGAGGCCGCGGCGGTGCGGCTATTCCGGAGATGCTGAAGAAGGCGAGAGAGGCCGTTGCCGACGGGCGCCAGATCGTGATCTTCCCGGAGGGAACGCGCACGGCGCCCGGTGCAGACCCCGGCTATCGCTCCGGCGTCTTTCGGCTCTATCGCGAACTGGCGCTGCCCGTCGTGCCGGTGGCACTGAACTCCGGGCTCTATTGGCCACGCCGCCAGTTCATTCGCCGACCCGGCACCGTCGTGGCGGCCTTCCTGCCGCCCATTCAGCCGGGACTGGAGCGCGATGTCTTCCTGTCGCGGTTGCGGCAGGCGATCGAAGGCCGGTCGGTGGACCTGCTGCGCGAGGCCTATCGGGACCAACCCGACCTGCCGGTGAGCCCGGAGGTGAGCGCCCGGCTGGCTGACCCCCTGAAAGCCTCCGCCGAGGCCGGCTGACGGCGGGGGCTACAGCCGGGCCACCACCTGCTCCAGCCACCCGTCCTTCAGGCCAAAGGCGCGGATTTCGTGCAGCGCATTGACCACGTAGTCGCGATTCGGCCCTGCCTGACCGTGCGATCGCGCGACGATTTCGGCCGCGTGCTCGGCGCTGATCCGTCCGGCATATTGCGAGTGGCCTTGGTCGACGACATAGACCAGGGCACGGACCGACCGGCCGTCATTGAGACGGACCGGCAGCGTCAGCTCGCGATAGACGTTGGTCACCAATTCGCGGGCACGCAGATACGCGGTGACGGCTTCGCGCTCCTCGGGCTTTACCCGAAACGCCATGCCGACGCAGG
Source organism: Consotaella aegiceratis (assembly GCF_036541425.1). Lineage (NCBI taxonomy): Bacteria > Pseudomonadati > Pseudomonadota > Alphaproteobacteria > Hyphomicrobiales > Aurantimonadaceae > Consotaella > Consotaella aegiceratis. Next base: position 14,147 of record NZ_JAZHFT010000007.1, read on the forward strand.
AGCCGCCACGATCCAGCCCAAAAACCAGGCCAGGCCGCTCCGGCGTGCCGCGATAGATATGCGACCAGATGCACAGCGACCGATGATAGCCCGCCAGCCGCCCCTTGATCCGATCCTCGTAGGCGAAACCCGGCTGCCATATGAGCGAGCCATAGCCAAAGACCCAGAAATCATTCATGGCGATGCGGTGCCTTGCGGGGACGGGGCCGAAACGAAAGCGGGACGAACTCTATGACCGTTGTCGAGGCGCGAGGGAAGAGGCGGGGCCGGACGTTCGCCTTCATCGCCATGATCGTCGTGCTCGTACTGGCGGTGTTGTTCACCGCCGGCTGGTTCGTCCTGGCCCGGCGCGTCGACCGCGCCGTCGACGACCTGGTGCGCCGCGCGGCCGAGGCGGGCATATCGGTCGCCTGCGACGGACGCGACGTCTTCGGCTATCCGCTGCAGATGGGCGTTCGCTGCGAGGCGTTAAGCGTCGACGCGCCGAACCGCGACCTTCGAGTGGCGGCCGCCGGAGCGAGCACCGCGGCGCAATTCTACGCCCCCGGCCATGCGTTTTTCGAGCTGAAGGCGCCGGTCCGTCTTGCTGGCGCGGGTGCGCCACCGATGGATTTCGACTGGCAGAGCGCGCGGGCGAGCGTCGAGGCGTGGATCGATGGCCTGAGCCGCGTCTCGATAGTCCTGGATTCGCCGCAGGTTGCCTTGGCTCGGCCGGCCGGCGACCGCTCGCCCGTGGCGCAATCCGATCATCTGGAGTTCCATGCGCAGGCGCGTGACGAGGATCTCGACATCGCCCTGGCTGATCAGGCTCTCAAATTTTCCGCGCCGAATGCCGCCACTCTGCCGCCGCTCGATCTCGCCGTTGACGTTTCGGTGCACGGCGCGGCGGATTGGCTGCGCCGGGGCGGGAATGGAAGCGGCGAACGGCCGAGCCTGCTCGGCCGGACGGGTGAAATCCGCCAGGCCCGCCTTGCGGTGGTGACGGACGAGGATGCCGACCTCTCGGTGTCGGGGCCGTTCTCTGTGTCGGACGAGGGCGCGATATCCGGTGATTTCCGCTTGGCGGTGGGCGATCCGGCAAAGATCGCCAATGTGATCAAGGCGGCGGCGCCGCAGGCTGCCGATCTCGCCGACAGCATCGCCGCGACGCTGCAACTGGCCGGCAGCAACGACGAGGGCCAGCGCGTTCTGCCGATCACCGTGCGCGATGGCATGGCCTCGGTCGGCATCATCCCGCTCGGGCGTATTCCGTCGCTGCGCTGAACGGGTCAGGCCTTGCCGTCGTCCTTGTGCGCGGGATGGCGGCCGAAGTCGGGCGCGGCGGTGTCCTGGCCGGCCTCGATGATGCCACGGCGGATGGCCCGCGTGCGGGTGAACAGCTCGAACAGCGCGTCGCCGTCGCCCCAGCGGATGGCTCGCTGCAGCGACGACAGATCCTCCGAGAAGCGCGCCAGCATTTCCAGCACCGCCTCGCGATTGTTGAGGAAGACGTCGCGCCACATGGTCGGATCGGATGCCGCGATGCGGGTGAAGTCGCGGAAGCCCGAGGCCGAGAACTTGATCACCTCCGAGCGGGTGACGGTTTCCAGGTCCGCCGCGGTGCCGACGATGTTGTAGGCAATGAGATGCGGCACGTGGCTGACGATGGCCAGCACCAGATCGTGGTGCTCGGCGGTCATCACCTCGACCATGGCGCCGCAGCCTTCCCAGAAGCGTTTCAGCCGATCGGAGGCCTGCGGATCGGTGCCCTCGACCGGGGTCAGGATCGTCCAGCGGTTTTCGAACAGCGCGGCGAAGCCGGCGTCGGGGCCGGACTCCTCTGTGCCGGCGATGGGATGGGCCGGCACGAAGTGGACGTGAGCCGGCAGGTGCGGTCGCATCTGGGCGATCACCGAACCCTTGACCGAGCCGACGTCGGAGATGATCGCGCCAGGCTTCAGCACGCCGGCAATCTCGGCGGCGACGGCGCCGCAGGCGCCCACCGGCACGCACAGGATCACCAGGTCGGCGTCCGCGCTGGCCTCGGCCGCGCTCAGCGTATAGCTGTCGCCCAGGCCGAGCTCTTCCGCGCGGGCCAGCGTCTCGGCGCGACGTGTCGCGATGGCGACGTGGCGGGCGAGACCGTGACGGCGGATGTTGAGCGCGATGGAAGAGCCGATCAGGCCGATACCGATCAGCGCCACCTTGTCGAAGAGCGGTTCTGCCTCGGTCATGCCTATGCCTTCAGGAAATCCGAAAGGGCGGCCACCACGCCGCGATTGGCCTCTTCCGTGCCCACGGTCATTCTGAGCGCGTTGGGAAAGCCGTAGCCGGTCACGCGCCGCAGCACGAAGCCGCGCGCGGTCAGGTGGGCGTCGGCCTCCGGGGCGGTCTTGCCGGGCTTATCCGGGAAATGGATGAGGACGAAGTTGGCGACGCTCGGCGTCACCGTCAGGCCAAGCCCGGTCAATTCTTCGGTCAGCCAGCCAAGCCAGCGGCCGTTGTGTTCCACCGACGCTTCGACATGCCCCCGGTCGCGCAGGGCGGCCGCTCCCGCCGCGATCGCCGCGGCGTTGAGGTTGAAGGGACCGCGCACCCGGTCGAGCGCGCCGACCACGGCCTCCGGCGCGTACATCCAGCCGATGCGCAGCGCCGCCAGGCCGTGCACCTTGGAGAAGGTGCGCGTCATCACGACGTTCTCCGCCGAGGCGACCAGTTCGATGCCGGCCGCGTAGTCGTTGCGCCGGACATATTCGGCATAGGCCGCGTCGAGCACCAGCAGCACGTTCTTCGGCAGGCCGGCCTGGAGGCGGCGGATCTCGTCGAACGGCAGATAGGTGCCGGTCGGGTTGTTCGGGTTGGCGAGGAAGACGATCCTGGTGCGTTCGGTTACTGCGGCCAGGATCGCATCGACGTCGGCGCGCGCCTCGCGCTCCTTGACGACCACCGGCGTGGCGCCACGCGCCAGGATCTGGATGTGGTAGACGAGAAATCCGTGCTCGGTGTGGATCGCTTCGTCGCCCGGCGCCAGATAGACGGCGCAGAGCAGGCCCAGCAGTTCGTCCGAGCCGTTGCCGCACAGAATGTTGGCCGGGTTGAGCCCCTGAGTCTCGGCAATCGCCTGCTTGAGCGCGATCGCCTGACCGTCGGGATAGTATTCCAGCCGCTCGGCAGCCTTGAGATAGGCCTCGCGCGCCTGCGGCGACGGACCGAGCGGCGTCTCGTTGGACGACAGCTTGTGGAGCTTGACGCCGGCCGGGACCTTGTCCTTCCCCGGCACGTAGGTGTCGATATCGAGCACACCCTTGATCGGCGTCGGGCGCAGGGTCTCGCTGCCCATGAAACAGTTCCTTCACGACGGGTCGAAGATCGGGCCCGTTTGGCTTTGGAGCGGGTCCACCGAGCCGGATAGCTCCCAACGACAGAGATGTCGAGGGCGTCCGGCGACGCCGATGCCCACTATTCGGCCTCCGCGGTGTGGCGATGCAGCTTTCGCGCGAGCCATGCGGTTGGCAACGACGCGGCCGAGCGTTTATATCCAGCGCGGTAGCCTGGGCGCTGCCCGCGAAGACGAGAGACCGGCTGGAATGCCATGACCATCGACGCCACCAAGCAGACTGTGTTGCCGGCGCTGGGCAGCCGAGAGGCCAACCATCCGTCGAGCCCTGTCGCCGTGTTCGGGACCGACGAGCCGCTGAGCCTCGACGCCGGCCGCGATCTGGCGCCGTTCCAGGTCGCCTACAACACCTACGGCAAGCTGAACGCCGACAAGTCCAACGCCATTCTGGTCTGTCATGCGCTGACCGGCGACCAGCATGCCGCCAACACCAATCCGGTGACGGGCCGGCCGGGCTGGTGGTCGACGCTGATCGGCGAAGGCAAGCCGATCGACACCTCGAAATACTTCGTCATCTGCTCCAACGTGATCGGCGGCTGTATGGGCTCTTCCGGCCCGGCTTCGGTCGATCCGGCGACTGGCGAGCCTTATGCGCTCGACCTGCCGGTCATCACCATTCGCGATATGGTGCGCGCCCAGGCCATGCTGATCGACCGGCTCGGCATCGAGACCCTGTTCGCCGTCATCGGCGGCTCGATGGGCGGCATGCAGGTGCTGCAATGGACCGTGAGCTATCCCGAGCGCGTCTTCGCGGCGCTGCCGATCGCCACCGGCGCCCGGCACACCTCCCAGAACATCGGTTTTGACGAGGTCGGACGCCAAGCCGTCATGGCCGATCCGGACTGGCGCGGCGGACGCTACATCGTCGAGGGCGTTCGTCCGCACAAGGGGCTCGCGGTGGCGCGCATGGCCGCGCACGTCACCTATTTGTCGGAAGCGGCGCTGCAGCGGAAATTCGGTCGCGAACTTCAGGATCGCGAGGCTTTCGGCTTCGGCTTCGAGGCGGACTTTCAGATCGAGAGCTATCTGCGCCACCAGGGAATGACCTTCGTCGACCGCTTCGACGCCAACTCGTATCTCTATCTGACGCGCGCGATGAACTATTTCGACATCGCGGCGGACTTCGACGGCCGTCTGGCCGCGGCCTTCCGCAACACAAAGACGCGGTTCTGCCTCGTGTCTTTTTCGAGCGACTGGCTGTTTCCCACAGAGGAGAACCGCGCTGTGGTGCATGCGCTCAACGCCGCTGCGGCATCGGTCTCCTTCGTCGAGGTCGAGACGGACCGAGGTCACGATGCCTTCCTGCTCGACGAGCCGGTATTCTTCGCGGCGATCGACGGGTTCATCTCGTCGGCGGCGCGGGCGAGGGGGCTCTAGAGCGGTGGATAGCCCTGTTTCCGCAACACAGAGCCTCGCCAACACGGCGGCATCGCGCGTCGATCTCCGCGTCATCGCCGATCTGGTGACGCCGGGGGCCCGCGTGCTCGACATCGGCTGCGGCGACGGCTCGCTGCTGGCGCTGTTGGAGACGCGGCGCGACGTCGACGGGCGCGGCATCGAGCTGAGCCAGCAGGGCGTCAACGAATGCGTGGCGCGTGGGCTTTCGGTCATCCAGGGCGACGCCGATGCCGACCTCGTGCACTATCCGGACGACGCTTTTGACTTCGTCGTCCTGTCGCAGACGATCCAGGCGACCCGCAATCCGCGGACGGTGCTCCAGGAGCTGCTGAGGATCGGCCAGCGGGCGATCGTATCCTTCCCCAATTTCGGGCACTGGTCGATCCGTCTGTCGCTCGGCATTCGCGGGCAAATGCCGGTGACGAAGAACCTGTCGCATGCCTGGTACGACACGCCCAACATCCACTTCTGCACGATCCGCGACTTCGTCGCTTTGGCCAAGGAGCTGGGCGCCGAGGTCGAGACGGCGATCGCGCTCAATGCGACCGGTCAGAAGATGGGCATGCGGATGCCCTGGGCCTTCTGGAACGTCTTCGGCCAGCAGGCGGTGTTCGTGCTGAAGCGGTGAGGGGAGAGCATCCTCCTGCCAACGATCTGATTTCGTCTTCTACAGCCCCAGCATCTTCATCGCCGCTTCGGGATAACGCGTGCCGGCGGCTGCGCCCTGCGGGAAGGCCGCGTCGAGCGCGGCGATCTCGTCCGCGGACAGCATGACGGCGTCGGCTCGGACGTTGTCCTCCAGATATGTCACCCGCTTGGTGCCGGGGATCGGCACGATGTCCGGCCCTTGCGCCAGAACCCAGGCGAGGGCGACCTGCGAGGCCGTTGCGCCTTTATCGTTGGCGATCGCCTCGACCTTGGCGACCAGATCGAGGTTCTTTTGGAAGTTCTCGCCCGAAAAGCGCGGATTGGCCTTGCGGAAATCGCCTTCGGGCAGATCGTCGGGCGTCTTGAAGCGGCCCGTGAGGAAGCCGCGGCCGAGCGGCGAATAGGGCACGAAGCCGATGCCGAGTTCGCGCAGCGTCGGCAGGATCGTATCCTCCACGTCGCGGGTCCACAGCGAGTATTCGGTCTGAACGGCGGTGATCGGATGGACTGCGTGAGCACGGCGGATGGTCTCCGGCGCGGCTTCGGACAGTCCGAGATGGCGGACCTTGCCTTGCTTCACCAGATCCGCCATGGCGCCGACCGTGTCCTCGATCGGCGTCTCTGGATCGACACGGTGCTGGTAGTAGAGGTCGATCATCTCGATGCCGAGGCGCTTCAGGCTCGCCTCGCAAGCGCTTTTGACATAATCGGGTCTTCCGTTGACGCCGAGACGCTCGCCGTTCGGGCCGCGAACATTGCCGAACTTCGTGGCGATGATGACGTCGTCCCGGTGGGGCGACAGCGCCTTGCCCACGAGCTCTTCGTTGTGACCGCTGCCGTACATGTCGGCGGTGTCGAAGAAGGTGACGCCGAGTTCGATCGCCCGATGAAGGACGGCCGTCGATTCCTGCTCGTCGCCGGCGCCGTAGAATTCCGACATGCCCATGCAGCCGAGACCCATGGTCGAGACTTCGAGGTCGCGTCCGAGGATGCGCTTGTCCATCGCTCTTCGCCTTTCGATAACTTCGGGAATACCGACAAAGTAGGGCGCGGAGGGCGGCGTCGCCAGAGTGGCGCGACGCTAGGACGGCAAACCTTGCGGCACCAGCACGGGCGTGCGGATGCGTTGGCGCTCGCGCCGTGCATCGGCGACCGGGATGCCACGATAGATCTGCTTCTTCGCCTCGACGACGACGACGCCGGAAAAGATCGGCCAGGCGTCACGGCCATAGCGCTCCATCGCTCCGGCGAGGCCGAGCAGCGACCGGCGCTTGAACGGCGGAAACAGGAGAGCCTCCGACACCGAGCAGGCCGTGAACATGGTCTCGCGCATCAGGTTCAGGAGCTGGCCGCGCGACCATGGCCGGCCCGAGCCGAAGGGGGTGTGCTCGAAACGGCTCCACACGCCGCGCCGGTTGGGCACCACCACCACGAGCTCGCCGCTCGGCGCCAGGACACGCCACGCCTCCGTCAAAAGCTGGTTCGGGTTTTCCGCGAATTCCAGGGCATGGACCATCAGGATGCGATCGACCGAGGAATCGGGCAGCGGCAGATCCTCGCCATCGACCATTGCCGTCAGGGAGCAGAGCCCCGCCGGCCACTTCACCGCGCCCTGGGCGGCGGGCATGAAGGCAAAGGCGCGTTCGGCGTCGCTCGCGAAGCGGTCGAGATAGGGCAGGGTATAGCCCAGCCCAACCAGCCGCTCGTCGGTGATCGGCTGCCAGACCGACGTCAGCGCGGCCTGCACGGCGCGCTGTGCGGCAAGCCCCAGGGGGGAGAGGTAGAACTCGCGCAGGTCGATGATATCGGCGTTCATGATCCAGGCTTGCGGGCGGCCTCGTGTTTCCTCCCGCCTTCTATAACGCGGCGATGATCGAATCATAAAGTCGGGGCTCGCTTGAGGCGCCGAACCCGCTCCCATCCGCTCGAACCGGTTTATTCCCGCCGTCGCGCGCCCTACATCAGCGACGCGGCATGTCAGAGAGGACTTTCATGAGCGAGATCGAAATCCGGCAATTCATGTGCCGCAGCGACAATTTTGGCGTTCTGGTTCACGATCCGCAGACCGGCACGACGATTTCCATCGACGCCCCCGAGGAACGGCCGATCCGTGCCGTATTGGACGAGACGGGCTGGACGCTGACCCATATTCTCACCACGCATCATCACGGCGACCATGTCGCGGCCAACGAAGCGCTGAAACAGGCCTATGGAGCGACCATCATCGGGCCGGAAAAAGAGCAGGATCGGATTCCGGGGCTCGACCGGGCGGCCAAGGGGGGCGACGTGCTCGACGTCGGCGGCATCCGGGTCGAGGTGATCGACACGCCTGGCCATACGCTGGGCGAGATCTCCTACTACCTGCCCGAAGCCAAGGCGCTGTTCGCGGCCGACGCCCTGTTCTCGCTCGGCTGCGGCCGGCTGTTCGAGGGCGACGCGGCGATGCTCTGGTCCTCGCTCCAGCGGCTCCGCGCCCTGCCGGATGAGACCATGCTCTATTGCGGGCACGAATACACCGCCACCAACGCCAAATGCGCGGTGGCGATCGATCCGGGCAACACGGCGCTACGCAACCGCATCGCCGAGGTCGAGCGACTGCGCGAGGAGGGCCAGCCGACGCTGCCCGTTCTGCTCGGCACCGAAAGGCTGACCAATCCGTTCCTGCGCGCCGACGACCCGATCCTGAAGGGTGAACTGGAGATGCTCGACACGGATCCGATCGAGGTCTTCGCCGTCATGCGCAAGCGGCGGGACCAGTACTGATGGCAGGCGCTGCGGATGTCATCATCGATCACCTGAAGCTGGAGCAGCATCCGGAAGGTGGCTGGTTTCGCGAGGTTTTCCGCGATACGGCGACGGACGCGGACGGGCGGGCGCGTTCGACGTCGATCTATTATCTCCTGAAGGTCGGCGAGACCTCGGCCTGGCATCGCGTCACGGATGCTGCCGAGACTTGGCATTGGTATGCCGGCGCGCCCCTGGTCCTGACCGTTTCGCCGAACGGCCACGACGCGTCGGCGCATCGACTGGGCTCCAACTTCGCGCTTCGGGAAGAGCCGCAATTCACCGTGCCCGCGGGCTGGTGGCAGACCGCGACGAGCCTTGGCGAATACACGCTGGTCGGGTGCACCGTGGCGCCGGCCTTCGTGTTTTCCAGCTTCGAATTGGCACCGCCTGACTGGCGCCCGACGCCAAGGCCGGCGGGCGGGCGTTCGGGATAGTCGGTGGGCGGCACGATCAGGCCACGCCGATTATCAGATTGATTCTGATTTTTCGCCTATGTGCTTGGGTCCATTTGGATTTCTTGTCGGCCCGTCGGGCGATCGCGGTCGGACCAGGCGCGCGAACAGCGGCAGGGCGGCGAGGACGGCGCCGGTGGTGATGAGGACGGCAGCCGACAGGATGGTTGCCGACATTCTCGTCTCGCCCGCCGCGACCAGGATCAGCGTCGACAGCAGCGGCGCGGCATAGCTCGATGCGCCGATGACCTGGATGTCGCCGTGCTTGACGCCGTGGTCCCAGACGTAGAAGGCGGCCCCCACGGGCATGAGGCCGAGGCCGAGCACCGCCAGCCATTCGCCCGCGCCCGCCGGCCACACCGTGGTCTCGAAGGCAAGGTGAACCGGCAGCGACAACAGCGCGGTGCCCAGGCAGAAGCCAGTGACCACTTCGCTCGGTACGCTGGAAAAGCGGCGCGAGGCGAGCGAATAGGACGACCAGAAGAAGGCCGCGCACAGGGCCAGCCCGTAACCGGCGGCGTAGCGTTGCGAAAAGTCGAGGCCGCCGCGATCGGCGATGATGAGAGCCGCGCCGCCCAGGCCGAGCAGCGCGCCCATTGCATGATACCAGCGCAGCCGCTCGCCCGGAAGCAGAGCCGATCCCAGCACGATCAACAGCGGCCAGAGATAGGCGATCAGGCTGGCTTCCGCCGCTGGTGCCCGGCGCAGGGCGGCGAAATAGAGCGCGTGATAGCCGAACAGGCCGCCGACGCCGACAAGCCAGACGGCCGGGCGCTGGCGAAACACCCGAAGCGGCGTTCCGCGCACCCACAAGGCGACGATGCCGACGAGGCTGCCCACCGCGAACGTCATGGCGTTGAGCTGGAAGGGCGGCACCGCCCCGCTCCTCGCGGTGAACAGCGCCAGGAGCGCCCACATCAGGACCGCCGCAAAGCCATAGAGGGTCGCCACAGCCTACTCCACACTCGAGGGATGCCCGTTGTCAGGCGTGCCCCTTCGCAGGTCAAGGTGGGAGGATGCCTCAGCGCTTGGCGAAGGTACTGGCGGTGATCGTCAGCGGCCCAACCTCGGTGGGGACGCGAACGCGAACCGGAGCGTAGATATCGGTGTCGCCGATCGGCGCGAAGCGAAGTTCGATCGTCTGATCGCGCATGAATTTCAGCTGCTTGTTGGACCGGCGATAGCCGCTGACCGGCCGGACCTTTGCCTTGCACACGATCGCGTCGCCCGAATAGCCGTCGGTGGAGACCTTCTGTTGACCGGCCGGCGACAATATCAGGTCGAGCCGCGTCCAGCCGTCATAGAAGGCAACCGTTCGCTGACACAGCGCGTCGCCGTCGCCCTTGCGAATCATCAACCCGCTGAGCGGATCCACGACGGAGGCGAGATGGTCCGGCTCGACGGCAATGAAATCGCGTTTGCGGTTGCGGTCCTCGGGCTTGGTTTGCGTGGCTACGGCCCGGCCCCCGGCGAAGTCGACCCGGCTCGACCAGGCCTTGTCGCCCATCTCGTAGGCGAGGGCATAGTGGTTGGGCAGAAGCTTTTCGCCTGCATAGCTCCCCTTCACCGAGCTGGTGCCGCGCGTCTTGGCGAAGAGATCGGCAAGCCCCGCCGAAGACAGTTCGCCCTCGACGGAGAACCCCTGCTCTTCGAGCGTGGTGTGGAACGTGGCACGCCCGACGATGAAGCCGATCAGCGAGATCTGATAGACGGTCTTATAGGACTGCCGTCCCGTGCCCTCCGCGCGCAGGGGCGAGGCGCCGGCCAGCCCCAGAGCGAGGCCGAGAAAGACACCGAGGTAAGCGCGCGAAAGAAGCATGGCGAGGTCCGATCGATCGGGGACACGCAAGCTAGGCTTGCAAATAGGGCGAAAGTCCGCCTTTTGTCTTTTCGCGCTCGGCATCCGGCATCGGGTGTCCGATCCGACCCGTCGTCCAGTGCTGTCGCTTCCCATGGAGCCAATGACGATGTCCGTCCAGCTCGTCAAGCCGAGCCTCGATCGCCTGCCGGCCTATCTGGCCGCGTTGCAGCGCGGCTTCTCGGCCGACACCGTGCGCGGGCGGGTGGCCGCCGAAGAGGAGATCGTGCGCATCGAGGCGGATGCCGCCGCCTTCGTGGACAGCCTCGACGATCCCGAGGCCAGGGGCGCGCCGATCAAGATGCCCGACGGCACGACGAAGCCGCGCCTGCCGGGATTCCGGCGGTGGATCTGGGACGACGATTTCTGCGGCAACATCAACTTTCGCTGGCAGCCGGGAACGCCGGCCCTACCTCCGCATGTCCTCGGCCATGTCGGCTATGCGGTGGTGCCGTGGAAGCAGAGCATGGGCTACGCCAAGGCCGGGCTCAAGCTGATCCTGCCCGAGGCGCGGGTTCTGGGGCTGCCCTATATCGAGATCACGACGGATCCCGAGAACCAGGCGTCTCAGCGCGTCATCGAGGCATGTGGCGGGTGGCTCGTCGAGCGCTTCCAGAAGCTCGATATCTATGGCGGGCACGAGGGCCTGCGCTACCGGATCGATCTCTAGGCGCGCCTTTTCGCGACTTCGACCGATAGCGGTCGGCGCGATCGTCGCTTTTGCCTGGAAGGGCTGCGGCGGGACAACCGCTGCAGCCCGATCCCGGCCTACCAGGACGCGATGACCGCGCCCTTGTATTCGGTGTCGATGAAGTCGCGGATCGACTGGTCGTGATAGGCGGCGATCAGCTTCTTCAGCCATTCGGCGTCCTTGTCCTCGCTGCGCACGGCGATGACGTTCACATAAGGCGACTTGGCGGATTCCCGGGCGATCGAGTCGTTTTTCGGATCGAGGCCGGCTTCCAACGCGTAGTTGGTGTTGATCGCCGCCGCGTCGACATCCGGCAGCGAACGCGGCAACTGCGCGGCGTCCAGTTCCACGATCTCGACGTTCTTCGGGTTTTCGGTGATGTCGAGCGGAGTCGCCTTCAGGCCGGCGTCGGCGTTCAAGGTGATGAGGCCGGCATCCTGCAGCAGCAGCAGGGCCCGCCCGCCATTGGTCGGGTCGTTGGGAATGGCGACCGTGGCGCCGTCCTGCAACTCGTCCAGGCTCTTCACCTTCTGTGAATAGACACCCATCGGCGTGTTGATGGTTGGTGCGACGCTGACGATGTCGAAGCCCCGATCGGCCACCTGAGCGTCGAGGTAGGGCTGATGCTGGAACGAATTGGCGTTGAGCTCTCCGTCCGCCAAAGCCTGGTTCGGCACGACGTAGTCGGAGAATTCGATGACCTCGATGTCGAGCCCTTCCTTGGCCGCGACGTCCTTCACCTTTTCCATGATCTCGGCGTGTTCGCCCGGCGTGACGCCGACGGTGATGCTCTCGGCCAGAGCGGGAGCGGCGACGCCAATTGCCAGCGTACCGGCGAGCAGAATGGTCTTGAGGGGCATGGGAGTCCTTTTAGCGTGAATTGGAGATTTCGAAGGATCAGGTGTTGCGGCTGCGCTTGTCGAAGCGGCGGGCGAGCAGGTCGCCGGTCGACTGCACCGCCTGGACGAGGGCGATCAGGACGACGACCACCGCCAGCATCATTTCCGGCATGAAGCGCTGGTAGCCGTAGCGAATGCCGAGATCGCCGAGCCCGCCGCCGCCGACGGCGCCGACCATGGCCGAGTAGCCGATCAGGCTGACCACGGTGAGCGTCAGCCCAAGCGTGATCGACGGCCGGGCCTCCGGCACCAGCACCTTCCAGACGATCTGCAGCGGGCTGGCGCCCATGGCGCGCGCGGCCTCGATCAGGCCCGGGTCGACCTCTCTGATCGAGGATTCGACGAGGCGCGCGACGAAGGGAATGGTCGCGATGGTCAGCGGCACGATCGCGGCCGACGTGCCGATCGAGGTGCCGGTCAAAAGCCGCGTGAAGGGAATGATCGCCACCACCAGAATGATGAAGGGCGTCGATCGCACGGCGTTGACGACGGCGCCGAGAACGCGGTTGAGGGCCGGGGCCGCGAACAGTTCGCCCGCCCGGCTGGTGGCGAGGAAGATGCCGAGCGGCGCGCCGAGAATCACCCCTATCACCGCCGACACCGCCACCATGAACAGCGTGTCGAGGGTGGCGCCCCAGATCAGCCAGAGCATGTTAGCGGACATAGCCGAGCACCTCCGTGGCCAGACCCCGTTCCTCGATGAAGCGGCGGGCCGGTTCGAGCACGGCCAGATCGAGAGAGACGACCAGCGTGCCGAAGGGCCGGCCGGCGATCTCGTCGACGGCGCCGGCCAGAATGTTGACGTCGATGGCCAATTCCTTGCCGAGCTGCGCGAGGATCGGATCGGTGGCGGTCGGACCGGTGAAGACGACCTTGAGCACGGCGCTCGCACCCGGCTCTGCCGCATCCGTCATCCGCTCCGTCACGAAGGCCGGCAGGCGAACACCGGTGACGCCTTCGAGAAAGCTTCTGGTGACAGGATGCTGCGGGCGGGAGAACACCGAGTAGGTGTCGCCGGTTTCCACGATACGGCCCCGGTCGAGCACGGCGACCCGGTCGGCGATCTCGCGCACCACCTGCATCTCGTGGGTGATCAGAAGCACCGTCAGACCCAATTCGCTGTTGACCTGTTTCAGCAGCGCCAGCACCGATCGCGTGGTTTCCGGATCGAGCGCGCTGGTCGCCTCGTCCGACAGCAGCACCTTGGGCCGCGTCGCCAGGGCGCGCGCAATGCCAACCCGCTGTTTCTGTCCGCCCGACAGCTCCGCCGGATAGCGGTCGCGTTTGTCCGCCAGTCCGACCAGGTCGAGCAAGGGCAGCACCCGTTCGCGGATTTCCGTCTTGCCGAGGCCGGCGATCTCCAAGGGCAGCGCCACGTTGGCATAGGCCGTGCGCGCCGACAGGAGATTGAAATGCTGAAAGATCATGCCGACGTTGCGCCGCAGGTCGCGCAAGCCGCGCTCGTCCATCGCGCCGACATCGACACCGTCGACCAGTATGCGGCCCGAGGTCGGGCGTTCGAGACCGTTGACCAGACGGATCAGTGTCGACTTGCCGGCGCCGGACCGCCCGATGATGCCGACGATGCGGCGGTTCGGGATCGCCAGATCGATATCTTCGAGGGCCGCGAAGGCCGTTCCGCCCTTCGGCGCGGCAAAGCGTTTTCCGGCGGCCTGGAAGCGCACGATCGTGTCGGTGTCGGCTGGCTCGCCCGGAGGTCCGCTCGGCTCGCCATGGGAGGGGTACGCTTGCACTATTCGGTCTCTGGTCTCGAAACTTCGCCGTTGCGGCTCGCGCCGCCGGCGCCAAGTGGCCCGCGTTCTGCCCGGTCGCGCCGCGACAGGCAAGGAACGTGCTTCCACGCCGGCCTCATACCGCGAAAAAGCGATCCTCCCTAGGCGCTTCCATCGGCGACATCGTCACATGGATTCGGCGCGGGGCGGGTCGGCAAGCGATGAACGACCCCGACCCGCGTGAGCCGCACGGCTTTGCGTGGCCGCGTGTTGACCTTATCGACCGATATCGGTATAGGGCGAGCGATTTTCCCGATCAGCCCCGGGCCATGATCGCGCCGGCCAAAAACGGTTGCGGCGGTCGGGTGGCATCGACCATATAAGGTGATCACAATGTCACGCGCTTGCGAACTGACCGGCAAGGCCGTCATGACCGGCAACAATGTGAGCCACGCGAACAACAAAACGCGTCGCCGCTTCCTGCCCAATCTCTGCAACGTCACGCTGATGTCCGACTCGCTCGGCCAGCGCGTCCGCCTGCGGGTCAGCGCCCACGCGCTGCGCTCGGTGGAGCATCGCGGCGGCCTCGACGCCTTCCTGATGAAGGCGAGCGAACGGGAGCTGTCGCCGCGCGCGCGCCTGCTCAAGCGCCAGGTGGCCAAGAAACTCGCGACCGCCGAAGCCTGAGCTTCAGCCTGAACTGTCCTTTTGCGGCCGGGCGTCATGGTGGCGCCCGGCCGTACTGGTTCCATCACCCAGGATAAAAAAATGAGCAGCACGCGCCGCTATCTTCCCGCCGTTCTGGCGATGACGCTGATCGTTGTCGCTTCCAACGTCCTCGTCCAGTTTCCGGTCGGGGGCTCGATCGGCTCGCTCCAGCTCGCCGATATCCTGACCTGGGGCGCCTTCACCTATCCCTTCTCCTTCCTGGTCACGGACCTGACCAATCGTCGGTTCGGGCCGAGAATCGCGCGTCGCGTCGTTCTCGTCGGCTTTCTGGCGGCGGTGGTCTGTTCGATCGTCGTGCCGAAGCTGCTGTTCAGCCTCGGTCTGATGGACTTCGCCACGGCCGCCGACCGGCTGATGCGCATCGCGCTCGCTTCCGGCTGCGCGTTCCTGGCGGCCCAGCTCCTCGACATCACCATCTTCAACGGGCTGCGGCGGCAGGCTTGGTGGCGGGCACCGGTGATCTCCTCCGTGGCGGGAACGGTCGTGGATACGGCGATCTTCTTCACCATCAGCTTTGCGCCCGCTTTTGCCTTTCTGGGGCCGAACGACGACTTCTCGCTGGGCACCGCGCCGCTCTTCGGCGTCTTGTCGGTGGAAACGGTGCGCTGGGTCTCCTGGGCGCTGGGCGATCTCGGCATCAAGCTCGTCATCGCCGCGCTGGCGCTTGTGCCCTACCGCATCATCATGCAGGCCCTGATGCCCTATCCGGTGCCGGCAAGGAGCTGAGACTGGGCAATCCTGTGCGGTCGAGATGGATCGCTCCTAACGCAGATCTCCAGAAGAGCAACGGCTTTGCAAATTCCGACTTGGTCCACCAGTCGGGAGTTGCTGCTGGCCCATTCGGTTCGGAGAGAGCGGCGGCTTCATTGCTGAGCAGTTCGATGTGTCATCACAATATAAAGGTGCATATATGGTAAATAACTACCATTGATTGCATTTCTTGTTGCTTTTGCTAAAATTGGCTCATTCGGCGCTTCCGATTACATGGCGGTCGATCCTGGGACGGAGGTGCGGGAATGACGTTAATGAAAAATCGGTTTGGGAGGATGGCATGCGCAGATGGCTGGCAATCGCGGCACTTTTGATTTTCCCCGCTTCGGCATGGGCGGCGCCGGGTGATTTCTGCGGCGGCGTGGCTGGTGGCCAATGCGGAGAGGACGAGTACTGCCGATATTCGCTCGAAGCGTCCTGCGGTATTGCGGATCAAGCGGGCACATGCATGGCCAAGCCAGAGATTTGCACCAAGGAGTTCATCCCTGTGTGCGGGTGCGATGGGGTGACATATAGTAACAAGTGCATGGCCGCCGCACATGGGGCCAGCGTCGCCTATGTCGGTAGCTGCCGGGCGTCGTCGGACCTGCAGGCGTGCGCGCAGGTTATCTCGTGTGGCATCATCGATGGTATATACCAGCAATTCCCGACGCCTTGTGCGGCGACAGCGGCCGGCGCGACGAACGTAACCCCAATGGAAGGCGACTCCTGTCCGGCAGTCCAGTAACGAACGACTCACGAGAAAGTGGGACTGCCATGGCTCGCGCGAGCTCTGAGATGCGAGCCATGGCAGCCAGTGCGCGCCCGACTGGCGAGGCCCGATAAGGATCTCGTCCGCTGAAATTTCCCGTCAGTTTGTCGCCGGCGAGCGATCGTCAGCCAGCCTGAACTCCAGCAGCAGGGTGCGCTGGAAGAAGTTGCCGTTGTCGTCGGAGATCAGCGTCAGGTAGGTCTTGCCGTCGTCGCCGACCGAGACCTCCAGCCCTTCCATGTTGTCGATCTCCTGTCCGAGATCGGCCTGCATGATGATCGGACCGTCGACCAGCGCGCCGGGCTGGATCGTCCGGCCGTCCACGCGGCGGATGCGCATGCCGATGCCGGACAAGATGCCCGTGAAGCGGCGCTCCAGGAGCAACAGGTCGCCGTCGGGCAGGAAGGCGCCGTCGGTCACGTCCCAGTTCTCGTCACGTCGCACCTTGAAGACCGACGAATGGTCGGCATCGAAGATCGCGGCGAAGAGATTGCCGTCCGAATCGATGGAATGCTCGCTCACCGTGACCAGCGATCCGTGAAGGCGGCTGCCCGAGGGCGCGGCCGCTAACATTTCCAACCCCTTGTTGCGTCTCAGTTCGCCGCGCGGCACCGGCAGTTTCACCGGCTGCGGCCGGCTCTCGGCTGGATCGAGGGGGTAGTCGAAGGCTTCGATGCGGGCGTCGCTTTCGAATGCGACGAACGCCTTGTCGCCGACGACGGCCAGCGCCTCGGCATCCGCGTCGCGTTTGCGCTTGGCAGGCTGGCCATGGGTATCGAGGATCGGGAAGAGCCGCGCATCATCGATGCCGGCCGGGCGTCCCTGCGGATCGCGGCGCAGGTCGCCCGTCACCCAATAACCGGTGTCCGTCACCACCAGGAAGTGGCTCCGACCCGCGGTGAACCGAAACGAGGACAGGCCGGAAAACCGGACATCCGACGACGCGAGCTTCAGCCCGCCCACGAAATCGAGACTGCCGAAGCGGGTCTGTGTCGAGCCGGGCTGGAATTGGCTGATCGATGAGGCCGTGATGGTGATGTCCGGCTGCGCGGCAAGATGCGGCTGTGCGCAGGCGGCTGTGACCAGCGCGACGCTCGCCGCCGCGAGACCGAGCGTCCGGCCGCGCATCACCGGCGAATGCCAGCCCGCCGCCGTTGCGAAGATCCGCCGCCCTGGCTCTCGTCCTCGAAGAGGCCGGCCAGTTGCTCGGTCATTGCGCCGGCAAGTTCCTCTGCGTCGACGATCGTCACGGCGCGGCGATAGTAGCGCGTGACGTCGTGGCCGATACCGATCGCCAGCAGTTCGACCGGCGAGCGGGTCTCGATCTCCTCGATGACGGCTCTCAGATGCCGTTCCAGGTAGTTGCCCGGATTGACCGAGAGCGTCGAATCGTCGACGGGAGCGCCGTCCGAGATCATCATCAGGATCTTGCGCTGCTCGGGCCGGCCGAGCAGCCGGTTGTGCGCCCAGATCAGCGCCTCGCCGTCGATATTCTCCTTGAGCAGGCCCTCGCGCATCATCAGCCCGAGATTGCGGCGCGAGCGGCGCCAGGGCGCGTCGGCGCTCTTGTAGACGATGTGGCGCAGATCGTTGAGCCGGCCGGGGCGCGGCGGCTTGCCGGCCTTGAGCCAGGCCTCGCGGGCCTGGCCGCCCTTCCAGGCGCGGGTGGTGAAGCCCAGCACCTCGACCTTGACGCCGCAGCGCTCCAGCGTGCGGGCCAGGATGTCGGCGCAGGTGGCCGCCACGGTGATCGGACGACCGCGCATCGAGCCGGAATTGTCGAGCAGCAGTGTCACCACCGTGTCGCGGAAGGAGGTGTCGCGCTCCATCTTGTAGGAGAGTGGCTGCATCGGGTCGATCACCAGCCGCGATAGGCGGGCGGGATCGAGATAGCCTTCTTCCAGGTCGAACTCCCAGGCGCGGTTCTGCTGCGCCATGAGACGGCGCTGCAGCCGGTTGGCGAGCCGGCCGACAACGCCCTGGAGCGAGGCGAGCTGCTTGTCTAGGAAGCTGCGCAGACGGTCGAGTTCGGCTTCGTCGCAGAGTTCCTCGGCGCCGACCACCTCGTCGAACTGTGGCGAGAACACCAGATAGTCGGACTCGCGCGGCTGGTTGGTGAGCGGCTGGTTCGGGCGGCGCGATTCGCCCGGCGCCTCGGCGTCGGCCTCCTCGTCCGTGAGCATTTCCTCGGCAGACATTTCGGCCGCGTCCGTCTCGGCGGCGTCTTCGGCCTGGTTCTCGCTCTCGGACTCTTGCGGCTGGGCATCCTCGGAGCTGGAGTCCGCCTCCGAACCGCCGCGCTCCTGGCTTTCGCCTTCCTGCTTCTCGCCCTGGTCCTGGTCGTCGCTGTCGTCGGGGTTCTCGTTGCCGAGCTCCTCGGCCATGTCCATCGAGGCGAGCATGTCGCGCATGGCGCGGGCGAAGCTCTGCTGATCCTCCAGAGTCTCGGCCAGGCGTTCGAATTTCGTGCTGGCCTTCTCGTCGACGAAATCGCGCCAGAGGTCGACCAGCGCTCGGGCGCTGGGCGGCACCGGCCGGCCGGTCAGCTTTTCGCGCACGATCAGCGCCAGGGCGTCTTCCAGCGGAGCCTCGGCCCGATCGGTCACCTCGGTCAGGTTGGAGCGGAAATAGCGGTCTTCCAGCATCGAGGCGAGGTTGTCGCCGACGCCTTCCATGGTGCGGGCGCCGATCGCCTCGACGCGGGCCTGCTCGACGGCGTCGAAGATCGCGCGCGCGTTGCGCCCCTCCGGGCAGAACTTGGCGTGAAGCCGCGAATCGTGGCGGGCGCGGCGCAAGGCCATGGCGTCGGACAGCCCGCGGGTGACGGCCACGTCGTTCTGGGTCGCGCGTTTGGGCAGTTCGGGCAGGCGCGCCCGGTT
This sequence comes from Consotaella aegiceratis, assembly GCF_036541425.1. NCBI lineage: Bacteria > Pseudomonadati > Pseudomonadota > Alphaproteobacteria > Hyphomicrobiales > Aurantimonadaceae > Consotaella > Consotaella aegiceratis. Next base: position 33,119 of record NZ_JAZHFT010000007.1, read on the forward strand.
GCCGGAGAGGCCGGGCCGGTCGTTGCCGAAGGTGATCTCCAGCTCGTGGTCGCCGGCAATGGCGCGCAAGCAGCCGGAGACCGCGCGCCGGAACGGCTCGCGATCCTTGGAGCTGCTGCCCTTGCGGGCTTCCGAATTGTCGCCGATGCGGGCCATGGTCGAGGTCTTGCCCTAGTCCAGAACCATGTTGGCGCTCGACTCCGGTAGCTCCTTGCCGAAGGCGCGCTGGTAGAACTCGGCCACCAGCGGGCGCTCCAGGTCGTCGCACTTGTTGATGAAGGTCACACGGAAGGCGAAGCCGACATCGCCGAAGATCTCGGCGTTCTCGGCCCAGGTGATCACCGTGCGCGGGCTCATCACCGTCGACAGGTCGCCGTTGACGAAGGCCGAACGCGTCATGTCGGCGATGCGCACCATCTTGGCGACGGTCTCGCGGCCCTCCTTGTTATCGAAATGCTTGGCCTTGGCGACGACGATGCCGACCTCGTTGTCGTGCGGCAGATAGTTGAGCGTCGTGACGATCGACCAGCGGTCCATCTGCGCCTGGTTGATCTGCTGGGTGCCGTGATAGAGGCCGGTGGTGTCGCCGAGGCCCACCGTGTTGGCCGTGGCGAACAGCCGGAACGCCGGATGCGGCCTGATGACGCGGCTCTGGTCGAGCAAGGTCAGGCGTCCGGAGGATTCCAGCACGCGCTGGATGACGAACATCACGTCTGGTCGGCCGGCGTCGTATTCGTCGAACACCAGCGCCACGTTGTTCTGGTAGGCCCAGGGCAGGATGCCGTCGCGGAACTCGGTGACCTGCAGGCCGTCGCGCACGGTGATCGCGTCCTTGCCGACGAGGTCGATACGGCTGATGTGGCTGTCCAGGTTGACGCGCACGCACGGCCAGTTGAGCCGCGCCGCCACCTGCTCGATATGGGTCGACTTGCCCGTGCCGTGGAAGCCGGCGACCATGACGCGCCGGTTCTTGGCGAAGCCGGCCAGGATTGCCAGCGTCGTCTCCCGGTCGAACAGGTAGTCGGGATCGATCTCGGGGACATGCTCGGTGACGTCCCTATAGGCCGGCACCTTCAGGTCGCTGTCGAAGCCGAACTTGTCGCGGACCGAAATCGTGCAGTCGGGAAGTCCGGCCACATCCTGTACCGCTGCACTCATCACACCTCCATCGGACCGGCGGCCTTGTCGGGCCGGCCCGTTCCTTCAATCCTGCGCCACGCGGTCTATCCCGCTGGCCGCGGTCTTCTCAAAATGCGCCGCAAAGACACTCGCGACGCGGCGCATGGCGCGATTCCGAAAGCTCGCGCCACCTTAAGATCAGGAAGCGGAGCGGGCTCGGGAGTCGAAAAGACGCCAGCAAGCTCTTGTTCTGGCACGATGTTCGGATTTGAGCCGGGCCTTGGCATCTGCCATGGGCCGCAGAGCAAGCCTCGGATTCACCGCGCCAGTGCGGATTGCACAGCTCTGACCTAGCAAAAACCGGACTGCTTCAAAAGCTTGTAGGCCTGAATCACTTCTCGCAACCGGTCTTCGCTGCCACGGTCGCCGCCGTTGGCGTCCGGATGATAGCGCTTCACCAGGCTCTTGTAACGGGTTCGGATGGCGTCGCCGGCGGCATCCTGAGCCAGATCGAGCGTCTCGAAGGCGCGCGCTTCCAGCGAGCGGACCTTGCGGCGCCTCGGTTCGGGTCGGCGCGGGGCTGCCTGGTCGCCAAACAGGTCGTACGGATCGCGGACATGCCCGTTCCAATGCCGGGAGCGCGTTTTTGCGGCCCGCGTCGCGGCGGCTGCCTGCGGATCCGACGAGTTCGAGCCCATGGTCCACGTCGGCCGGTGGCCGGTCAGCGAATCCTTGAGGTAGGCCTGAATGTCCTTGTCGCCGAGGCCGGAGAAGTAGTTGTACGACTTGTTGTAGAGCCGCACGTGATCCATGCAGAAATGATAGTACTCGCCCTCGTGGTTGCGGCCGCGCGGTGCGCGGTAAAGACCGGGTTCGTCACATCCTTCCCAGGCGCAGCGCGGAGCGCGCGCTTTTTCGTTCGCCTGGGGGTCGGGACGGACTCGGATCCGATCGAAATATTTAGAGTCGAGCTTCATTGGCCGGATTATGGTGCCGCACCAGGGCGCGAACAAGAATTGACAGGACGGAAAAATGCCTGGCGTCTAACGGGAGCCGCTTCGTTTCGCGATCCGAAGCAGGGCGGGATTGATAGCACGGTTTATGCATCGAATTGGGATCAAATCATGAGCACCAGGGATACGATCGAGGCCAAACTCACCACCGCCTTCGCTCCGGAGGCGCTGATCGTTCTCGATGAAAGCCATCGCCACGCCGGCCACCAACCCGACGGCCCGGGCCACGCTCCCGTCAGCGGTGCGGGCGAGACCCATTTCCGGGTGCGGATCGTATCGGCCGCCTTTGCCGGCCAAGGCCGCATCGAACGCCACCGGGCCATCAATTCGGCGCTGGAAACGGAGCTGTCCGGCGGCGTCCATGCGCTGGCGATCGAGGCTCTCGCGCCGGGCGAACCGCGCGGCTGGTAGGCGTCTGCATCAAGCGAGAAGGCTGTGGCATCGATCGGATCGGCCGCAGTTGGGGGAGGGCTTGCGATGTGACCTGCGATCTAGTTTGGCGCGGTCCTTTCGACAACGATGAACTGGCCGCCCTGGGCGCGGATTGCTTCGGCGCGCGCCCGGCCGTCCGCGATCAGCGGGCGCAGATGATCGAACACAGCCTCGGCTGGGTGTGCGCGCGCCTGTCCGGCAGCCTCGTCGGTTTCGCCAACGTGGCCTGGGATGGCGGCGAGCATGCGTTTCTGGTGGACGTCATGGTCGCCTTGCCGCATCGCCGCCACGGTCTGGCGACGCGGATCGTCGCCGAGGCCACGCAGCGCGCCTGCGCGGCCGGCTGCACCTGGCTGCATGTGGACTTCGAACCGCATCTGCGAGATTTCTATTGGAACGCCTGCGGCTTTCGGCCGACGGACGCAGGCCTCATTGCCCTTGGGGAGCAGCCTTCAGCAACGAACGGAGCATCGCCATGATCGAAGCGTCCTGCCATTGCGGCGCCGTCCGTCTCCGGATCGCCTCTCCGCCGAACGAGGTCACGGACTGCAACTGTTCGATCTGCCGCCGCTATGGTGTGCTTTGGGCCTACTACGCGCCGAGCGACATCGAACTGTCGAACGACAACGAGACTGACACCTATCTCTGGGGTCCCCGTTCGACCGCGTTTCACCGGTGTTCGGTGTGCGGCTGCGTCACGCATTGGTCCGGCGTCGATCCGGAGCGCGGCCGGATGGGCGTCAATGCCCGGCTGATGGCCCCGCAGGTGCTCGCGCAGGCCAAGGTCAGACGCCTCGATGGCGCAAATACCTGGCAGTACCTCGACGAATAATGCGCTGGGGTGAACACCGCCGGCCGAGCGCCAAGGACCGGCCAGCGCGTCAGCTCAAGGTGTGGCGGTGTCGCCATCGTTCTTCAGCGCAGTTTCCGCGAGACGCAGCGCGTAGGCTGCGATGTCTTCCGGCCAGCGCGCGATCTCCCCGGCAAAGCGCTTTCTGTCGCCGGCGAACAGGGCGCGCGAGGCCTCTTCGAAACCCGGGAAATCGCCGGCCATGCTCGACATGACGCGATAGGCGGCTTCTCGCGCCATCCTCTTGCGGGTTTCGTCGCCGTCGGCTCGGCGGGCTTGGTCCACCAGGCGACGGAGTGCCTGCGACGCTCCGCCCGGCTGGGCCGCGAGCCAGTCCCAATGGCGTGGAAGAAGCGTCACCTCGCGCGCCACGACGCCCAGCTTCGGGCGCCCTCGGCCCCGGCCTGACGGTTCGCCGTTGCCGGAGGGCTCGATCGCGGCAGACCGGCCGGCGTGCCGCGCCGCGATCTCCTCCGGGCTGCCGCGCAGATCGAGATCCACGACGCGGCCTGTCGTATCGTCAAAGACTAGGATCGGCTCGTCGGGATCATCGGAGGCTCCTTTGACGACAAGAGCGACCTGCGCAAGCGCGCCTTGGCCGATCTGCCGCCGGCCGGCGAAGGCGGTGAAGGACGAGGGCTGGGAACTGGGCATCGGGTCTTGCTCGATCGACGGGATGAAGGACGATAATTCTACCCGGATGAAATTGCAAAAATTTTTACCCGGGTATAAATCGAAGCCAGATCGCGGCGTCGAGCCGCTTGGTCAAAGGAAACCGCGTGAGCCCATCATGACACCAGACGACAGAAAAGTTGCGATCGCGGCCTACAAGAAGCGCAAGAGCGTCGCCGGCATCTACGCCTTGCGCTGCACGCCGACAGGTCAATGCTGGGTCGGTCGCGCGCCGGATCTCGCCACCATTCAGAATCGTCTGACGTTCACCCTCAAACGGGGCGGAAGCCCCAGCCGCTCCCTGCAGAGCGCCTGGACCGAACATGGCGACAGCGCCTTTTCGTTCGAGGTGCTGGAGGAACTGGAAGAGGAAGAGTCGGCCTATGTGCGTGACCGCGTGATCAAGGACCGGCACGCCCACTGGCGGGCGCAACTCGGCGCCGAGACGATCTGACGGCCGGCCGTCCCGCGCTTTGGCCGGCCGCCACGGGTGCGCCATCGAGCCGAAGGATCACAATGGATCGCGATCCGATCTGTTGTCCGGACGCGGCTCGTCGGATCCCTCGGGCAGGGGAGATTCCTCGGCCGGCGCTACGGGGATCGCGGCATCCGCGTTCGCTGCGATGTCGTTTTCCAGCCGATGGGTGTCTTCGACATCGCCGTCTTCTGGGAAAACGTCTTCGTCGTATTCGACAGGGGGCGGTGAGTGGTCCTCGGTCGAGGCCGTGCCGCCCAGCTTCTTGGGCGGCACCAGCACGGTCGCCGGACGGATCCTGAGACGGGCGATGCGGTTCTTCTCGCGCTTCAGGACGGTGAAGCGCTTGTTGAAGAAAGTGAAGGCCTGGCGCTCCTCGGGGATCGTCTGGGTCTCGTGGATGACGAGCCCGGCGATCGTCACCGCCTCTTCGTCCGGCAGGTTCCAGTCGAGCGCGCGGTTGAGATCGCGGATCGGCACCGAGCCCTCGACCAGCACGGAGCCATCGGCCTCGGTGGTCACGCCCTGCATCTCGACGTCGTGCTCGTCGGCGATGTTGCCGACGATCTCTTCCAGGATGTCCTCCAGCGTGATCAGGCCTTCGACCTCGCCATATTCGTCGACGACGATGGCGAAATGCGAGCGCCGGCGCAGGAAGGCGTTGAGCTGGTCCTGCAGCGAGGTCGTCTCCGGCACGAACCAGGGCTTGGCGGCGATCTTCAGGATGTTGATCTTGCTGGGATCGTTGTCGACCTCGTGCAGCGCGCGAAGCAAGTCCTTGGCGTGCACCACGCCAACGATGTTGTCGTAGTCGTTCTTCCAGACCGGCATGCGCGTGTAGGGGCTTTCCAGGATCTGGCGGACGACCTCCTGCGACGGATCGTCGGCGTTCACCTGGCGCATCGCGGTGCGGTGCACCATGACGTCCGAGACCTCCAGTTCGGCAAGGTCGAGCAGGCCGCCGAAACGGTTGCGGTCGGCGTTGACCAACGCGCCCTCGCGGTGCAGCACCTCGACGGCGCCGCGCAACTCCTCGTGCGCGGTGAGCAGCGAGGCACCGGATTCCAGGCTCATGCCGAACAGCGCCAGGATACGGCGAACGATCCAGTTGACCACCGAGGTCAGCGGCCCGAGGGTCGTCACGACCGCCGAAACCACTTTGGAGATCTTGAGCGCAACCGTGTCGGGGTAGGCGATCGATACGGATTTCGGCAGCACCTCGCCGAAGATGACGACGAGCACGGTCATGCCGATGGTGGCGACCGCGACGCCGGACTGGCCGAACAGCTCCAAAAAGGCGGTGGTGGCCAGTGCCGAGGCGAGGATATTGACGAGATTGTTGCCGATCAGGATGGCGCCGATCAGCCGGTCCTTCTTTTCGATCAGCCGGCTGACGACGGTGGCGCGCGCATCGCCGTTTTTCTCGTAGCTCATCATGCGCGCCCGCGAGACCGCGGTCAGCGCCGTCTCGGAGCCGGAAAAGAAGGCCGAGAGGCAGATGAGAGCCAGAACGATGGCCAGCATCAGCCACAGGGTTACGGTCATGATGACAACTCGTTCCGTAGAAACGCTTCGACAGCGGCCGGGTCCACATCGGAGGCGATGAAGGCGCGGCCGATCCCCCGCGTCAGGATGAAGGTCAGGTGCCCGCGGCGCACCTTCTTGTCCTGCGCGATGTGATGCATCAGCATATCGGCGTCGAGCGGCGCGCCTGCAATGGCTCCGACCCGCGTGGGCAGGCCGGCCGCCTGAAGATGGACCTCGACGCGGCGCGCGTCGTCCTCGGCGCACAGGCCGAGACGCGCGGAAAAGCGGAAGGCCTGGGCCATGCCGATCGCCACACCCTCGCCGTGGACCAGCCGCTCGGCCGAATAACCGGTGGCCGCCTCCAGTGCGTGGCCGAAGGTGTGGCCGAGATTGAGCAGCGCGCGGTTGCCGGATTCGCGCTCGTCGGCGGCGACCACGTCGGCCTTGGCCTGGCAACTGACGGCGATGGCATGGCGACGCGCCGCGCCGCCAGCGAAGAGGGCGGGGCGGTCCTCGTCCAGCCAGGCGTAGAAGTCCGGGCGGTCGATCAGCCCATATTTGACGACCTCCGCATAGCCGGCCGCGAACTGGCGCCGGTCCAGCGTGTCGAGGACATCGGTATCGGCCAGCACCAGCGAAGGCTGATGAAAGACGCCGACGAGGTTCTTGCCGTGGCGCGCGTTGATGCCGGTCTTGCCGCCGACCGAGGAGTCGACCTGGGCCAGCAGCGTCGTCGGGATCTGGACGAAGCGCATGCCGCGGCGCACGATGCCGGCGGCAAATCCCGCGAGATCGCCGATGACGCCGCCGCCCAGCGCCACCACGGCATCGCCGCGTTCGAGCCGCGCCGCCAGCACGGCGTCCACAACCTGCTGGAGCTTTTCGAACGACTTGGTCGCTTCGCCGGCGGGCAGGGTGACGACGGTGTTGGGAATGCCCGAATCGTCCAGGGCCTGCGTCAGGGTCTCAAGATGGAGAGCGGCAACCGTCTCGTCGGTGACCACCGCCACCTTGATGCCCGGCAGACGCGCCGCAATCTCCTGGCCGGCGCGCGCCAGCAGGCCGGCGCCGATCAGCACGTCGTAGGATCGCTCGCCGAGCGCGATGCGCACGGTGGAAATGGCGGTCTCGTCGCCGGATGTTTCTGTGGTTTCGCTCATGTGCCCTGTCTTTCAGCCAGCCAGTCGTCGACGGCGACCGCGATTTCACGCGCGATGGTCTCACGCGCGACGTTGCGCGAGTGCACGGTGATGTCGGCCTCGGCATAGATCGGATAGCGCTGATCGATCAGCGCCTGCATGGTTCCGCGTGGATCGGGCGTGCGCAACAGCGGCCGGGTGTCGCGCCGCGAGACGCGTTCCATCAGAGTGTCGAGATCGGCCTTCAGCCAAACCGTCACGCTGTTCTCCTTGAGAAACTGCCGCGTCGTGGGGTTGACGTAGGCGCCGCCACCGGTGGCGATGACGGCGGGGCCGTTGGCCGCCAGCCGGGCGACGACACGGGTCTCCAGCGCTCGGAATTCCGGCTCGCCATAGGTTGCGAACAGATCGGCGACCGACATGCGCGCGGCGGCCTCGATCTCGTCGTCGGTGTCCACGAACTCGAGTTCGAGCAGTCGCGCGAGCCGGCGGCCGACGGCGGTCTTGCCGGCACCCATGAGACCGACCAGCGCCAGCGGCCGCGATCCCAGCCGCGCGACGATCCGGCCAACCTCAACGGTATCTGTTGCAGTCGATTGCGCCAAGAGAGTCCTTCCGTCAGTAAACGGTCGGCCTTCGGAGAATAGGAAATCCGCTGGCCCGTCAAGGTTTGGCCGCCCCCAGCGGACAACCATCGTCAGGTGGCGTGGTCGCAGCGGGGAAACGGCGGTGGCCTTGCCTTGGCCCGAGAAGCCGTCTAGGTGGTGGCCGCCGCTTCCCCGCAGCGCGAGCAGAAGCCGTCATGCCCACCCTGGTTCGCCTTTTGACGACCGTTCTCATCATCGCAGGCCTCGTCTATGGCGCCATGGCCGCGCTGGTGATGTGGGTCCATCCGGTCCAGCGTCCTGTGGTCGTGGATATCCCGTTGCCGCAACTGGATCGCGAGGCGGGCACGGAGCAGGCCCAGCCATGACGGGCACCGCAGCGGGCGGACGAACCGCCGCCGACATCGAAGCCTTTCTGGAGATGATGGCGGCGGAGCGGGGCGCGGCGGACAATACGCTGGCCGCCTATCAGCGCGATCTCACCGATGCGGCGGACTTTCTGAGTCAGACGGGGCGCTCGCTCAGCGAAGCCGAGACGCAGGACATCCGCGACTATATCGGCGATCTGGCCGCGCGGGGCTTCGCAGGATCGAGCCAGGCCCGGCGCCTGTCGTCGCTGCGCCAGTTCTACCAGTTTCTCTATACCGAAGGGCGACGCGGCGACGACCCTACGGGTTCGATCGACAGCGCCAGGAAAGGGCGCCCGCTGCCGAAGATCATGAGCGAGGCCGAGGTCGACCGGCTGCTCGATCAGGCTGCCCTGGAGGCCGCCGACACGACACGGTCGGCGAACGCGCTTCTCCGGGCGCGGCGGCTCTATGCCTTGGTCGAGCTTCTTTATGCGACCGGCCTGCGCGTCTCCGAACTGGTCGGCCTGCCGCGCTCGGTGCTGCGCTCGCGCGGCCAGATGATCGTGGTGCGCGGCAAGGGCAACAAGGAACGCATGGTGCCGATCGGCGAGCGCGCCCGCGATGCCTTGGCCAATTTCGGCGCCGTGCTGCCGCCCGCCAGCCAAGGGGGGGTGGAGAGCGGCTGGTTGTTTCCGGCCTTCTCGGAGAGCGGCCACATGACGCGCCAGGCGTTCGCCCGCGACCTGAAGGCGCTGGCGGCCCGTGCCGGCATCCCCGCGGCCAAGATCTCGCCGCACGTGTTGCGGCACGCCTTTGCCAGCCATTTGCTCCAGAACGGGGCCGATCTCCGGGCGGTGCAGGAACTCCTCGGCCATGCCGACATTTCGACGACGCAGATCTATACGCATGTTTTGGAAGAGCGCCTGATCCAGCTCGTCGAGGATCACCATCCGCTGTCGCGGACGGCGCGCAAGTAGAGGGTGCGATTTCCTTGACAAGGAACTGTCATATCGTCAGTTTGCAGCCGGCTTTGCGCCGCATCTTTGTGCATTCGATGCCTAACGTCGCGCCAGTTTTCCCAGGTATATGAGTCACGGCCGCCTGCATGCATAACTATCTGGATTTCGAAAAACCGGTCGCCGACCTTGAGGGGCAGATCTTCGAGCTGAAGAAGCTGGGCGGCGAGGACGAGAGCGTCGACGTCACGGAAGAGATTCAGCGGCTGGAAAAGCGCTCTCACGACGCGCTGGCCGATCTCTACAAGAAGCTGACGCCGTGGCAGCGGACGCAGGTCGCCCGCCACCCTGACCGGCCACATTGCAACGACTATCTGGACCGCCTGATCACCGACTTCACGCCGCTCGCCGGCGACCGGAAATATGCCGAGGACGAGGCGGTGATTGCGGGCTTCGGGCGCTTCAACGGCGAATCGATCGCGGTCATCGGCCAGGAGAAGGGCGCCGACACCCAAGCGCGCCTCAAGCACAATTTCGGCATGGCGCGTCCGGAGGGGTACCGCAAGGCCGTGCGGATCATGGAACTGGCCGAGCGGCTCGGCATCCCGGTTCTGACGCTGGTCGACACCGCCGGCGCCTATCCGGGGCTGGGGGCCGAAGAGCGCGGCCAGGCGGAGGCCATCGCGCGATCGACGGAAGCCTGCCTCAACCTGCGGGTGCCGCTGGTATCCATCGTCATCGGCGAGGGTGGCTCCGGCGGCGCGATCGCCTTGGCGGCGGCCAGCCGCGTCCTGATGATGGAGAACTCCGTCTATAGCGTGATCACGCCGGAGGCTGGCGCCTCGATTCTATGGCGCGATGCGGCGCGGGCCCGGGACGTCGCCCAATCGATGAAGCTCACCGCGCGCGACCTTCACGGATTCGGCGTCATCGACGAGATCATCCCCGAGCCGCTGGGCGGAGCGCACCGGGCGCCTGCCGAGGCGATCGATTCCGCCGGCGAACGGATCGCCGCCCATCTAGACGAGCTCATCCCTCTGGATGGTGAGACTTTGCGGCAACAGCGCCGGGAAAAGTTCCTCGCAATCGGCCGCAATCTCTAGACACGTCATCCCTTCGCGCCATCGAGGGATTTTCATCTTGGCCGGAATCCGACAAACTTCAGCCATGCTCCGTTGCTAAGCGCGCCGGAGTTGCCGTTGAGGAATTCGAGGGATTAACACTTCCTCAACGGTGCAGGGGCAATTTGGGGACCTCGGCAAGAGCTGCTTAACGATACCGTTGCGGCGATGCCGAAGCAGCGGTCGCAGATGGCGACTGCCGATTGGATAAAAACGGGGCTGGCCTTGCCGGCCCGGTGACCGAGGGGCGAGGGGATGATCGCAAGGCGTCTCGCGACGGCTGCCGTTCTCACGGCGGGTCTCATGCTGTCGGCTTGTCAGGGTACGTTCGACGATTTGGCGATGGGCGCCGAAGCGCCGCTTCCCGCCGAACTGGTCAAGATGATCAAGGCCCAGGGGATGGGCGTGAACTCGCCCATCCTGGTGCGGCTGTTCAAGGAAGAATCCCAGCTCGAGCTCTGGAAGCAGAAGGACGACGGCACCTACGCGCTGCTGAAGACCTATTCGATCTGCGCCTGGTCCGGCAAGCTCGGCCCCAAGACGGCGGAAGGCGACCGCCAGGCGCCCGAGGGCTTCTACACCATTACCCCGGGGCAGCTGAACCCAGCCTCGAACTATCATCTCGCGATCAATATCGGCTACCCCAACGCCTACGACCGGGCCCGTGGGAGCACCGGCCAGCACCTGATGCTGCACGGCTCCTGCAATTCGTCGGGGTGCTATGCCATGGACGATTGGCAGATCGGCGAGATCTTCGCGCTCGCGCGTGACGCCTTCAAGGGCGGCCAGCGCAGCTTCCAGGTCCAGGCGTTTCCGTTCCGCATGACGCCTGAAAACATGGCGCGGCATCACAACTCCGAGCACTACGACTTCTGGAAGATGCTGAAGCAGGGTTACGATCGCTTCGAAGTCACGCACAAGCCGGCCGAGGTCGGCGTCTGCGAAAAACAGTATGTCTTCGACGCCAAGTTCGAGGATGGCCGTACCTTGTCGCCACTCGGCCCGTGCCCGGAACTTCGCGAGCCGGTCGAGGTCGCCGCCAAGCGGATCAAGGACGAGGCCGTGGAGCAGCGGATCGCCTCCAGCATGGACCCGAGCGAGTTCGCGGTTCAATCGACCTTTTCCTACAAGACTGGGACGCCGATCACCGCCGAGGCCTATGCCGCCGAGCAGCATCGCCGTCCCGGCTACGACCGGCTCGGCAAGCGCCTGACCAAGCCGTCGATCTTCGAGAACCTGCTGCAGCAGTAAGTCGGGGTAATCCCGTTCCTTTTTCTTCTCGGCAATTTCGGCCGGCTGCCGCATCGTGCGGCCGGTCGGTGGTCGCCGCGCCGAGATCCGCACCTCCCAATGTTTCCGATAACGCCGGGCACGGGCCGGTATGCCCCCGCCCAGCGCTGCCTGCGGCTCCTGCCGTCGGCTGGTCGGTCTCTGCCGTTTAGGCACGGGCCGGCGGCCGTTGCCCCGGAGCGAGAGGATCCATGAAGGCCCGAGCAGTGCGGCTGGGCCAAAACTGTTCGGTGAACCGGCGAACGTGAGCGGGCTTTGCACCGCAATCATATCGCGCGCGTCTTGCCCGACAGCGCGCTGATCGAAGCCCCGATACCGATCGCCAAAACCTGACCGATCGAAACGGATAGGGGGTGGCCGCCAGTTTCACGCCTTGAACGGGGCGCACCCGCGCCCTCCCGGCCGATCTGTTCACGACCGCGCGAGTTGGGCCGGTTTGGCGTGCCGTTTTCCGGCGCTCCGGCCTGCCAATAGGGCTTCTCAGCGGTCCCACGCCCATTGTTCCGATCCCGGAACAGGCTGTTCAAGAAAACACCCTGGTGCCTTCGAAGTCCTGTAATTACCTAGGCCTCATCGGCAGTTGGCTGTGAGACTTTTCTGCCAATCTGTAAAGAAGGAAAAATAAAATGAAGATCGTTACTCTTGTTGCGGCTGGTGCATTGCTTTCTGGAATGACGGCTGTTGCGTCCGCTGATGAGCTCATTACCAATTCCATTAGCGATCAGGACTATACGCTGGTGCATGTCAGCGACATGGCCCGTTTCAGCGACAACAACGTCGCTCGCACCACCACTCTCGCGGGTGCTCAGCCCACGGGCGATGCGATCCAGCGCCAGATCCAGGCGAATGCTGGTCTCGGCGCCGCCCTGCAGGCTCGTGGCGTCGACCTCGGCTCGATCGAGGCGCTCGACGTTCTGCCGGGCAACGTCGTCTACTACGTCGACTAATCCAAGCCGACAGCTTGGCCCCGGAGACCCGGCGGTCGCCGCCGGGTCCCATCTCCTCCTGATCGCGAGCAACGTCCAATATTAGCGCTCTGCGATCACCACACCGCCAACATTTTCACGGTCTGATCGACTTATTCAGATAATACGAACTGTAATAAATCTGAAAAGTATTCGATTAAAGCGCGATTAAAATCAAACAGTTCTATAATTTATAGAACGATGAAGGAACTTAAGATGAAAATCGGTGCAATCATTACTGCTGGTGCAGTTCTCGCCGCCGCCACCTCTGCGGCCTCCGCCGGTACGTTGTTCAATACCTCGTCGAACGGCTACACGCTGTTGAACGTGCAGCACGCGGCCTCGTTCAAGGACGACGATGCGCTCTATACAACCGGCGTGTTCGGCCCCGCACCGACGGCGGCCGCGCTGCAGAAGACCATCGATGCCAATCCGGGCCTGGCACAGGCGTTCCAGGCGCAGGATGTCGACCTCAGCAGCCTCCAGTCGATCAGCGTGCTGCCGGGTCACGTCGTGGCCTACAGGAACTGATCGCCGCGGCTTGAACCGCGAGCAAGCTCCCGGACGAAGGCCCGGATGGAACCCCATCCGGGCCTTTGCCTATGCATGACGTCGAAGCGTCTGCCGGAACGGTCGCGGCCCTTCGAACGCAATCGTGCGATCCAATGAAACGACAGAGCGAACCGACGGCTCGACCCGATCGCGGGCCGTTCCTAGTAGGCGTCTTCCATCAGGCTGGGCACGTCGAGCCCAAAGCCGGTCCGTTTTTCGCGAAAGAAAGTGGTCAGCCGCTGGTGGACGGTGTCGATGAACACGCGAACGGCCGGGCGCATGCCGCGGCGCGATGCAAAGGCGATATGCAACGTGTCGCCCGCGCCGACCCAGTCCGTCAGGATCGGCTTCAAAGCGCCGGACATGACGAACGGAGCAGAAATGACTTCGGGCAGGAAGGCGATACCGCCACCGCGCTCGGCGGCCCGCAGGTGAACCAGGAGATCAGGCGAGGAGATTCGGGGCGCGATGCGGATCGTCCGGCGCGAGCCGGCGGAATTCTGCAGATACCATTCTTCCGTCCCCCGCCAGTCCTTGCGGCCGATCGTCGGATAGGAGGCCAGATCGTCGGGCGTCTCGGGTTCGCCCATGCGGTCCAGAAGCGGCTGGCCGGCGACGAGGCTGGAAGACACTTCGAGGACGCGCTTGACCACCAGATCGGATTCGCCTTGCCGCTGCAGCGGCCCGCTGCGAATGGCGACGTCGATGCCGTCCTCGAGCAGATTGAAACGGTAGACGCTCACCAGCAGGCGAACCCGTAGCTTCGGATATTGCTCCATCATTTCGAGGAGCACCAGCGACACGATGTCGGCGCAGCGGCCGGGCGGGCAGGTGACCGTCAAATCGCCGCGCGGTTCTTCGGTCATCGAATTGGCGATCTTCTCGGCCGCCTCCATCTCCACCACCGCTGCGCGGCATCGCTCGTAGAACTGCATGCCGAGTTCGGTGACCTTGAAGGTATGGGTCGTGCGATCGATCAGGCGAATGCCGAGCCGATCTTCCATTTCCCGGACGCGTCGCGACAGAATCGATTTGGCCACTCCGATGTCGCGTGCGGCGGCGCTGAAGCCGCCATTGCGCACCACGGCCTCGTAATAAAACAGCTCGTTGAGATCACGCACGGTATTTCCCTTCGTCGCAGAGTCGCGCAACCATCCGGGCCGCTGACGCGAGCCGGAGAATGCGAGCCTGGCTCCTATGTTTGTGCTGTGGATTGCTATGCCTAGAGGACCGGCATCCGTGATACGTTTTGCAATGGTTTGTTTCGCAACCTGGAGCTCCGACGAGCGGTTTTCCTGCCGAACCAAAAAGCAAGGAAATCCTGTGAAAACACTTGTTTATGTCACCCTGGCGGCTGGCTTGGCGTTGACCTCTCCGGCCCTGTCACAGTCTCGTGTTCCTACGTCGGACCAGCACGTCACCGAGCAGTTCGTGGCCGAGAAACCGGCTCCGCAACCCAAACAGACCTGCCGGACGGAACGCACCGAAAAGGTGGTCAACGGCAAGAAGACCGTGACCACGAAAAAGATCTGCGAGGATACGAAGTCGACGTCCAAGCCGAAGCGCTGATTGCCGTTGCAGCCGAGAAAGGGCCTTCCCGGCCGGAAAAGACTGGGAAGGCCGACTGATTCCGCAATTTTAAAAGCTACGAATTTCCTGATCTGATTTAGTGATGATGGAGCGCGATGCGACCGATCCAGGTCGTCATCCCGCTCCTTTTTTCGTATGTCGCCATGGCGAAAAAAAGCTTGGCGACCCGTCCGGAGACGGCCGAAACCTGAAGCGTCGCCCCGTCGAAACCGTAGACCCACTGGAAGGGCCCGTTCCAAGCTGAGGCCGAAGCGCCCACGCTAGGCGTGCGTCAGCGCTCCGTGACAATGCTTGAACTTCTTGCCTGAGCCGCAGGGGCAGGGCTCGTTGCGCCCGACGTGACCCCACGACTCCGGATCGCCCGGATCGCCGCGCAGGCGGTCGGCCGCCGTCGGTGTGAAATTCGCCGTCAACCGCTCGGCGCCGTTGCCGCCCTCGTCGACACCGCTGGTCGCATCGACATGATGCAGTTCCATCGGCGGCGGGGCCGGCTGCTGCTCTTCGGGGCGCACGATCTCGACACGCATCAGCTGCGCGGTCGTCCGCTCGCGCAATTGCGACAGCATCGACTGGAAGAGCTCGAAGGCCTCGGACTTGTACTCGTTTAGCGGGTCGCGCTGGGCATAGCCACGGAAACCGATCACCGAGCGAAGGTGGTCGAGATTGACGAGGTGCTCGCGCCACAGTCCATCCAGCGTCTGCATGACGACGGAGCGCTCGATGTAGGTCGTCACCTCCGGCCCGAACCGCTCGGCCTTGTCGGCCGCCAGCTTGTCGGCGGCCTCCTTGATGCGCTCGCGGATGTCGTCGTCGGCGATCCCTTCCTCGGCGGCCCACGCTTCGATCGGCAGGTCGAGATTGAGAAGCTCCTGGGCCTCGGCCTTCAATTCGGCCGTCTGCCACTGCTCGGGATAGGCGCGCTCCGGAATATGCCGGGCGACCATGTTCTCGATCGTCTCGTGGCGCATGTCTTCGACCGTGTCCGACAGGGTCTCGGCGTCCATCAACTCGAGCCGCTGCTCGAAGATGACGCGGCGCTGGTCGTTCATCACGTCGTCGTACTTGAGCAGGTTCTTGCGGATGTCGAAGTTGCGCGCCTCGACCTTTTTCTGGGCCTTCTCGAGCGCCTTGTTGATCCACGGATGGACGATCGCCTCGTCCTCCTTGAGACCGAGCTTGGTGAGCATCGAATCCATGCGCTCGGATCCGAAGATGCGCATCAGGTCGTCCTGCAGCGACAGATAGAATTTCGAGCGGCCGGGATCGCCCTGACGGCCCGATCGGCCACGCAACTGGTTGTCGATGCGGCGGCTTTCGTGGCGCTCGGTGGCGAGCACGTAGAGGCCGCCCGCCGCGATCGCCTCTTCCTTCAGGCGCTGGATGTCGGCGCGGATCGCCGCTTCCTTGGCGGTGCGCTCCTCGCCCTCGGGCATGTCGCCGAGTTCCTGTTCGATCCGCATGTCGGCATTGCCGCCGAGCTGGATGTCGGTGCCGCGGCCGGCCATGTTGGTGGCGATCGTCACCGAGCCGGGAACGCCGGCCTGGGCGACGATATAGGCCTCCTGCTCGTGGTAGCGGGCGTTGAGGACCTGGAAATCCTTGAGCCCCTCCTTGCGCAGGCGGTCGGCCAGAAACTCCGATTTCTCGATCGAGACGGTGCCGACCAGGATCGGCTGCCGGCGCTCCGCCGCGTCCTTGATCTCGCCGACGATGGCGCGGAACTTTTCCTCCGCCGTCCGGTAGACCTCGTCGTGTTCGTCGGTGCGCTGGATCGGCAGATTGGTGGGAACGGTGATGACATCGAGGCCGTAGATGTCCGCGAATTCGGCGGCCTCGGTATCGGCCGTGCCGGTCATGCCGGCCAGCTTCCCGTACATCCGGAAATAGTTCTGGAAGGTGACCGAGGCCAGGGTCTGGTTCTCGGGCTGGATCTTGACCTTTTCCTTGGCCTCCAGCGCCTGGTGCAGACCTTCGGAATAGCGCCGTCCGGGCATCATGCGACCGGTGAACTCGTCGATGATGACGATCTCGCCGTTGCGCACGATGTAGTCCTTGTCGCGCTGGAACAGCTTGTGCGCCTTGAGCGCATTGTTCACGTGGTGAACGATGGACACGTTCTCGATGTCGTAGAGCGAGGCGCCCTGCAGATGGCCGGCGGCGGCGAGCATCTGCTCCAGCTTCTCGGTGCCTTCCTCGGTGAAGGTGACGGTGCGCTGCTTTTCGTCGATCTCGAAATCGTCGTCGGCGAGCTGCGGAATGAAGCTGTCGATGATCTGGTAGAGCTCGGAGCGGTCGTCGAGCGGACCGGAGATGATCAGCGGCGTACGCGCCTCGTCGATCAGGATCGAGTCCACCTCGTCGACGATGGCGTAATGGTGGCCGCGCTGGACCATCTGGGCGCGCTCATACTTCATGTTGTCGCGCAGATAGTCGAAGCCGAGCTCGTTGTTGGTGCCGTAGGTGACGTCGCAGGCATAGGCCTCGCGCCGCTCGGTGTCGGACAGGCCATGGACGATGACGCCGACGGTCAGGCCGAGGAAGCGGTAGACGCGGCCCATCCACTCCGAATCGCGCGTGGCCAGGTAGTCGTTGACCGTGACGACGTGGACGCCCTTGCTTGCCAAGGCGTTGAGGTAGACGGGCAGAGTGGCGACCAGGGTCTTGCCTTCGCCGGTGCGCATCTCGGCGATCGAGCCGTCGTGAAGCACCATGCCGCCGATCAGCTGAACATCGAAGGGGCGCATGCCGAGTGCCCGCTTGGACGCTTCGCGAACCACCGCGAACGCCGGGACCAGGAGATCGTCGATCGTCTTGCCGTCGGCCAGGGCGGCACGGAACTCGTCGGTCTTGGCCTTCAGGGCCTCGTTGCTCAGTGCGGCCATCTCGCTTTCGAGCGCATTGATGGCGTCGACCTTGGGCCGGTAGCCGCGAATGATCCGGTCATTGCTTGAGCCGAGCAATTTGCGGGCGAGACCGCCGAAACTGACCATCGAAAAGGGCCCCTTTGCATCTAGGCGGTGCCGCCGGCCGAAGCCACGCCGCACTCTGCTGTCAAATGCCGCGCCGTGCCCAGTCTGTCAGGCGGCTCGGCAGGACCTGGAGCAAGAATCATTCAGATGAAATCGCCATCTGTTCCGAGCTGACGCGAAGACTGCGAAGCCGGACCGTATCGTCCGCCACGCTTCGGTCCGCGTTCAGCAAGGAGCTTCGAGGCCTCTGGTCCTTCCCTGACCCGGTCGTCCTTTCGGAGGAGTGCTCATTGCATCCTCTTCATCGGCGGCCTGTCAGCCCGAGAGTTCCATGGATTTCATCTGAATGTTTCTTGCTCTCCGGAACGGGCGAGAGATAAGAGGGGGGCCAAGCGATGTCAACGTTTGGCGCCGTGGGTCGCTCGGCGCAGGGATGGCCGAGAAGCACTCTGCTTTATATATCGCGCCTGCCGGCTCGGCCCAATGAACAAACCTAAAGGACGAATCGATGAAATCAATGCCCCGCTTCACGACGGCCGCCGCCGTTCTTGCGCTCGTGTATGTCTGCGCGCCCGCGGGAGCGGCCGAGACCGACGTGGTGGCGAAGGTCGGCGCGGACGAGATCACCGAACAGGATCTGGCGCTGGCCACCGACGAACTCGGCTCGCAGTTCGGCCAGATGCCGCCGGACCAGCAGCGGCTCGCCATCCTGTCGGCGCTGATCGACATCAAGGCCTTGGCGCAGGAAGCCGAGACGGCGGGCCTGGAGAAGGACCCGAAGGTCGAGGCTCAGATCGAGCTCCTGCGCGATCGGGCGCTGCACAACGCGTATTTCGAGAAGAACGGCCTGAACTCCGTCACCGACGACGAGATGAAGGCGCGCTACGAGAAGGAAGTCGCGGCGATGCCGGCGACGGAGGAGGTCCATGCGCGCCACATCCTGGTGAAGACCAAGGAAGAGGCCGAAGACATCATCAAGCAGCTGGACGGCGGCGCCGACTTCGCCGAACTGGCCAGCCAGAAGTCGACCGGTCCAACGGGGCCGCAGGGTGGCGATCTCGGCTTTTTCGGCCCTGGCCAGATGGTGCCGGAATTCGAGAAGGCGGCCTTCGCCCTGGAGCCGGGCTCCTATACCGAGGAGCCGGTACAGACCCAGTTCGGCTGGCACGTCATCAAGGTCGAGGAAAAGCGCGAGCAACAGCCGCCCGCGTTCGACGAGGTCAAGGATCAGGTCCGGCAGGTCGTCCTGCGCGAGAAGTATATGGAGCTGGTCCAGCAGGCGCGCTCCAAGCTCGGCATCGAATATGTCGATCCCAAGGTGAAAGAGCAGGTCGAGGCGCTGGAAAATCGCGGCGTGGCCGAGCCGGAAGGCGCGGCGACCGGCGAGGCCGGCGCAGCCCCCGAGGCGGGCTCCGAAACGGCTCAATAATCCTCGCGGTCGAACGACGCGGCGGCCGGCAGAGGCACCGGCCATCGCCGTCGGCGGATTTTCCCCGCTCGAACGGCACCCGCCGACAGCTGCCTCGTTCTTCAAGGATGCACGATGAGCGGATCCGTTTCTCCGCTGGCTCCGTCGGTTCTGGCCATCTTGCCGCCCATCGAAGGGGTGCGGATGGCCACCGCCGCGGCCGGGATCAAGTACAAGGGACGCACCGACGTCCTGATGATGGTATTCGACCGGCCGGCGGACGTCGCAGGCGTCTTCACCCGGTCCAAATGCCCGTCGGCCCCGGTCGACTTTTGCCGCGACAACTTGAAGGGCGGCGTGGCGCGGGCGCTCGTGGTCAATTCGGGCAACGCCAACGCCTTCACCGGTCGCAAGGGGCGCGAAGCCACGGCGATGACGGCGGAAGCCGCCGCACAAGCCGTGGGCTGCTCCGTCAGCGATGTTTTCCTCGCGTCGACCGGCGTCATCGGCGAACCCTTGGAGGCGGCCCGGTTTGCCGGTGTCCTCGACGACCTCGCCTCGACGGCCGATGGCGACCGCTGGCGCGAGGCCGGCGAGGCGATCATGACCACCGACACCTATCCTAAACTCGCCACACGCGCGGCGGCGATCGACGGCAAAACGGTGACGATCAACGGCATCGCCAAGGGCGCCGGCATGATCGCGCCCGACATGGCGACCATGCTCTCCTTCGTGGCCACCGATGCGCCGATCGGCGCGGCGGCGCTGCAGGCGATGCTGGCCGCTGCGGTGGAGCCGAGCTTCAATTCGGTCACGGTCGACAGCGATACGTCGACGTCGGACACGCTCCTCGTCTTTGCGACCGGGGCGGCCGCCGATCGCGGCGTGCCGCGGATCGAGGATGCCGGCGATCCGCGCCTTGCGGCGTTCCGGGCGGCGTTGGCCGATCTGCTGCACGATTTGGCTCGCCAGGTGGTGCGCGACGGCGAGGGCGCGCGCAAGGAGATCCAGGTGACGGTGGAAGGCGCGGTCGACGACGCTTCGGCCAAGCGGATCGCGCTGGCGATCGCCAATTCGCCGCTGGTCAAGACGGCCGTCGCCGGCGAGGATGCCAATTGGGGCCGCGTCGTCATGGCCGTCGGCAAGGCGGGAGAGCCGGCGGACCGCGACCGCCTGGCGATCTGGTTTGGCGAGGTGCGGGTCGCCTTTGACGGCGAGCGCGACGCCGACTACAGCGAGGAGGCGGCATCCGCCGTCATGACGGGCAACGAGATTCCGATCCGCGTCGACCTCGGGCTGGGATCGGGCCGCTGGACCGTCTATGGCTGCGATCTGACGAAGGAGTACGTGGCGATCAATGGCGACTACCGAAGCTGAGCGCCTGCGGCAGTTGGCCGTCGTACGCCGTCTCGAGGCCGCGGGGTTTCGGGCCTGGCCGGCTTCGAGCACCTGCTTCGACGGCACCTGGGCGATCCGGCTGACCAAGGGTTTTCCGGCCAAGCGGCTGAACTCGGTCAATCCGCTGGACCCCGGCGATCACCGCGACATCGCCACGCGGATCAAGCTTGCCGGCGAACGCTTCGAGAGTTTCGGCCGGCCACTGCTGTTTCGCATCTCGCCGCTCGCGCCGCCCAAGCTCATCGACTATCTCGACCAGAAGGGTTGGTCGACCTTTTCGGAGTCCATCGTCTTCAAGGCGGATCTCGCCAAGCTCGATTTGTCGGATGCCATCGACCGCATTCCGATCCGCGATCTCTGCCGCTATGTCGATGCCAGCCTGGCGGTCCATGAGCGCGACGCTTCGGACCGCTCGGGGCTTCTGGAGATCCTGCAGTCGATTCAACCGCCCGCCGGCCTGTTCGTGCGCGAAGACCCCAGCGGATGTCCGATCGCCGTCGCGCTGGCCATTCAGGACCGGGATCTCGCGGGAGTCCTCGATGTGGCCGTCAGTCCCGGTATGCGCCGCCAGGGCGTGGCGCGCGACCTGGTGGCCACGGCCTTGCGCTTTGCCATGCACAAGGGCGCGCGCACCGGTTGGCTGCAGGTCGAGGCGGACAACGCTGCCGGGCTGGCGCTCTATCGTGGCCTGGGCTTCGAGGAGGCTTATCGCTACGTCTACCGGGCTCCGCCGGACGCGGGTCTGGACGCGGCGCCGGTCGACCCCGCCTAGGAGGTGCCGCCGATGGCTCGATCGAAGCTTCTGCTGGTTGCCGCTTGCGCCCTTGTCGACGCCGATAACCGTGTGCTGATCGCTCAGCGTCCGCCGGGCAAGACGCTCGCCGGTCTCTGGGAGTTTCCCGGTGGCAAGGTGGAGGAGGGCGAGACGCCCGAGGCGACGCTGATCCGCGAGTTGGAGGAGGAGCTCGGCATTCGGGTGAAGCAGGCCTGCCTGGCGCCCCTGACCTTCGCCAGCCACGCCTATGACGACTTCCACCTGCTGATGCCGCTCTATATCTGCCGACGCTACGAAGGCATCCCGGTGGCCCAGGAAGGCCAGACGCTCAAATGGGTGCGCGCCAAGGCGTTGCGCGACTATCCCGTGCCGCCGGCCGACGAGCCGCTGATTCCGTTCCTCATCGACCTGCTGTGAACCCGCAATCGGGCGGGCTGCTTCGGCGCGGACGCTTTTGCCTTGCTGGAAAAGGCTTCTCGGCCAGCCGGTTATCCTCGGCTTAAGCCAAAATTCACGCCTTTCAGGCACGCTCGACCTCAGGTTGATCATGCGGTTGGACGACACCGCAAGACCACGGGCGGAGAGTGTCGTGGACGTGTTTGAGGGCAACGATAGAAACGCCGGCTATTCGGGCTCGAACAGCCTTCGGGTTCTGGCCGACGCCAGCACCGGGCTCTTGCGGGCCACGCTGCTGTTCGGGTCGATCGTCATCGCCCTGTCCCTCATTCTCGCTCCCGCTGCCGACCGCGAGGCTCGCACCCGGATGGCCGACGGCGCGGAGTTCCTCGACCCCGTGATCACCGGGTCGGTCAAGCAGCCCGGCGGCAGTCACAGCACCTACGTGGTCATGCGCAGCGTGCTGCAGACGCCCGGCGCAGGCCCGTGCCTGCTGTTTCCCGACGGAAGGCGGAAGGGGGAGTGCTGGGAATGACCTGGTCGAAACCTCGCACGCTCTTCTGGCCTCGCGAAATCGCCGCCTTCGCCGCCAACGGCTGCGGCGCCACGATGATCGAATACGCGCTGCTGGGCGGTCTTCTCGGCATCGTCGCCATCGGCGCCCAAGAGATGGCCGACCCTTCGGCCGACCCGTCACGCCCCGGCGTCTTTGCGGTCGCTTCAGCTAAGTCGCATTGATCGGCCGACGATCGCGGCTGGCCGCAGGCTTGTCCACCCAATGACGGGCATTGCCCTACTGAAGGCGCTCCGTGATCTGTCATGGACGCCAACGAGCGCGCGCGGGTCGATCTCCGGCTTAGGACTGAGATGGGCCGGAGGAGACTGTCAGCTCCACAGCATCAGCTGGCGGAAAGTTGCCAACCCGCAAGCGATCTATGCCCTTCTGGAGGGTCTATCCGCAATTCGAAAACGGACATTTGTTTGGCGGCTGCTTTCCATTGAGAGGGGCGCAAGAAGAGGGCAGCGCTTTGGATGGCGGACCTGAGTGTGGTCGTTTCAATCAATTGCGGCGTTCCCACATCGAAATCAGCAGCTGCACTATGACAACATGCCCATTTTTTTCAGCCAGGCGATCACCAAGTTGGGCCATTGCCCGATCGGCAGATCCGGCTTTCGCAACGCGAACGCGTGACCGCCCTTGTCGAAGATGTGCAGTTCGGTTGTCACGCCTGCTTTCTTGAGCCTTTCCGCGTAGACCAAACTATTGCACACATTGTCGACGTCGTCGTCGCGCGCGTGAACGAGAAATGTCGGCGGCGCGTCCTTGGTCACCTCGAAATTCGTTCGCCGCGGCTGGCCAGAGTCGAAACACATGTGCCCCGGGAAGGCGGCGATCGCGAAGTCAGGCCGGCTGCTTAGCGTGTCCACCTCGTCTACGGGTGAATAGTTGGTCTTTAGGATATTGCTTGCTTCCGCCACCAAAAATCCGCCAGCGGAAAACCCGATCACGCCAATCTTGTGCGGATCAACATTCAGGGCCTGCGACCGTGCTCTGACAAGTCGGATCGTGCGTTGAGCATCCTGAAGGGCCCTGCGGATCTTCGGGATTACCCGGCAATGGCATTTCGTGTCCCAATAGTCATCACTTCCCGGCACCCGATATTTGAGAAGCACGCAGGTCATGCCATTTGCGGTTATCCAATCGCAGATCTCGGTGCCTTCCAAGTCCATCGGCAGGGCACGAAACCCGCCGCCGGGAAAAACCACGAGCGTAACGCCGGTGTTCTCGCCCTTTGGCGGATAGATCGTCATCGTCGGATTGGAGACGTTGAGAACCGTCTGGGTTCCGGGCTTCAGACTTTCGGGCGGCAGAGAAATTCCCTGCATGTCTAGCGCGCCGTGCGGCCAGATTGGAATTTGCCGGGCACCCGTCGACGGTTGCCAAACTTGATCTTCTGCGGCCTGGGATTGCCAACTCGCTGTCAACACGCCGGCCAGAGCGCATAGGAGCAAGAAAAATATCCGTGACATCTTTCCGCGTTTCCCTTGTTGTTAATCGGCTAATTTTTTTTTTGGCGTTCATGACAATTGAAATGTCTGCATTCGGACGTCTACGCTCAAAATTTTGAGCGTCCCAAATGGGCGCTGCCCGGCCACAAATGCGGAACGAGAGCTCTATGGTCGACCGCTACCGCTCCTTTGACGATCTAGCCAACAACGCGCGGCTAGGAATCGACTATCGCATTCGCTTCGCGGACCGCAGCACGGCGTGTGTGATTATTGCGCCGCACGGCGGATGGATCGAGCCGAACACGTCGGAGATCGCCGAGGCGATCGCGAAAACAGACCTCTTGTTCTACACCTTTGAGGTGCTGAATAACGGCGCTCACAGCGACTTCCACATAAGCTCTCACCGCTTCGACGAACCCAATGCTATCGACATTGTCGGCAAATGCGCGACCGCAGTCGCAATCCATGGCCGGCAGGACGATGGGAGGGAAGCGGTCTGGTTGGGTGGTAGGGCCACCGCCCTATGCGATGCGATCGGCAATTCACCGCACGCCGCCGGTTTCGAGGCCAAGCCCAACAAAAAGCTGCCCGGACACAACCGTACAAACATCTGCAACCGCACGCTTTCAGGCGAGGGAGTGCAGCTTGAGATTCCGCGATCGCTGCGCCGCCAGCTGGCGTCCGATGCGAATTTCCTAAGGGTCTTTTGCCAAGCCGTCCGAAACGCGATCTTGTCTTCGCGCCGTAAGTGAACGACTGCTTTCAGCAGCGGTCCGAACGGCATTTGGATGGCAGACTGGGCGCCATTTGGCCGATTTTGGCGAGCGATCGGAGGTCGTCTTGCGCTCGCTCATCCCTCAAGCCGTGCCGCCGGCAATCATCCTCTGCCGCCGAGGGGGCCGCCGGCGTTAGCCCAACTCGTCCGACCGGTCTTTCAGGGCCGAGGCGAGGCTGACCTTGGCACTGCCTGGCCGAAGCGGCTTCTGCTGGCTTTCGTGCGGCTTCCAGCCCGACAGGTAGACGATCTCGAAGGTCGCCCGCAGCCGCCCGTCCGGGTCGGCAAAGCGCTCCTGGTAGATTTCGGCGGCGCGGAAGAACAGGCCGCGCGGCGTCGGCGCCCTGCGTCGTTCGACCAGCATGTTGGCCATGCCCATGGCCCTCAGGTCGGCCATCAGGTGGAACAGGGTCGCATAGCGGACGGTGAGCTGGTCCTGGTCGACCACGGGCAGGGCAAATCCGGCGCGTTGCAGCAGCGCGCCGGCATCGCGGATATCGACGAAGGGCGCGACGCGCGGCGATACGCCGCCGGAGAGCTCGGTTTCCGCCTGGAGCAGCGACGCCCGCAACTCGGCCAGCGTAGCGCCGCCGAGCAGGGCGGCCAGAAACAGGCCGTCGGGCCGCAGCGCGCGCCGGATCTGGATCATCGCGCCCGGCGTGTCGTTGGTGAGGTGCAAGGCGAGCGGCGAGAGCACGAGGTCGACGGCGTTGTCGCGTAAGGGGAGGGCTTCCTCGTCGCCCACCACCGCACGGATCGTGCCGGCCAGCAACGCGGGATCGCGCTCGACCCGGATCACCTCCGCGACCTGCGATCCGGCGGCCAGCCGATGGGCGAGTTCGCCGGTATGGCCGCCCAGCTCGACCGCCGTCTCGAAGCGTCGGTCGACCAACGACAGGCGGTCGACGAGTTCGTCGCAGACGGTATCCAGCAAAAACCGCGCCTGCCGGGCGTCCGGCCGCCGCGCCGCGGCGACGCGCCGCCGGTCGAGCAGTCGCCTGTCGAACAGATGCTCGCTCATTCATGCTCCTCGTTCCGGCTCGCCCCGGTCACTTGCCGCTTGTAGCTGATGGTAAACGGAGTATCGTCAAGGCGCTCTGGGATCGGAGGGATGCTGCCATGGCGTTCTGGAAGCGGGGGAGCAGTGTGCTCGGCGGGCCGTTGTCGCGACTGCTGTTCCCACCGATCTGTCCAGGTTGTCAATCGGCGACGGTGCGGGCCGGCGCGGTGTGCCCGGCCTGCTGGAAGCGGCTGCGCTTCATCGAGCGGCCCTATTGCGAGGTGCTGGGCCTTCCCTTCAGCTACGATCTCGGCCGCGGCTTCCTCTCGGCGGAAGCGATCGCCGATCCGCCTCCCTTCGCGCGGCTGCGCGCCGCCGTCCTTTACGAGGATCTGGCGGCTCGGCTGGTCAGCGCCCTGAAATACGGCGACCGGGCGGATCTCGCGCCGATGATGGCCGCCTGGATGGCGCGCGCCGGCGCGGAGCTGCTGGAGGAGGTCGACGTCGTGGTGCCCGTGCCGCTGCACACGGGCCGGCTGTGGCGGCGTCGCTTCAACCAATCGGCCGAACTGGGTCGTCATCTCTCGCGACGATCGAACCTGAAGATGGCGCCCTTGGCGCTGGTGCGCGTGAAGGCGACCAAGAGCCAAGTCGGGTTGGGACCCAAGGAGCGTCACGACAACGTGCGCGGCGCCTTCCGGGTGAAGGACGAGAGACGCTGGGAGATCGAGGGCCAGCGCGTGCTCCTGGTCGACGACGTCTACACGACCGGCGCAACCGCGGCGAGCGCCACGCGTGCCCTGCAGCGCGCCGGAGCCCGCGACGTCGACGTGCTGACCTTTGCCAGGGTTGCGGCGGGCGCGATCTGAAGCCATATGATCCAGGCTTTTCACGAAAGAGGTTCTGGATGGCGAAGGTCACGATCTATACCCGACCGGGGTGCGGCTACTGCGTCAGGGCGAAGCATCTGCTCGATCAGAAGGGCGTGGACTACGACGAGAAGAGCGCCGGTTCGGCGCCGGAGCTGCGCCAGGAGATGATCCAGCGCGCCAACGGCCGCTCGACCTTTCCGCAGATCTTCGTCGGCGAAACCCATGTGGGCGGCTGCGACGATCTCTACGCGCTGGACCGCTCCGGCGGTCTGGACCCGCTCCTTGCAGCCTGACATTGGCACCGATCGCCGTATAATGCGCTCATGACGACCTTCACCGCCGCCGTTCTGCAGATGCGCTCGGGCCTCGAGCCGACCGACAATGCCCGGATGTTCGAGGACTTGGCACGCGAGGCGGCAGGGCAGGGCGCGACCTATCTGCAGAGTCCGGAAATGACCGGCATGCTGCAGCGCGACCGCGCCGCGCTGATGGACCGCCTCAGGCCGGAACGCGAGGATCCGGTGGTGACGACCGCCGCCAGGCTTGGGCAGGAGCTCGGCGTTCACATTCATCTCGGGTCCGTCGCGGTGCCGGCGGGCGACGGCAAGGTCGCCAACCGCTCCTTCGTCTTCGCGCCGGATGGGCGTCGGCTCGCCAGCTACGACAAGATCCACATGTTCGACGTCGACCTGGACAATGGCGAGAGCTGGCGCGAGTCGCGCACCTACCGGCCCGGCGAGACGGCGCGGCTCGTCGATCTCCACTTCGGCAGCGAGACGGCGCGGCTTGGCCTGGCCGTCTGCTACGACCTGCGCTTTCCGCTTCTCTTCCAGCGCCAGGCGCTCGCCGGCGCCGAGATCCTGAGTGTGCCGGCGGCGTTCACGCGGCAGACCGGCGAGGCGCATTGGCACGTGTTGCTGCGGGCGCGGGCCATCGAGAACGGCGCTTTCGTCATCGCGGCCGCTCAGGGCGGCCGGCATGACGACGGGCGCGAGACCTACGGTCATTCGCTCATCGTGGATCCCTGGGGGCGCGTTCTTGCCGAGGTGGACGGCGACGAGCCGGGCATTGCGCTCGCCGTCATCGACACCGACGCCGTCGGCGCGGCGCGGGCGAAAATCCCCAATCTGGCCAATGCGCGACCCTTCGAGTTGCAATTCGCAGGCCAGCCGGGCGGGGCCGCGTCATGATCCGCTTCGATCTTCGTTGCACGCCGGCGGGGCACGGCTTCGACGGTTGGTTCCGCTCGAGCGAGGACTACGAGACGCAGGCCGCCCGAGGTCTCGTCACCTGTCCGATCTGCGGCGCGACCGCGGTGGAAAAGGCCCTGATGAAGCCGGCTGTCTCGACCTCGCGCAAGGCGGCGGCCCGCTCCGAGGTGATGAACGCCGAGGCCGCCAAGGCCTACGCGAAGCTTCAGGAGATCGCCCGGCACGTGCGCGCCAACGCAGACTATGTCGGGCCGAAATTCGCCGAGGAAGCGCGCAAGATCCACTACGGCGAGATCGATGCGCGGCAGATCTACGGGGAGGCCTCGCCTTCTGAGGTCAAGAGCCTGTCGGAGGAGGGCATCGAAGCCGTCCCCTTGCCGCCCTTGCCCGAGGATAAGAATTAGGGCCGGTCTCGCTCGCCGAGCGGCATCCCGACGGCGTGGTTCCGGACGCGAACGGTGGCCTTCGAAAAACGGTTTCCCGAGCCCGCGACGAATCATTAAAGACTGACCCTCGACATACACGGCCGGTAAGCCGGGCTGA
This sequence comes from Consotaella aegiceratis, assembly GCF_036541425.1. Taxonomy (NCBI): domain Bacteria; kingdom Pseudomonadati; phylum Pseudomonadota; class Alphaproteobacteria; order Hyphomicrobiales; family Aurantimonadaceae; genus Consotaella; species Consotaella aegiceratis. The sequence continues at coordinate 61,132 of NZ_JAZHFT010000007.1, forward strand.
CGGATCGGCGCTTTCGATATGTCGACGTGCAGCCGGCCCGTGCCATATATGCTCGCGATGCTGCATATGCCCGTGATGCCGCAGGGAGATTCGAGTGCGTTTGTATGCGTTTATGCAAGGCTTGGCATGGCCTCGCTCCTATGTCGGCAAGTTGCTCGCAATCTGCTTCGTCGGGACCCATGTGCCTTTGATCGTTCTTTGCGTCTGGGCTTTGTCGCGCGGCGATTTCAGTGATCAACTGCCCACTCTTGGGGTTGCGCTCGTCGCGACCCTTTTCGGTACCGGGCTGACGATCTATGCGGTGAGCCAGATGATGGCAACGACCGGGGCGCTCGACCGCTACGCGGCGGAGCGCGAACTCCCAAATCTGCCGTCCTCCTATGGCGATGCGGCCGGCCGCTTGATGGCACGCGTGCAGACGGTCGTGGTCGACCTCGACAATTGCCTGGGCGAGCTCGAAACCCAGGCGGCCACTGACCCGCTCACCGGCCTGGCGAACCGACGCTGGCTGAGCGCATCGGGCAATCAGGAGGTGAACAACGCCCGTCGCAAGGATGGCAAGCTGTCGATGCTTCTGATCGATGTCGACAACTTCAAGGCCCTCAATGACGTCCACGGCCACGAAGTCGGCGATCGTGCGCTGATCGTCGTCGCCGATGCGATCCGGGCGTGCATACGCGACAGCGACCGGGGCGTCCGGCTCGGCGGCGACGAGTTCTGTGTGGTTCTTCCAGACGTCGACGGAGCGACGGCGAAGCTCGCGGGAGAGCGCATCCGCGAAGCGGCACGCCGGGCCTCGAGCGATATCTTGGGCACGGACTGCCTGACCTTGAGCGTCGGGGTGACGAGCTTCGGCCCCTCGGATCGGTCCTTCCTCGATCTGTATCGCCGCGCTGATCGGAGCCTCTACAGGGCCAAGGCCTCGGGACGGGACCAGCTGACGTTCGGTTAACGAGGGACGCGCGTCTCAAGTCCGCACGCCTGGATCGTTCGCCAGCGCGGGAGGCCTAAACCAGGTCTCGCAGTCTCTTCTCTCTGGTCCAGAGGACTGCGCCCCACCCCGCCTCCAGGGCGGCTTCGACATTTGCTCGGGTATCGTCGACGAGAACCAGCGATTCCGGCCGGTGGCCGCTTTGGCATGCGGCCGCTTCGAAGAAGGCGCGCTCCGGCTTTCGCGCTCCGATTTGAGCGGAGTAGACGATCCCATCCACGTGGTGGCGCAGACCGAGATCATTCATCAGATGAGCGGCCCGCAGATGGTCCTGGTTGGTCGCCAGAACGATGCGAATTCCGCGCCGTCGAAGGTCGCTGCAATCGGCGAGGGCAGCCTCGTCGAGACGTGCGTCCATTGCGAACCAGTAGTCGATGAAATCTTGCGGTTTCAAGGATGGCGCCAGACCAGCGAGTGCGGTTTCAATCACGCTCCATAGCTGTTTGCGGCCGGTCACGATCTCGTTCCAGTGCGGCTCGAAGAGTACTGCGTGCAAGGCGTCGCGACTGATGCCGAGATCCGACCCGATGTCGGTCGCCCAGAACAGGCCATCGGCGGGCCGCCCGTTGACGAGGACGCCGTCGACATCCAGCATGAGGCATCGCTGCATCGTATCTGTGCTCCCCGCGGCAGATCTATCGCCAAGCGATCATCGATCGAAGAGCGGTCGCGTACAAGAGAACAGGACCGTCGCCGGCAATTCCAGAGGGACCGTCGATGACCGCGGTCCACGACCTCGTAGGTCGATTTCAGACTCCCGTTGTGGACCGCCGAGGCAAGTCACTGGTCCGAGGCGTCGGACGTCACCGAGAGTTCAGGGCTCAAGGGTCTGACAGACGGGATCGGGTGGCGAGTGTCGAGATAGAGCCAGGTGTCGACCTTCTGGCTGTCGCAGCGCGGGCAGCGAATGGGAAGTTTGGGCTTGGGGTGGCCGATCCAGACGAAGTCCGGCCCCACCGACTGTTGAACCTGCTCGAGATCGACGTCGAACGCTGCCCGGCACTCAAGGCAGAGCCCGTGCATGGTGGATCGAGCCTCCCGGAGGCCGCCGATAGTATGAAGTGGGCGTGCGCTGAGCGTCATTTTTCGGGAGATAGAGTCGGACACGGATGGCGGCAAGACGGTTTTAACCGTCTTGTCATCGATGGGGCTGGGGCAGAGGGCAAAGGCGACGCTGAATGCGATGATCCGATGCGTCTCCAGCACGATGCGGTATTGACAAGGGTTAGCTGGTAGCTAACATCATGGGTATGAAAGCCGTTCAATATCAGAAGCAGGCGCTGAAGGTATTGCGGCGCATGCCACGGAATACGGCTCAAACAATCCGCCAGAAGATCGAGCAATATGCGGAAGACCCAAAAAGCCTTCGCAACAACGTCAAACTGTTGGCAGGCAGGCCGGGCAAGCGGCTGCGGGTCGGAGACTGGCGGGTGATCTTCGACGAAGACGACTGCGTCATCGATATTCGTGAGGTCGGACCTCGGGGCAGCATCTACGAGTGACAGGAGCACGGTCGTGCAGGTTGATTTCATCGAGAAGGACGGTGTCCGTCTGGCCGTGCTGCCAGAGGCCGAATTTCGGCGTCTGGTGGAAAAGGCCGAGATGGCCGACGACATCGCCGCTTATGACGATGCCAAGCGTCGCTTGGCGAGCGGCGAGGACGAGATGATACCGGCTGAGTTTGCCCACCGCCTCCTCGACGGGGAGAACCCGATCCGCGTGTGGCGAGAATTTCGCGGCATGACTGCCACCCAACTCGCCGAGCGCATCGGCATCGCCAAAGCTTATCTGTCGCAGCTCGAGAGCGGTCGGCGCGAAGGCAGCATGCGGACGCTGCGCGCTTTGGCCGAAGTGCTCAAGGTCGACGTCGATGATTTGATTTGACGCTGAGCCCGAGGCCGTCGATCGCACACTTAGCGTGACTTAGGCGCGAGAATGGTTTCTCGCCCGTCGCGAGAGCGTTCTGCCAGCCGTACCGCGCGTTTTGCGGAGAAAGTGGTGGGTGATACAGGGCTCGAACCTGTGACCCGCTGATTAAGAGTCAGCTGCTCTACCAACTGAGCTAATCACCCAAACCGGCGACCTGCGCCGCAACGCTGTTCGCGTTGACGGCGGCTATATAACCAGCCTGTTCCCGCCTGTCCACCACCGTATCGGCGGAGTCTGTGCATTTTCTGTGATGCTTCGTATCGGCACCGGAAACCGGGAGAGGGCGAGCGCTCGCGGCGGGCTGCGGCTGGCCGACAACGCGGCGCGCCCAGGCGTCATACGCCGGGGACAGCGCCCCATCGGGCCCATGCCTTCTCCAACGCCGATCGTCGGATCGGCGCGACACGGCATAGGTTGGGATGAGGAGGATGAGGAATGCGACCGTGTGAGCTGGTCTCTCAGGACGCGGCTTTCCATTCCCGCCAGTGCGTCGGGTTCACGTTGACGAGGCGGCCCGTCTTGGCGTTGATCCAGCCTTCGATCGTGCGCCGGCACGGGAAGACGAGCGGATGCGGATCGTCGTCCTCGATGACGGCCAACTGCAGATCGCGGTCGAACAGGGCGCTGGATATTTCCTTCCACATACCCGTGACTATAGCCAACGCGTCGCGCATCCCCTTGATCTGGATTAACTCTTGCAAAAAAGCACGGGCAGCCTTTCACTCTGCGGGCTGCTCGGTTTCGCCCGGCCGGAGTGACGTCGGATCCAATCGATGAGGCGCGTGAGCACAAAGACCGTTTCGGACCGGAAATAGATTCAAGTCGTCATAAAGATCGTAACGCTGAATTCACCCTAGCCGAAAAGATCAGCCCACCAAACTTCCTTTACGCCACTCTGTTCATTCCCTGGCAACGCCGGCAAGACCAAGGTGTCCTCGTCGCGACATCAGCTCCTCGACGAAGAGCTGAAGAGAGGACAGGGTGGAATGGACGCCAGAGTCATCCAGAAAGTTCGACCGATCTATGTCGATCTCGACGGAACGCTGATCAAGACCGATCTACTATGGGAATCCTTGGCCATGCTGGCGCGCCAGCATCCGCTGACGCTGTGGCGCGTTCCGTTCTGGATGGCCGCCGGCAAGGCACGGCTCAAGGCCGAACTCGCCAAGCGCATCGACTTTAAGGCCGAGCTTCTGCCTTATCGCGAAGAGCTCGTCGCGGAACTGGCGTCGGCGCGCGCAGACGGTCGGCGGATCGTCCTGGCCACCGGCGCCAACGAGCGGCTCGCTCAGGCGGTCGCCGATCATCTCGGCATCTTCGACGACGTGATGGCGAGCAGCGACACGATCAATCTGACGGCCGATCGCAAGCTTCAGCGCATCGAGGCCGAGGCCGATGCCCACGGCTTCGACTATGTCGGCAATTCGCGTGAGGATCTCTGCCTTCTGGAGGCGTCGGCCGAGCCGACCGTGGTGGCGCCGGATCGCCATGCGGGACATTGGCAACGCCAGACCGGGGCACGGCGGCTGAATGACGACGGCAGCCGCGCACGGGCCGCGCTGCATGCGATGCGGCCGCACCAATGGGCGAAGAACGTCCTGGTTTTCGTGCCGCTGACGCTCAGCCACGACTTCCTCGACTTTCCCATGCTGATCGCTGGTCTGCTGGCCTTTTTCAGCTTTTCGTTCGCGGCGTCCTCGGTCTACATCTGCAACGATCTTCTCGATCTGGAGTCGGACCGGCGCCACAAGACCAAGTGCCGGCGCCCATTCGCCAGCGGCACGCTGCCCATTCCGGCGGGGCTCAAGCTCGCGGCCGGGCTATTCGTGGCGGCCTTTGCGATCTCGGCCTTCCTGCCGCCCGACTATCGCCTGATCCTGATGGCCTATTTGGTGATGACCTCCGGCTATTCGCTGTTCATCAAGCGGATGCTGTTGATCGACACGCTGGTGCTGGCCGGGCTCTATACGGTGCGCATCGTCGGCGGCGCGGCGGCTGCGGACGTCGGCATCTCGTTCTGGCTGATCGCCTTTTCGATCTTTTTCTTTCTCTCGCTGGCGCTGGTCAAGCGCTACACCGAGATCGTGGATTTCGGCGGCGGCGCGGAGCGCTCCAAGACCGGGCGCGGCTATGTCGACGTCGACCTGGAGACGCTCAGCCAGGCCGGCATGGCCTCGGGCTTCGCCTCCGTGCTCGTTCTCGCCCTTTATATCGACAGCTCCGACGTGCGGCATCTCTACGATGTGCCTTGGCTCATCTGGCCGCTCTGTCCGCTGGTTCTCTATATCATCGTGAGGATCTGGGTCCTCGCCCGGCGCAACCAGATGCACGACGACCCGGTGGTCTTCATCATGCATGACTGGCGCAGCCAGATCATGATCGGGCTCGGCGCCATCATGTTCCTGACGGCCTCCTATGTCTGACGCTCGCTACGAAAGCTGGGGACGCCTCGACCGCGATCCCGTGCACGCCCGGCCCCTGGACGAGGCGCCGTTCCGCCAGATCGGCGAGGGAGGGCTGCTGCCCTTCGGCAACGGCCGTTCCTATGGCGACAGCTGCCAGAACCGGGCCGGCGAACTGATCGATTGCCGCGGCGCCGACCGCATCCTGGCCTTTGATTCCGAACGCGGCGTGATCATCGTCGAAGCCGGCGTCCTGCTGCCCGAAATCATCCGGATGGCGGCGCCGAGCGGCTGGTTCCTACCCGCCACGCCCGGCACCCAGTTCGTCACCGTCGGAGGCGCCATCGCCAACGACGTGCACGGCAAGAACCATCACCGCCGCGGCACGTTCGGGCGCTGGGTCAGGGCCTTCGAGCTCGAGCGCTCCGATCGGGGACGGCTGGTCTGCTCGGCGGACGCCAATGCCGACCTTTTCGCCGCGACGATTGGCGGCATGGGGTTGACCGGGGTGATCCGCTGGGCGGAGATCCAACTCCTCAAGGTGCCGTCGCTGACCATCGACCAGACGACGCTTCGCTTCGACCGTCTGGACGACTATTTCGACGCGGCGGCCGAGGCTGACGACGCCCACGAATATTCCGTCGCCTGGATCGACTCTCTTGCAACCGGCCGATCGCTGGGTCGCGGCCATCTGATCATGGGCGACCATGCCGAGGAGGGGGACCTGAAGGGGCGGGCGGGCCGGCCGCTTTTCAGCGTGCCGTTCACGCCCCCGATCAGCCCGCTCTCCGGCCTTTCGCTCAAGGCGTTCAACGAGGCGTTTTTCCGCAAGATGCCGAACGGATCCAGCCGTCGCCGCAGCCGCTTCGAGCCGTTCTTCTATCCGCTCGACCGCGTCGGGCGTTGGAACCGGCTCTACGGGCCGCGTGGCATGCACCAGCATCAGAGCGTCGTGCCCGACGACGTGGCACGCGAGGCCGTGCGCGCGCTCATCGAATGCGCGCAGGCGCATGGCCAGGGCTCGTTCCTCACGGTGCTGAAGCGCTTCGGCGCCGTGCCGAGCCCCGGCATCCTCAGCTTTCCTCGCCCCGGTTACACGCTGACGCTCGATTTTCCGCACCGCGGCGAGGCGACGCTCAAGCTGCTCGCGGAGCTGGATCGGCTGGTCGTGGCCGCCGGCGGCGCGCTGAACCCCTACAAGGACGCCCATATGGCTCCGGATGTCTTTGAAGCCTCCTTCGCCAATTGGGGCGAACTGGAGCGGTATCGCGATCCGGCGATGGTCTCCGACTTCTGGCGCCGCACCGCACTGGCATTGCCGGCGCCCGCAGCCGCCCGGATCGCGGCGGAATAAACGCAACGGACGCGGTCCGGCCGGGTCGCCCGGCCGTCGCGGACTGCGATTGTGGGACCGCTTCGCGAGCGGCCTCGTCGAGAAAATCCTAGTGGCATTCCGCCAATGGTCGCGGGGGTGCCGGTCACCGGGAAGGTGCGAATAGCATGGCGAAGTACATACCCTTCATTCTCTTCACCGTGTTCACCAACGCGGCGGCCCAGGTCATGCTGAAATACGGCATGATGCAGCTCGGCCCGCTGTCGTTTGCGGGCGTGAACCCGGTGCTCAAGATCCTGCAGATCGTGTTCAGCCCGTTCGTCTTCCTGGGGCTCTGCACCTTCGTCATCTCGATGGCGTCGCATCTCTTCGTGCTGTCGAAGGTCGAGCTGTCCTTTGCCTATCCCTTTCTGTCGCTCGCTTATGTGGTCGTCGCGGTGATCGCCTATTTCGTCTTCCGCGAGGACCTCAACGCCTCGCGGATCGCCGGCATCGCGCTGATCTGCATCGGCACGATCTTCATTGCCCAGGGCGGCAGCCGCATCCACGAGGACGGCGACGTCGCCGCCCTTACCCCCGATTCCGCGCACGAGGTTTCCCGATGAAACACATCCTGTTCGGCGGCGACGGTTTCGTCGGCCGCCATCTCGCTCAGAAGCTGGTCGAGGACGGCGAGGAGGTGATCGTCGCCGACATCGCCAAGAGCCCGCTGCCGCACTACGCCCAGTGCCGCCACATCGCGACCGACGTCACCGATCAGGCCGCGGTCGACGCGGTGCCGATCGCGGCCGACGACATGGTCTACAACCTGTCGGCCAAGATGCTGTCGCCGATCATGCCACGCGCCAAGCGCCACGACTTCTTCTGGCCGGTGAACTACCACGGCACCGAGCACATCATCCTGGCGATGGAAAAGGCCGGCGCCGGGCGGCTCGTGCACTTTACCACCGACATGATCTATGGCCACACGGTCGTCACTCCGATGACCGAGGATCATCCCGTCGCGCCGCTCGGCGAATACGGTCTGTCCAAGCTCCGGACGGAGGAACTGGCTCAGGTCTGGCGCGACCGCGGCATGCGGATCTCGCTGTTCCGGCCGCGCCTCATCATCGGGCCGGGCCGGCTCGGCATTCTCGAAAAACTGTTCAAGCTGATCGATCGAAACCTTCCTGTCCCGATGATCGGCTCGGGGAAGAACCCCTATCAGTTCATCTCTGTTTTCGATTGTGCCGAGGCGGCCCGTCTCGCCTGGAAGGCGGGCGTGCCCAACGAGGCCTACAATCTGGGTTCGCTCAATCCGCCGCCGGTCCGGAAGCTCCTGGGCGACCTGATCAAGGATGCAGGGTCGAAATCCTTCCTGCTGCCGACGCCCGCCTGGGCGGTGAAGCGGACGCTGGATACCCTGGATCTCGTCAACATGCCGCTGATGGATCCCGAGCAGTATCTCATCGCCGACGAAGAGTGCGTGCTCGACGTCGGCAAGGGCGAGCGCGATCTCGGCTGGGTGCCGCGGTACCGCGACGAGGACATGCTGATCGCCGCCTATCGCGAATATCGCGCCAAGCTCGCGGGCCGGCTGTCGTCGGCCGCGGCCCATCCGGCCCCGGCCGAATAGCTGGCCAAACAAGGAGAATTGGGATGCTCGATCGTCCGACCGTCGTCGCTCCGCCGCTGGCCGAGCCGCTGCATCAGGGGCCGCCGAAGCCCAAGCTGATCAGCCTGGAGGAGGCCAAGGCGATGGACGTCGCCACGATGGCCAACCTGTTCAAGGATCATATCAACCCCGGCCAGTTTCATTTCATGAAGCTGCTCGGCTTTCACAAGGTGAAGGTCGAACGCGCCGAGGGCATGTACTATTTCGACCAGAACGGCCGGAAGATCCTCGATTTCTTCGGCGGCTTCGGCTCGCTGGCCTTCGGCCACAACCATCCGCGTATCATTGAGGCGCGCAAGCGCTTCCAGGACGAGCAACGCCACGAGATCGCCATCGCCTTCCTGTCGCAATATGCGGCGGCGCTGGCCAAGAACCTCGCCACCGTCTCGCCCGGCGATCTCGACATGGTGTTCCTGGGCTCGACGGGCTCGGAGGCGATGGAAGCCGCGATCAAGGTCGCCGAACGAGCCTCGGGGCGCAGGAACTGCAAGATCCTGCATGCCGAGAACTCCTTTCACGGCAAGACCAAGGGCGTGCTTTCGCTCACGGATTCGCCGCTTTACCGGGGCGAGTTCAAGCTGGTCGACAACACTGTCAAGGTGCCGTTTGGCGATCTGAAGGCGCTCACCCGAGCCATCGAAAGCGATCCGGACATCGGCGTCGTGGTGCTGGAGACGGTCCAGGGGGGAGCCGGCATCGTCGAGGCGCCGGCCGAGTACTGGCAGGGCGTGCGCGCGGTCTGCGACAAGCACAAGGTGCTTTGGGTGGCCGACGAGGTGCAGTGCGGCTACGGCCGGACCGGCCGCTTCTATGCCTTCGAGCACTACGGCGTGGTGCCGGACGTGACCGCGCTCGCCAAGTCGTTCGGCGGCGGCAAGGCGGCGATCGGGGCGATGATCGCCCGGCGCGAGGTCTACATGAAGGCCTACGGCACGTCGAAGACCGCGATGATCCACGCGCATGCCACGTTCGGCGGCATCGGCGAGGCGTCCGCAACGGCTCTCGAGGCGCTGGAGACGCTCTACGACGAGGACCTGATCGGCAACAGCGCGATGGTCGGTGCCTATCTGAAGGAGCGGCTCGAGACGCTTCGGGCGAAATATCCGACGATTATCAAGGAGGTGCGCGGTCGGGGCCTATTCGTTGGTCTGGAGTTTCAGGATTTCTCGCGCACACTGCCGTTGGCTCTGCGGCCGATGATCGCCGTCCTCGACGACAAGCTGAAGGGCTCCCTGTCCGGCTTCATCGGGGCGCTGCTGCTGCGCGACTACGACATCCTGGTTGCCTTCACCGAGTACAACCGCAACGTCATCCGCCTGGAGCCGCCGTTGATCTGCCAGGACGAGCACGTCGATACCTTCTGCGACGCGCTCGACGACTTGCTGTCGCGCGGCATCGTCGCAATCGTCAAGGATTTCGTGAAGTCCCAGATGGGGTGAGCTGTCCTCGGCCCCACTGACAGGAAAAGCCGGGATGCCTATCGGGCGTCCCGGCTTTTCCTATTGAACGGGTGCGGTGTCGCCGGCCGGTCGGTCGGCGGAGCGCAATCCGGTTCTGATGTAGCCGTCCCAGCAGGGCGACAGCGCGACCCGCTGGTGGCCCTCCAGGCCGGCCTGGTAGATGGTCCTTAGCGCGATATTGGCGCCGGTGATCGGGCATTTCGGATAGAGCACGAGGTCGGTCCGGGCGACCTCCGCCAGCACCGCGTCGCTGGGCGGCGGGACTGCGCGATAGGGATCGGCGCCGATGGCGACCAGCCGGGGCGCGTGGCGGTCGAGCAGCCAGGGGAACGGGTTGACGAAGTTCAGGTTCATGATCGTTTCGAACCGGACGGCGTGGTCCGCCTCGTAGCCGAGGATTGCATCCACCGCCTGGTCGACCGCCATCAGCCAGGTGATCTGGAAATCCGGATCGGTGTAGAGCGTGAAGCCCGGCAGTTCGCCCTGGTCGGCGATGTACTGATAGGTCTGCGGAAAACGCTGGTAGACGTCGAGCATGGTTCGGGCGTGCGCCATGAATTCGGAGCGCTGGTTGACCGCGCCGAGTGTCTTCAGGTGCTGGTTTGCGAGCTTTTCGTATTTGATCTGCCCGATGAAGGCGCGGGCGCTGCGATGCAGGATGTCGACCGTGGTCGGCAGGACCGTCGCCGCCACCAGGCTGAAGATCACGACGAGCCCGCGGCCGTGGAACCGCGTGGCGTGGATGAGGACGACCAGCAGCACCGGCCAGATGAAGATGAAGGCCTGCCCGCCGGTGTTCTGGGTTTCGAAGAACAGGGCGGCGAACAGGACGACGGCGAGCCAGCATGCGTCGCCGTCCAGGAAGGTTTGCACCCTGACAAAGGCGGATGGGGGAGGAGAGGCCGGCGAGGCCGGTCGCTGCGGCCGCATCAGCAGCAGCGCGAGAACCAGCAGGCAGCCCGAGGCGAAGACGCCGAAATGGATGGACGCCGCCTGGACGAAGCGCGGCAGCAGCTCGCCTTCGTTGAGGAATACGAGCGCCAGAATGTCCCTGACATAGGCGCTGACGACGCCGGTCAAAGCCTCCAGCGCTCCCAGCCCCGCCAGAAACACGAGTGCCGCGCCGAACGCCACCGACAAGGCGAGGCGTCCGACGGCGAAGGCGAACAGGCAGAGGATCATCGCCGCGACGAAGCCGGTGATCTTGCCGAGAAAGAGAGCGAGCGCGCAGACCGCCACGACCATCAGCAGCGTCTTCTTGCCGCGAACCAGGGCCAGGGCGGCGGTCAGCACGTAGAGCAGATGAACGGTCTGGCGATTGTAGATGCCATAGCCATCGACGCTCGGAAAATGCGAATATTCCTCGATATTGACGGGCAGGATCGAAAAGATCAGGAAAGGAACGAGCAGGGCCAGCGCGACGCTGCGCGACCGGCGATCGACGTCGAGGAGGATTAGCGCCATCAACGGCGCGGTGACCACGAGCAGCGACCACTGCACCAGAAACAGCGGCTGGGCCCGGGGAAAAATCTCGATCAGCAGAGCGAACAGCCAGTAGCCGAGAGGGCCGACCGGGGCGAAGAAATCGACGCTGGGGAACTGCCCGTCGAAGATGCGGTTGGCCGCGTCGAAATAGATGAAAAGGTCCCAGTATTGCGGGCCGATCGGTACAGTCAGCGGCAGCGCAAGAAGAACCGCAAGGACGACGACAACGACGGCAAGCAGGACAAGGGGCGACGATAGCATCATCCGCCTGTCCGTCGTCGGATGATCGCTGGTTGTCGATGTCACCGGAGTCTCCCCGTCGTTCCTTTGAAATCAGCGTGGCAGAGCGCCTGATTCGCTGCAGACGTGATCCGCGAGGTCGCAAATAAAGGTGCGATCATTTGGTTAATGAACTTTTGGCGTCACATGGAAGCTGGGCCGAGAACCGCGGCATCTGGCGTTTTCACTTATGCCGCAATGTGTTGACTGACGAATTAACGCTCTTGTGAATTGCGCGCCGGCGACCTTGATAAGACCGTCGGCGAATGCGGACCTTAAAACGATTCTTCCCAAGACCTCAGATCGCCGCCGTGGCGGCTTGCTTCTGTTCTCATGCCGGCGGCGCGATGGCGCAGGCTGAGAACGGGGAGCGTGTTGACGTCGAGCTGGTTCTCGCCGTCGACGTCTCCTGGTCGATGAACGGCGAGGAGCAGGAGATTCAGCGTGCCGGCTACGCGGCCGCCTTCCGGAGCGAGGAGGTGCAGAGCGCCATTCTCGAGTCGGGATGGGGTCGGGTGGCCGTGACCTATGTGGAATGGGCCGGCAGTTTCACCCAGGAGACGGTCATTCCCTGGAGCCTCATCGACTCCAAGGATGCGGCCGATGCCTTCGCCTACCGCCTGGCCAACGAAGAGCCCGGCCGCGGCCGGCGGACCTCGATCTCCAACGCGATCGACTATTCGGCTTCGCTGTTCGACGGCAACGGCTATGCCGGACTCCGGCGGGTGATCGACATTTCCGGCGACGGCCCCAACAACGAGGGGCGGTCCGTCGTGGACGCCCGTGACGAAGCCGCATCGAAAGGGATCGCCATCAACGGGCTGCCGCTGATGACGTCGGGCTTCGAGCATGGCTATTCGTCCTGGGGATCGATCCAGAACCTCGACCGCTACTACTCGGACTGCGTGATCGGCGGACCCGGCGCGTTCATGATCCCGGTAAACGACTGGGAACAGTTTCCCGAGGCCGTGCGCCGCAAGCTGGTGATGGAATTGGCCGGCGGCTGGCCGCAGGAGAGGGCGCCCGAGCGGCCGATCATCCGCGTTCAAGCCGAGCCGGCCATCGATTGCCTGATCGGCGAGAAGATGTGGCAGGAGCGGCAACAGCGCTGGATGCAGCCGTAGCGTTGCCCGATCCGCCTCGCAGAAGCGGACCGGGCAACGCTTGCTAGGGTTCGCGGCCGCCGTTCGCCACTAGACGGCGCAGCCGCGCAGGCCCGTAGCTTCGGTCGAGCTGCTCGATGAGGCGCCGCACCTCCGGTTCGGGATCGTCGGCTTCGATCTCGACGCGCGACGTGCGAAACTGGCTGGCATCGGCGGCCGGCGAATCCAGCCCTTCGCTGGCGGCGACGGCGTCGATCGCGTCGCCAAAGCGGATCGGCATTTCCCGGCGCACGGACCGGCCCCGGCCGTGCACGGCAACCAGGGCCGGAATATCGCGCCAGAAGGTCACTTCCAGCTCAGCCACGTTCACCCCGCTCGCACCACGATGCCGAAGTCTCGGCCGGTATCGCGCAGCAGTCTAGACGATGGCCAGAACGGCCAGAAGAGCCGCACCGTAGAAGACCGCGAGAAAGAGGATCGAGCCGGCTGCGACGATGGTGGCGGCCGCCAGCCAGATGCCGTCGCGCGCCGTCAGTGCCATGCCGAGAAGGGCGATGGCGACGCCGGGAAACATGTTGGTGAACGGCATCGGGATGGAGACCAGAACGGCAAGAGCCAGCGCCAGCCAGCCGATCGCCGAGGCGACGAGCACATCGCCGGCCGGCCAGAAACGAGGGCGGGCGAGGCGCTCGAGGCGGCGCAGCATCGGCCCGATGCGGGTGCTGAAGCGGTACAGGAGATCGCGGCTGACCCGCGCCCGGCGGATGCGCTCCGGCAGCCAGAGGCGCCGCCGGCCGAGAGCGAGCTGCAGCGAGATCAGAATCAGCGGCAACCCGGAGATCAGGGATGCGCCCGGCGGCAGCGGAATGAGGTTGAAGCCGCCGAACAGGATGAAGAAGGCGCCGAAGACGCGACCGTCGAACGCGGTCGACAGATCGCCGACGGTCATATGTTCGCCATCGCGCCGCGCGGCCAGATCGCGCAGGATCGCAGAGATGCGGCGTTGTGTCCGTTGCTTGGTCCGGCGCGTCGAGGTTTGGGGGATGGCGGACAACGAGCACTCTCTGGGGCTTCTGAACGACGGCAACGGCTAGCACAAACTCTACAATCGGGTGAAACAAAATAAGATGAATGAACTTTGTTCCGAGAACGGCAACTCTGGGGCAGACACACACCCGCGTCAGCGCCGATCGATCGGCAACGCCGCTTTGCAGTCCCAAGGAACCGCAAGAACCGCCTCCTCGTTCATTGAACATCAGTCAGTATGAGGAGATCGACATGCCCCGGCGCCTTGCCATCATTTCTCTGGTTCTCGCCACAAGTTTCACGCTCGTCGCTTGCGCCAACACCGTTCGCGGTGTCGGCCGGGACGTCAACGCGACGGCTGATGCCGTTCAGGACAGCGTCAACTAGTCATCTCCCCCACGGGGTGACCAGAAAAGACGATCCTTTAGAAAAGTTCCAGGTCGGCCGGCAGGCTACGAATGCCGGCCGATTACCATTTGTTAACTATAAATGGTATTGATGAGTGGCAATGCTGATTCGTCGTGACCTGGGCCTGGATCCGCGATGCTTCCGTGCTTTCTAAACGATACCCTGCCACCGCGACTCGATGATCCCGTCTTGCTGCGTCAGACCGTCGAATGGCTTCTGGATCAAGAGTTTGACCGGTACGCGATCGAACGGGCTCTCGTCCAGACCGTCCCGGTTGATCTCGACCTTCTGGCCGATTGCTTTACGGCCTGCTCTTTCCGTCACGCATGATCTTTGCCGACGCGCAGACTTGGTGTCGCTACCGAGTGCTGGCGCGTGCGTCGTTTTGTCGTCGGGATTTCAATATTTCTTTGCGAGCTGCCGCGCCGCGTTAGTCACTCGGTAAGACCTCCTGAGTACAAAGGATGTGCTTGACGAGCCTCCGTCCCAAAGCCTCGGCCAAAGGTCTCGCGTACCGGGGCAGGGACTGGCGGATCGTCTTCCGCCCCACCGCCTGCGCGATGCGCGGACGAGAGGGCCAGCATCCACCCGACCGCAGACAGGGCCGGTAACGGGCGAAAGCCCGCCGCGTCAGCTTTCGCGCGGCTCCTTCTCCAGCACCATGTAGTCCAACGGCAATTCTGTCGTGTACTTGATCTGCTCCATGGCGAAGGCGGACGACACGTCGCGGATCTCGATGCGGCCGATCAGGCGCTTGTAGAAAGCGTCATAAGCAGCGATGTCCGGGACGACCACGCGCAGGAGATAGTCGACGTCGCCGCTCATCCGGTAGAACTCCACCACCTCCGGAAATTCGCCGATCACCTCCGAAAAGCGTTTCAGCCATTCGTGGGAATGCGAGTTGGTGCGGATCGAGACGAAGACCGTCACTGGCACGTTGACCTTGCGCGGATCGAGCACGGCGGCGCGCCTGCGGATGACGCCTTCCTCCTCCAGCTTCTGGATGCGGCGCCAGCAGGGCGTCGTCGACAGCCCCACTCGCTTGGCCACATCGGCCACGGCGAGGGTAGAGTCCTCCTGCAGAAGCCTCAGGATCTTTTTGTCGAGCCGGTCCATGGGTCCTCATTCGATCGCATCGGTGGGCGCTCAAGATAGGCAAGCGGGGCCGAAACCGCATCCCGTTCCTTCCAAATCGTCCGGTGTTCAGCCCGTCGTTGCCCGGCGGTTCGTCAAAGCTCATCCGGAAAGGGGATGCACTGTCGAGCCGCCTGAGACAAGCGCCGACGTGTCGGTGGAACTTCATCGCTGAAATAAGCGGGCCTATGCCGCGGCCGCGGGCCAACGGCGATTTTTCGCTCTTCCTTAAGGCATTTCTTTAAACTTTCGGCAAGAAGATAGCGGCTCAGCCGTCCGCTCCGCCAGGGTCACCGATCGCGCTCACATGTCTGTCGTAGCCGAGTCAACTTATGACAAGAACGTGCTTGCACGGCGCAATACGCCGCGCGACGTCGAGCTTGCCAGGATGCTTCGGGCGACGCGCGACCGGCTGACATCGAAGCGAGGCGTTGCGCCGCGCTTCGACCGCGAACTGCTGGTCCAGCATGTGGCGGTGCTCAAGAGCGCTGCCATCGTAGCGCTGGCCTCGATCGTCGTAACCTGTTTCGCGTTGTCGGCCTTCATCGGTATGCCGGCCGCGCTCCTCTGGCTGGTCCTGTCGCTGCTCGCGCACGCGACCCTCACTCTCGTCATTCGCCGCTTCCAAAGCATGGGCCACGACGAGTGGAGCCTGGAGGCATGGAGCCGTCTGCTGCTGGCCGGCCATATGGCGGTGGGTCTGAGCTGGGCCTATTTCGCGGGACTGGGGTGCGACACCTGCGAGCCCCTGCGCTTCGACATCTTCCAGTTCGCGATCCTGCTTCTGGTGATCGCGCTGACCGCCATGGTCTCGTTCAACCTGAAGGGCACCGGCTTCGGCTTCCTCCCGGTGATCGCCGTCCTGGTCTACCGCATGGCGGAAGACCCCGATCCGGTGATGCTCGCCATGCGCGGCGTGCTCATCGTCGCCGTGCCCTTCTTCATGATGGTGTCCGACCAGCTTCGGCGCAACGCCTTGGATCGGCTGAAGCACCAGGCCGAAAAAGACGAGCTGATCGCCGAGCTCGAGACGGCGCGGATCGTTTCCGACGAGGCCCGTCGCCGGGCGGAGGAGGCCAACCTGGCCAAATCACGATTCCTGGCGACCATGAGCCACGAATTGCGTACGCCGCTCAACGCCATCCTCGGCTTTTCTGAAGTCATCTCGAACGAGATTCTCGGTCCGATCGGCAATCCGACCTATGGCGAGTATGTTCGCGACATCCACAATTCGGGCCGGCACCTGCTCAATGTCATCAACGAAATCCTCGATCTGTCGCGGATCGAGGCTGGCCGCTATACACTGAACGAGGAGGCGATCGACCTCGTCGGCATCGCCAAGGACTGCATCAGCTATATCCAGCTCAAGGCGCAGGCCAAGTCGATCTCGCTGGTGAGCCAGTTCGAGCGCGATCTGCCCAATCTCTGGGCGGACGAGCGCGCCGTCCGGCAGGTGATCCTGAACCTTCTGTCGAATGCGGTGAAGTTTACGCCGAACGGCGGCGAGGTGGTGGTGCGCGTCGGCTGGACGGCGGGCGGCGGCGAGTACGTCTCGGTGCACGACAACGGTCCGGGCATCCCGGAGGATGAAATCCCGGTCGTGATGTCGTCGTTCGGCCAGGGCTCGGCGGCGATCAAGTCGGCAGAGCAGGGCACCGGCCTCGGGCTGCCGATCGTTCAGGCGCTCGTCCAGATGCACGACGGCGTGTTTCGACTTCAGTCGAAACTGCGCGAGGGCACGGAAGTCATCGCGATCTTTCCCTGCACCCGCGTTCTGGAGATCATGCCCGCGATGGCAACGGCGTCCTGAGACGCGTCTTTAAAGCGCGCAGGACAGTTCCGCCGACGTCGTGCCGGTATGGGCAGGTGGCCGGAATCGGCGGCGCTTGCACGATCTCCGGGCGATCCCACTTTAGCGACAGATACACTGGTGCGATCGCGCCATTTCACGAGTTCCGATTCATGCGACGCGGCAGCCTCCTGTTCCTGCTTGTTGCTCTGCTGATCGTCGGCGGCCTGCTGCTGGTTCTCGATGGCGACGGCATGATCGGAGGCTTGCGCGACGGCGACTTTGCCCAATTGCTTCGGCTGTCGGCCTGGGGACTGTTCCTCGGCGCGGGACTGGTCATTCTGTTGCAAACGCGCTTGACCCATGTGGTGCGCAGCGCTGCCATCTGGGCACTGGTCTTCGCGGTTCTGATCGGCCTCTACAGTTTCCGATCGAAGTTCGTGGACCTGGGCGAACGCATTCTGGCGGCCGTGATCCCGGGGCGGACGGCGACGCTATCGAATGGCGAAGTGCTTGTCACGCGCGGCGCCGACAACCAGTTCGCCATCGACGCGGTGGTCAACGGCACGCCGCTGACCTTCCTTGTCGACACCGGCGCCAGTACGGTTGCCATCGATCGCCGGGCGGCCGCCCATATCGGCATCGACGTCGAGGCACTCCGCTTCGATACCCGGGTGGTCACCGCCAACGGCATCGCCAGCGCCGCGCCCGTCTGGCTCGACACGGTCCGTATCGGCGACATCGAGCGGCGAAATGTCCGCGCGGCGGTGACATCGGGCGAGATCGGCCTCAGCCTCCTCGGGATGAGCTTCCTATCGAGCCTCGAGTCCGTCGAAATCCGCGGCGACCAGATGATTCTCAGCGACTGACCGGTTGCGCTGCTCCGGCCGGTCTGCGTCATCCAGCCGGACCTGAGCGAAGGCTTCGTGCAGGACCTCCGGGCCGGCGTCGCGGTGGCTGGCCTTGGCGGCCAAAGTCTGGCGCCAGCGGCGTGCTCCCCCCAGGCCCGCGAAAAGCCCGGTCATGTGGCGCGTGACATGGCTCAGCCGGCCGCCGGCCGCGATGTGGCGTTCGGCATAGGCGGCCATGATGTCGATCAGCGAGGTATAGTCGAACTCGCGTGGCGGCTCGCCATAAAAGGCGGCATCGACCTCGGCGAGCTGGCCCGGCGCCTGATAGGCGCCACGCCCCAGCATGACGCCGTCGAGTGCGCCGATGGCCTCGGCGGCCATGGCGATCGTCGCGAGGCCGCCATTGAGGCCGACGAAGACATTGGGCAGCCGCCGCTTCAGTCGGTGGACGCGGTCATAGTCGAGGGGAGGAATGTCGCGGTTCTGTTTGGGGTTCAGGCCCTGCAGCCAGGCTTTGCGCGCATGCACCCAGAGGCCCGAGGCTCCGGCCGCAACGGCGACATCGGCGATGGCGTCGAGCGCCGGTTCGGGATCCTGTTCGTCGACGCCGATGCGGCACTTGACCGTGACGGGGACGGATACCGCATTGCTCATCGCGGCGAGGCATTCGCCGACCAGTGCCGGTTCGCGCATCAGACAGGCGCCGAACGTTCCCGACTGCACGCGGTCCGAGGGGCATCCGACATTGAGATTGATTTCGTCGTAGCCGAAATCCTGGCCGATCCGCGCGGCTTCCGCCAGCTTGGCCGGGTCCGACCCGCCCAATTGCAGCGCCACCGGATGTTCCAAGGCGTCGAACCCGAGCAGCCTGTCGCGATCGCCATGCAGGATGGCATCGGCGACAATCATCTCGGTATAGAGCAGCGCGCGGCGGCTCAGCTGCCGATGGAAGTAGCGACAGTGCCGGTCCGTCCAATCGACCATGGGCGCAACGGCAAATAGGGCCATGGGGCTTCCGTTATCCTTCATGCGCGATCACCAATCGACCTTGTGATCTGCGAGGCTCCGGCCGGCCGATCGCGATGCCATCACGGCTATATGAGAATGGCCGGTGCCGTCTACCACCCGCGCCCGGCCGGTTCGTCCAATGGCGCTCAGCGCGCCTCGGAATAGGCTGCGACGATGGCGGACAGTTGCGTCAGGTCCATGACCGACTTGATGCCGCGCAGATCGCACGTCGGAAGCATGCGTCTTAACCGCTCCAGCGGGACGGCCTCCGAGATCAGATAGCCCTGCATCACCTGGCAGCCTGCAGCCAGAGCCCGTTTCATCTGCTCGTCGGTCTCCACGCCTTCGGCCGTTACGTCGAGTTCCAGCGCCCGCGCCAGGCTGGCGATCGCCTGGACCACGGTATCGGCCCGGCTGCTGGAGCCGTCCAACTCGTGAATGAAGCTCTGGTCGACCTTCAAACCGTCGACCTTGAGATGCCGCAGATAGCCGATCGAGGTGTAGCCTGCGCCAAAATCGTCGACAACGATGCGAATGCGGGCCTTGCGCAGCTGCTGCAGCGAACGGTGAACGGTTTCGGAGTTTTCGAGCAGGGTCTTTTCCGGAACTTCCAGTTCGAGGCGATGGGCCGGCATGCCGGTTTCGCCGAGGATCGACATGACCCGGTCGACGAGGCGCGGATCCTTGACCTGGGCGGCCGACAGGTTGACGCCGATCCGAAGATTGGGAAACTCCAGCGCGGTTCGGCAGGCGGTGCGCAGGACCCAGTCGCCGAGCGGCAGGATCAGCCCGGTTTCCTCGGCCACGGGGAGGAATTCGAGCGGCTGGACGAGCCCCTTCGTCGGATGCTTCCAGCGCAGCAGCGCCTCCAGGCCGGCGAGGCCTCCGGTTTCGGCGTTCAGCAGCGGCTGGTAGTGCACCTCGAGCTGATCGTTCGACCACAGCGCGTGGCGCAGATCGGTTTCCATCCGGCGCCTGTTGTTTTCCGCCTCGACCATCGTGTCGCTGAAGATCGTGAAATCGCTGCGGCCACGGTTCTTGGATTGATAGAGCGCGAGGTCGGCCCGGCGGATCAATTCCTCCTGGCCTTCGGTGGTCGGGACAGCGATCACCGCACCGACCGATACCCCGACGAACGCCTGCACGCCGCCGAGGTCGAAGGGGGCGGAGATCCTTTCGACGATTCGGCGGGAGAGAACTTCCAGGTCTGCGGCCTCGTGGGTCTCCGTGACGATAGCGAACTCGTCGCCGCCGAGCCGCGCGACCGTGTCGGACGGACGGCAGATCGTCCGCAGGCGGTCGGCCACTTGGCGGATCAGCTCGTCGCCGGCCTGATGGCCGAATGTGTCGTTGACGTGCTTGAAACGGTCGAGATCCATGAACAGAACCGCGAAGCTGTTTTTGCTCCGGCGCGCATTGTCGAGATGGAGGTCCAATTGCTCGGCAAAGTTCGTGCGATTGGCCAGCCCCGTTAGCGGATCGTGGAAGGCCAGGTGATGGACATGCTCCTGGGACATCATCAGACGAGACGAAATCCGGTAGAGCCAATAGATCAGCGTGCTCGACAACAGCACCATCACCATGACGGCGGCGGCAAGCGCCGGCGTGATCTCGCGGAAGACGGCCAAACCGGGCTGCTTCACGGTCCAGACAAGATAACCGATGGGCCCGCCGCCGGAATCGAGCGGATAGTGAGCCTCGGTCGGCGCGGTTTCTGGGCTCAGTGAGAAGTGCGGCGTCTGGAGGAGGAGGTCGCGGCTCAAGGTGTGCAGGAACCAGCCGTCCAGGAACGACAGCACGACGTGGGTCGCCTGGGCGGGGTCGCCTGAGCCGGCCGTGACGTCTGCGATATAGACCATGGCCGGCCGGCGATCGACGACGACGTAGCGGCGAAGCCAAATCGACCGCGTCGAACCGTCCGCCATCGCCCGCTTCTGGGCAAGAAATTCGTCGATGACAGGAGTCAGTTCAGGCATGAACGCCCGGGGGTCGACATGCCGCCCCTCCGACATGGCATAGGTTCGTCGGCCGTCCTGGTCGATGAAGATCGACCGGTCGATCTTCAGATGCTGGTTCATCCACTCGGCCAACCGGTCTTCGAAACGCCCGCCATCGCCCTGCCGAATCGAGCCGCGCAGCGTACTGTCCAGGGTTGCGAAGGCCCGCTGGTTGGCGGAAATTTCTCCCGTCAGGTTGCCGAGAGCATGGGCCACCAGGCGCGTCTCGCGCTGATTCGTCGCCTCGTCCACCTTCGTTGCCGACCAATAGACGGCGCCGACGACGAACGATGCGGTCATCGCAAGAATCAGAAGAACCGGGATCAGAAACAGCAACGGACTGTAGCGGCGGCCGCGAATCTTCGCCTGGAGGGTCTGCGGGGAGTCAAACCTGCCTATCAACCGGCCGAACAGGTGGGACACCGTTATCCTCCCCGCCGAAAGTCATCAATGAGCTCACAGAGCGCGATCATCTGAGTATCTCGACAACAAGTCTTAATTCCCGCGAGGCTCTGCATACTCGTCGTCCACCCAATCAATGCAACTATAAGTATGGGTCTCAAATGCAAATATAAACTTACCGAAATACGCAAGGCGCACGACAAATCAGTGGCGAAGCACCCGGGGGAAGCCGAGAGCATCATACTCCCGCCCGCGTATGCCGCAGAACCAGGATCAATCAACTTTAAGGCGAGGGGTCTGGAAATCCCTTGCTAAGGCGATATTAGTGTCGGCAGCTTGCTGCTGCCCTAACGAAGAGCAGCGCATTTGATTCCATATTGGTTGTATGTGCGGCACATGGCCACAACCAAAAGGGTTTTTGCAGTCGACGCAGATGTTTAGGCCGGCAAGCCGCGGCCGGGCAGCCCGCCGCGGCCGCTTTGGTAGGCCTATTCGACGGGTACCAGCTCATCGCCTTGAAGGCGCTTCAGGATGCCGGTGTGAATGTCGAACTGGAAGCCTTCGAGCTTCAGAGTGCCCGCCTGAAGCGCCTCTTCGAGCCAGGGGAAGGTCCGTAGGTTGTCGAGCGAAAGACGCACGACGGCGGCTTCGCAGAGCGGCAGGATCTCGTGCTTCGGTCTGTCGTGCGGTACCTTGTTCAGTGCCGGAGTGGCAATTTCCATCCACCGGTCGACGAAGCCCTGCGCATCGGACGGTGCGCCTTCGACCATGGCCCGCACGCCACCACACTGGGCATGACCCAGCACGACGACCCGTGCCACCTTCAACACGCGGACCGCGTATTCCACGGCCGCGCTGGTGCCGTGATAGGCGCTGTCGGGCTGATAGGGTGGGACCAAGCCGGCGACATTGCGCACCGAGAACATCTCGCCGGGGCCGGCACCGAACACCCGCTGCGGATCGACGCGCGAGTCCGAACAGGCGATGACCAGCGTATGAGGGCTTTGTCCGTAGGTGGCCAAGGCTTCATAGGTCGCCTTCTCGCTCGGCCAAGTTTCCTCGCGAAACCGGCGATAGCCTTCGATCAGACGATCCATCTCAACCTCCGTTAGCGCTCTTCGAATATCGCACGCGCGTTATCAAGTCGTTGCTCGAAACGTTTGACTACACCCCGATCGGAAACGCCTCAACGTGGCGTGCGACAATCCGGCGGTCCGGGGTCATTGGAAGCGCCGTTTGCGCAGCCCGACCAGACGCAGCAGTCCGCGCCAAACGTTCGGAGGCCGCTCCGGATCGAACAGCTCGTTTTCCGCAATATGGGATTCGATCTCCGTGTTCTGCTTCGGCTTGTAGGGAACCAGCGTACGGCCGGAGCCTCGAAGACTGTCGATCGCGGGCACCAGTGCCCCGTCATGCTCGGCGACGTGAGCGTCCAAGTTTTCCGGCGTGATCCCGAGGTGCTCGGCGAGCAACAGTGATCGGATGCCGACGATTGCCTCGCGGATGTGGCCCGCATCCGGCGAGACGTCGTCCGCCTCGATGGCGACGTCGCATTCTGTGTCATACCCGAGCGAGCGGTTGTTGAAGTTCGACGAGCCCACTTTGAACAACCGGTCGTCGACGACCATGATCTTGGCATGCACATAAATCGGCTGGCCGCCCTCGGTCACCGGCGTGAAGATGCGAAAGCGATCGTGGTGATCCGCGGCCTGGACCAGTCGGAGCAGGCGCGACCGCGCCGTGTCCATCGCGATGGGCTCCAGGAATCCGTCGGCGGAGAGAGGATTGACCACGACGATTTCAGGTCCGTCAGGCTCACGGAGCCGTGCCGCCATGGCTTCGGCAACCCGGCGCGAGGCGAAGTATTGGCTTTCGCAATAGATCGTACGACGCGCCTGGCCGATTGCATCGAGGTAGAGAGTCTCGACCTCGCGAATCTCGGATTCGTCCTCGTATTGGCCGACGGTCCGGGAGATCGAGATGTCGACATTCGTGAGGGTGGTTGGAAGTCCCTCCGGCCAGAGCGGGTCGCGCGGCGGCGGCGCCTGCAGCGTCTCTCCGGTGGCGCGCTGCCAGCGCTGGCGCGCCAGTTCTCCGAGCGCCTGCGCCACCGGCCCGGCGATCGCCGAGGTCGCGTCGTGCCACGGCCCGTGCGGACGCCCGGCTGGGGTCCGCCGCCGTGGATCGTCGTCCAGGTGGCGCGGCGTGTCCCAGCGCCGCGCGGTGATGTCGATGCCGCCGCAGAACGCCAGAACGTCATCGATGACGACGATCTTGTGATGGTGAGCGGCGGCGGTCGGATGCGCGCCATCGAGCTGAAAACGAATGCGGGAGTCGGTCATCCAGTCGAGCAGCCTGAGCGGCATGGTGCCGCGCCCGAAGGAGGTGAGCAGACCCAGATCCCATTTCAAAAGATAGATGTGCAGGTCGGGCCGCGTCTGCACCATCCATGTCAGGAAGCGCCCCAGCCGGTTGGGGCCGTCCAGCGTCGAGCCCGTGGGCTCGAACTTGATTCGCGTGTCGAAGTCCCAGCCGATCAGATAGACGCTATGACGTGCCTGCAGGATCGCCCGCTTGAGTGCGGGAAAATAGCTTTCGGCGTCGACGATCAGCGCAAAACGCTCGGCCATCTCGATGCGCCAGCAGTTGCGGCCGGGCTTGATGATCCTGCTGTCTGCTACCTGATCCATCGTCGCTCCGCACTGCCTACGCGTCGGAGCGAGAGTCTAGGTTGGTCGACTGGCGGGTCAATCGACGGCTTTGCTTAAGTCGGTAGCCCGCAACGCTCCGGATTGGCCGGCAAGGGCCGGAGCTAGGCTGAGCTTAAGAATTTCCGATTGGCGTCGTCGAGCGCCTTCTCTCCAAGGCCCGGTCCAAGGCCGACAGGCCGACCTCCAGGCAGCGTCGCTCGTCCTCCGTCAATTCGTGCAGAATGACGGCCTCCGCTTCTTTGACCTTCGGCAGAAGATCGTCATAGGCGCGCCGGCCCTGCTCGGTGAGCGAGAGATATTCGAACCGCCGGTCGTACGTGGCGCGATTGCGCTTCACCCAGCCGCGTTCATCGAGCGAGGCTACTGCACGGCTGACCTTGGTCTTGTCCATCGCCGTCTTCTCGACGATCACCGTCGAGGTGAGGTCGCGATTCCCGGTGTCGCCGGCACCCAGAACCATAAGGACATGGAACTCGGGGCCCGTGAGGCCGCCGTTCCGGCGGTGGATTCCTGCAGTCAGGCGACTGAAGACCGTTGCGACGCGTCCGACGCGTCGCCCTATCGACCATTCCGCCTGGCGCCGAAACGACAAAACTTCTTCTGCAGGACGATGGACGACGCTCATCTCGGTGTCTTCTGTCTTGTGATCAATTCAAATGCTCATAAAAAGCTAATGGCGACTTTCTATCGCTGTCTCAAGAGGTTACTAGGGTTCTCTTTCAACTTGTCACGATTAAGTGATTGCATAGCCGGGAAATCAAATCAACTCATGGCTGTGCAGCTGAGCGCGATTCTCTTCTCTGCCCAAGCGCGGCGACGACGCGCCGGACGGCGATCTGCGGCACGACCTTTGCTTTTGCCCGCGAATTTTCTATAGCTTCCGACGGTCCCGACATATGTGAATTTCAAGGAAACGTTCTTTGTCTTCAACCTTCGACAGGGTCGCCGACATCATCGCCGAAACGAGCGAGATCGATCGCGATCAGATTACCCCGGAAAGCCATACGATCGATGATCTCGGGATCGATTCTCTCGACTTCCTCGACATCGTCTTCGCTATCGACAAGGAGTTCGGCATCAAGATTCCGCTCGCCGAGTGGACCCAGGAGGTCAACGAGGGCAAGGCGGACACGGCCGACTATTTCGTGCTCAAGAATCTCTGCGCCAAGATCGACGACCTGAGGCAGGCGCAGACGGCTTAAGGGCGGCTTCTGGCCGCTACGGCTCAATTCCTATTCGCGGTGGCGGCCGACCACGAGGCTTGGCATCTCGCGGCGGATTGGGCTTGCGATAGCCGAACAGCGAGGCTGATACGAAAGCATGACTCCCGCTCACGACGTCCTGATCACCGGCATCGGCCTCGTCTCATCCCTTGGCGAGGGCATTGCCGCGCACGCCGACGTTCTGTTCGGCGCCCCGGCTCCCCGACCGGTGGTCGAACGTGAGCGGTTTGCGCCCTATTTCGTCCATCCGCTGCCGCCGGTCGACTGGTCCAGCCAGATCCCGAAGAAGGGCGATCAGCGCCAGATGGAGACCTGGCAGAGGCTGGGGACCTTCGCGGCGGGGCTGGCGCTCGACGATGCCTCGGTCGCCAAGGACGAGGCCGAGCGCGCGACGGTCGACATGATCGTTGCGGCCGGTGGCGGCGAGCGTGATCCGGCGGTGGACGCGCTGGTGATGGAACGCTCGCGAGGTCTGGCGAATCCGCAGCCGGTCATCAATGAGACGCTCGGCAACGAGCTGCGGCCGACCCTGTTTCTGGCGCAGCTTTCGAACCTGTTGGCCGGCAACATTTCGATCGTCCACAAGGTGACCGGCTCGTCCCGGACCTTTATGGGCGAAGAGGGCGCCGGCATTTCGGCCATCGCGACGGCGGCTCGCCGCATCGCGGCGGGACAGAGCCAGATCTGCCTGGTCGGCGGCGCCTATTCGGCCGAGCGCAAGGATCTCCTGCACAGCTACGCGCTCGGCGGCTTCCTGTTGAGCGACGAATGGCGCCCGGTGCTGCAGCGGGACACGGCCGAAGGCGGCTTCGCGCCCGGTGCCGTCGGCGCCTTTCTCGTGCTTGAATCGGCCGAACATGCCGCGGAGCGCGGGGTGAGGGCCTATGCCAGGCTGGGGCGGGTCGCGGCCGATCGCGGTCGACGTGATGGAGATCGTTTGAAGAACCGGCTGGGCGGTCTGCTCGACGAACTCGATCTCGCCGCGGCCGAGGACGTTCTGGTGCTCTCCGGGGCGTCGGGCGTGGCGGGCATCACGCAGGCGGAGCGCGACGTGCTCGGCGAGCGGCTGCCGGGCGCGCCATTGCGTGCCTATGAGACGATGCTTGGTCATAGCTTCGAGGCCCAGTTCCCGGCTGGAATCGCGCTGGCCGCGTTGGCCCTGTCTCGGGGAGCGTCCTATGCGGCCTTCGATGCGCGGTCGGAGGCTGCCGCCACGTTGCCGCCCAAGCAGGCGCTGGTGACCACGGTCGGGCATGTCCAGGCGGAAGGAGTTTGCCTGCTCCATGCCGCAGACGAGGCGTAAAGAGGTTCGAAGATGACTGCCGATACGCTCGATTCCCATGGCCGGCCGCTCGTCGCGGTGACCGGCGTCGGTGTGGTCTCTTCGCTGGGACGCGGAGTGGACGAGAATTTCGCGGGGCTGAAGGCGGGGCGCTCGGGGATCCGGACGATCTCGCGATTCGCCACCGATGGCCTGCGCACGACGATCGCCGGCACGGTCGACATCATGGGCGTCGAGCCGCTGAATGCCGTGGATCTGTCCTTCGCGCTGGCCGACAGTGCCGCTGCCGAAGCGATCGGCATGGCTGCCGTCGACGGCGACGATTTCGGTGGACCGCTGTTTCTGGCCGCGCCGCCGGTGGAGCTGGAATGGCAGCATCGCCTGGCGCTCGACCAGCTTCAGGGCGACGCACGGGCCGAGGCCGGCTACGATCGTCTTCTGGAATTGGCGCGTTCGCTGCCGTCTCGCGAGATCTACGATCTCACCTTGTTCGGCCGCATCGCCGAGCGGTTGGCGGATCGTTTTGGCACGCGCGGGCTGCCCGTCACGCTCTCCACGGCCTGCGCCTCCGGCGCATCGGCGATTCAGCTCGGCGTGGAGGCGATCCGGCGCGGCGAAACCGACCGGGCGCTGACGATCGGCACCGACGGTTCGGTGACCGCCGAGGCGCTGATCCGCTTCTCGTTGCTGTCGGCTTTGTCGACCCAGAACGCCGTTCCCGAAAGGGCTTCGAAACCCTTCTCCAAGGACCGCGACGGCTTCATCATGGCGGAAGGGGCGGGGGCTCTCGTGCTGGAATCGCTGGCATCTGCCCGGGCGCGAGGCGCCGAGATCCTCGGACTTGTACTGGGCTGCGGCGAAAAGGCGGACGACTTCCACCGCACCCGTTCGAAGCCGGACGCCTCGCCGATCATCGCGACCATCAAGCATGGTCTGGAGGACGCCGGCCTCGCGCCGCACGAAATCGACTACATCAACGCGCACGGCACCTCGACGCCGGAAAACGACCGGATGGAATACACCGGCCTGCAGGCCGTCTTCGGTGATGCGATCGCTTCCACGCCGATCTCCTCCAACAAGTCGATGATCGGCCATACGCTGACGGCGGCCGGCGCCATCGAGGCGGTGTTCTCCGTGTTGGCGATGCGCGAGGGCATCCTGCCGCCGACCATCAACTACGATGTCCCCGACCCCGCCATTCCGCTGGATACGGTGCCGAACCAGGCCCGGGCCGCCGATATTACGACGGTGCTTTCGAACTCCTTCGGCTTTGGCGGACAGAACGTGTCGCTTGTCCTGGGCCGCGAGCCGCGCTAGTGCGCTGCCACGCAGCCGGCCGATCATCATAGGGACCAGACAAGGAACATGCGCGCACTTCAACTGACCGGGACGCGCGAATTGCGGGTCAAGGACATTGCCGACCCGGCGTTGCCGGGACCGGGGCAGGCGACTGTCGCCATCCGCGCGGTCGCGTTGAACCATATCGATGTCTGGGGCTGGCGCGGCATGGCCTTCGCCAAGCGCACCCTGCCGCTGACCGTGGGCGCGGAAGCGTCCGGCGTGGTCGAAGCGATCGGGCCGGGCGTCGGCAATGTGGTGCCTGGCCAGATCGTCTCGCTTTATGGCGCGCACACATGCGGTCTGTGCAAGCCCTGCCGCGAGGGACGGGACAATCTCTGCGAGGCGGTGTCTGGCGTGCACGGCTTCCATCTCGACGGCTTCGCGCGGGAAAAGATCAACATGCCGGCGCGCCTGCTGGTGCCTGCGCCGCCGGAGTGCGATTCGGTCGCTGCCGCATTGGCGCCGGTGACCTTCGGCACCGTCGAGCACATGCTCTTCGACAACGCCGGCCTGCAGCCGGGCGAAACGATCCTGGTGCATGCCGGCGGCTCCGGCATCGGTTCGGCCGCCATCCAGCTCGCCAAGCGCCATGGGGCCACCGTGATCACCACGGTGGGCTCCGACGAAAAGGCGCAGAAGGCGAGGGAACTCGGCGCCGACCATGTCATCAACTATCGCGAGGACCGATTCGAAGGCGTGGTGCGCAAGATCACTCGCAAGCGTGGCGTGGATGTCGTCTTCGAGCATGTCGGCGCCGATACCTGGGCTGGCTCGATGTTCTCGCTCAAGCGCGGCGGCCGGCTGGTCACCTGCGGTTCGACCACCGGCGTAAGCTCCGAGCTCAACCTGATGATGTTGTTCCAACAACAGCTTCGGTTGATCGGCTCCTTCGGGTGTCGGATGGAGAATATGCGCAACGCCATGGACAAGATGGCGCGCGGCCTCGTGCAGCCGGTCATCGACACCGTCGTCGGCTTTGACGACATCGAACTGGCGCTGGATCGGATGGAAAGCCGGAAGGTGTTCGGGAAGATCATCCTGGACGTCGGTCTCCCGCAAGGCGAAGTGCCCGTCCCATCGCGATGAATCCCCGGTTCGCAAGGCTGTTCAAGCGTGCCCGCAAGGCGCAGGACTGGCTCGTCGCGCAGATCACCTTCGCAGCGTTGGCCGTGCTGCGGCTGGTCCCGCCGCGCGTCGGTCTTTCCATCGTCGATCGCCTGGCGCGGCTGCTCGGACCGCTGACGCCGCGCCATCGCGTGGCAAAGACCAATCTGCGGCTGGCGTTCCCGGACAAGGACGAGGCGTGGATCGACGGGATCGTGCGCGCCAATTGGGGCCAGATGGGCCGGCTGGCCGCAGAATACATCTTTCTGGACGAGCTCTTCGATTTCGACCCGACCAGCGCCGAGCCTGGCGTGGTCGAGGTCGATGGTGTCGATCGCTTTGTCGAGCTGCGCGACCGACAAGGCCCGATCGTCTTCTTCACCGGACATCTGGGCAGCTTCGAGCTGTTGCCCATCTGCGCGGCGACGTTCGGGCTGAAGGTCACGGCGCTCTTCAGGCCGCCCAACAACCGCTTTATCGCGCGGCGTGTGCTGGCGACCCGCAAGACGCGCTCCGGCAAGCTGGTGCCGTCCAAGGCCGGCGCGGCATGGGCTCTGGCCTCGACGCTGGAAAACCACGGCGCGGTCGGCATGCTCGTCGACCAGAAGTTTCGCAAGGGCGTCCCGACGCAGTTCTTCGGCCGTTCCTGCCGCACCAATCCATTGTTGCCCAAGCTCGTGCGGCAGTTCGGCTGCGAGGTCTATCCGGCACGCTCCATCCGCCTGCCGAACGGACGCTACAGGCTGGAGCTCCAGCCGCGCCTGGACCTGCCGCGCGACGGCGATGGCGCCATCGATATCGCGGCGAGCTGTCAGCTCCTCAACGACGTCGTCGAGGGATGGGTGCGGGAACATCCGGAACAGTGGATGTGGTTTCACCGGCGCTGGGACCGTTGATCGCCGGCTTGCAGTCTCGCAGAGCCTTGCAGCCCAGCTTGCGCAAGACATTTCCGGACTTGTCGTGCGTCAAATATGTAGACGGGTGACAAAAGGCGCGGCGGGTCTCGCGAGTTGCCGCTGTTTGCCTGACGAATTCTTTACCTTCGCTGGTTAACGTGCCGCCATAACAAGCGAAAAGGCCCATGGCGATCAGCAAACTCCGGCGGTATGGATCTCCCGTTGCGGTAGGAGCGGCCGTCACAGCCTTCGTCGTCATTTCGACGCTGATGCTGGGGACCAACACCGTCGGGCATCTCATCGATTCCGCCATGCGGGAAAAGGGCGCGGCGTTTGCCGAGCTCCTCATCTCCGAGGAGGGCAATGTCGACGCATTCCTGACCGGGATCGCCCGCAAGGCCGATGCCGAGGCGACGGTTCGCGACGTCGCGGCTTTGTCCGATATCGGCAGCTTCGTGATCTTCGATCGATACGGCAAGGAGGTCTTCCGGTCTCGATCCGACCGCTATGCCTGGCTGCTCCGTGACCGGCCGGGTGGCGTGAGCACGGGTGACCGGCTGTCAGATACCGTCCTCGCTCGTAAGGGGTCTTGGCAGGTCGTCTACGACGATGGCCGCAGCAACCCGTCGGTGCTGATGCCGCTGATCCGAAACGGCCAGACCATCGGCTATGTCTCGGTCGATGCGAATATGAACGACGATCGCCAGACCTATGGAAGCACGCTGATGGGAAGCTCGTTGACGCTTCTGTGCATCGTGCTCTTGGCAACCGGGCTTCCGATGCTTCTCTACGTCCGTCGCCGCCGCAAGATGCAGGAGGCGGATGACCGGATCTACTTCCTGGCCAATCACGATCCACTGACGCATCTCCTGAACCGCACCCGGATGCAGGAAGAGACGGATCGTGTGCTCGGCACGGCGCGGGCGACGCGCGAACGCATGGCGTACTACTTCATCGACATCGACGGCCTGGCGGACATCAACGACAGTCTCGGCCAGGCCAGCGGCGACCAGCTCCTGCGCATCGTCGCCAGCCGGCTGTCCTCGATCGTCGAAAGCTCCGACCTTTTGGCGCGCGTGGGGCCGGACGATTTTGCGCTTCTGCATCGCCGCATCAGCGATTCGGGCGAACTCGACAGGCTGTCGAGCCGTATCGTCGACGCCGTGGGCGAGCCCGTCGAACTGATGGGGCAGGTGATCCGGCCGCGAATTTCGATCGGCGTTGCCCAGGCCCCGCTCGACGGCAAGACCCATGACGAGCTGTTCAAATACTCGCATCTGGCGCTCGCCTATCACAAGGCCGAACGCAACGGCGATTTCGCCCTGTTCGAGTCCTTCATGGACGAGGAGACGCACAAGCGGCGCGAGATCGAAGCCATGGTGCGCAACGCCGTGGAGACCGACGGCTTCTGCCTGTTCTACCAGCCGATCGTCAGCAGCGACGGCTCGCGCCTGCTCGGCTTCGAGGCGTTGGTCAGGATGCCGGATGGCAACGGCGGCTACGTTCCGCCATCCGAGTTCGTTCCGGTGGCCGAGGCGCGCGGTTATATCAAGGCGATCGGAACCTGGGTTCTTCGGGAAGCGACGCGCCAGATCGCGCAATGGCCGGACGACCTTTTCGTGTCGGTGAATCTCTCCGCCGTGCAGTTCCGCGACGGCGATCTGCTCGACATTGTCAGGCAGGCTCTCGCGGAAGCCGGAATTTCCGGCCGCCGGCTCGAGATCGAGGTGGTGGAATCCCTGCTGTTGCAGCGCTCGGACGACATCCTCGCGCAATTGAACGATTTGAAGGCGCTGGGCGTGTCCATCGACATGGACGATTTCGGCACCGGCTATTCCTCGCTCGGTTATCTCTGGCGCTTCCCCTTCGACAAGCTGAAGATCGACCAATCGTTCATGTTCGCCTATGAGCACGGTGAACCGAACGTCTCCGAAATCATTGCAACGATCGTAGCGCTGGCACACCAGATGCGCATGAAGGTGACGGCCGAGGGCGTCGAGACGCAGGCCCAGGTCGATCTGCTGCATTCCTTCGGCTGCGATCAGCTGCAGGGCTATTTCTTTGCCAAGCCGGCGCCGCCGGATCGCATCGCAGCAGAAGTCTTGACGCGCTTCAAGCAAAGAATGGGCTATGGGCCGGCCGACGGCCGCGACGATTCCCAGCCGCGCCGGCAAAGCGTCGGCTAAAAGAAGCCAAAGCTTGCAATAGCATGATCAATGGACGGCCGCGTCGCCGCCGTTCCGATCGTCAAGATATGCTTAATAACAATTGCGACACATATCGCTTAAAAGTTACAGCGTTATCGTAGCTTGTCCGCAACTCTTTCGTCGACCACGCATTTAGCGGAAAATTGAAGGGACGAAAGATGCGAGTTCTCATTCTGGAAGACGAGCCGATCCTCGCCATGGATCTGGAAGATATCGTCGAAAGTCGAAGCGGCGCGGAATGCGTCGTCGCCGACAGCGTCGAAGCCGGCCTGATGGGCATCGAGCGTGGCGTCGATTTCGCCATGCTGGATATCCATCTGGGCGGCGACGGTGAAACGTCGTTGCCCGTGGCCCAGGAACTGCTGCGGCGGCGCATCCCGTTCTGCTTCATATCGAGCCGGCTGGACGACCTTCCGTCGTCGTTTCACCGCGTGCCGAAGGTCGGCAAGCCGTTTCAGGCAAGGGATATCGCCGGCGTTCTGCCCGCGCTTGCTTGAATTACCATTGTACGCCTGCCAGCGGTTTTCGAACCGGCGGGCGTCAGTCGCACGATAGAAGTCGTCAGGGCTTCAACAGGCCGCTTCACCCCTTCAGCGTTCGAGGCGCGCCAAAAGCGACGAGGTATCCCAACGGGTGCCGCCCATCGCCTCGACCTCGGCATAGAACTGATCGACCAGCGCCGTCACCGGAAGGCTCGATCCGTTTCGCCGAGCCTCGGCGAGGCAGATCGATAGATCCTTGCGCATCCATTCGACGGCAAAGCCGTGGTCGTATTCGGCGGCCGCCATGGTCCGGTGCCGATTCTCCATCTGCCATGATCCCGCGGCTCCCTTGGAGATGACATCGACCACTTTGGTGATGTCGAGACCGGACCTCTTGCCGAAATGGATCGCTTCCGACAGGCCTTGGACGAGGCCGGCGATGCAGATCTGGTTCATCATCTTGGTGAGTTGGCCGGAGCCGGCCGGCCCCATCAGCCCGACCATCTTGGCATAGCATTCGATGACCGGCTTGGCCGCTGCGAAGTCGTCGTCCTCGCCGCCGACCATTACGGTCAGCGCGCCGTTCTCGGCGCCTGCCTGGCCGCCGGAGACCGGCGCATCGAGAAACTTGAGGCCGGCGTCACGGGCGGCCGCGTCGAGCTCGCGCGCGAGCTCCGCCGATGCCGTGGTGTTGTCGATCAGGATCGCACCGGGCTTCATGCCGGCGAAGGCACCGGTTTCGCCCAGGATGACGGAGCGCACGTCATCGTCGTTGCCGACGCAGCAGAACACGAAGTCGGCGCCGTCGGCCGTTTCCTTAGGGGTGGCGGCATGGTTGCCGCCGAACTCCGAGGCCCATTTCTCCGCCTTGGCGCCGGTGCGGTTGTAGACGGTGACGTCGTGCCCGCCCTTGGTCTTCAAGTGGCCCGCCATGGGGTAGCCCATGACGCCGAGACCGATGAAGGCGACTTTGGCCATGATTGCATTGCTCCTGGTCTGAGTGGTCGGCTTGCCAGCCCACTGCCGGCCCGGCCGTTGCTCTAGCGTTTCTGATGCCGCGTCAGGCGACGCTCCGCCAGATTCGTGAGGTTGCGTAGCACCTCGACGATCATGAAATAGAGCAGGGCGGCCCAGAGGTAGGTCTGAAAGTCGAATGTGCGCGCATAGGCGCGCCGCGTTTCGCCGAGCAGGTCGAAGACCGTGATGATGGCGACGATGGCGGACGCCTTCACCATCAGGATGATCTCGTTGGTGTAGGGGCGCAGCGCGACCATCAACGCCTGCGGCAGGATCACCTTCCAGAAGATGACGACCGGCCGCAGCCCGAGCGCGCGTGCGCCTTCCCACTGGCCGCGCGGTACGCTCTCGATGGCGCCGCGCAGGATCTCGGCCTGATAGGCCGCCGTGTTCAGCGACAGCGAGAAGATGGCGCAATACCACGCCTCGCGGAAGAACCACCACAGTCCGACGGCTTCGAACCCGTGGCGGAACTGCCCGAATCCGTAATAGATCAGGAAGATCTGCGCGAGCAGCGGCGTGCCGCGGAAGAAATAGACGAAGGCAAAGGACGCGCCGCGCGCGATCGGATTCGTCGACATCCGGCCGAAGGCGACGGGGATCGAAACGATGGCGCCGGCGACGATGGAGATCACGACCAGCGAGACCGTCACCCTCAGGCCGTCCAGATAGGTCGGCCCGTAGCGGGCGATGAGCTCCGGATTCCAGGCGTTGAAGAGGTAGGTGACAAGTCCGGCACCCGCGGCAACCCAGGCGCTCAGGGCCAGAACGCCGCCAATGCCGACGCGGTCGGCTGTGGTGGAAGAAGGAGGCGCGCTCATTTCGCCACCCCGCCGCGCTTCGTCCAGCGATCGATGCCGTTGATCCCGATCGAGGAGATCATCGTCAGGGCGAGATAGAGAACGCAGGCAAGGCCGAAGAACAGGAATGGCTCGCGCGTCACCCGAGCGGCGATCTGCGTCTGGCGGAGGATGTCGGTCAGTCCGATGACAGAAACCAGCGCGGTGTCCTTGAGCAGGTTCTGCCAAAGGTTCGCGAGGCCGGGCAGGGCGATGCGGATCAGTTGCGGCAGGATGACCAGCAGCATGATGCGCGACCGCGACAGACCGAGCGCCATGCCGCCTTCCCACTGGCCGTGGGGGATCGCCCGAAACGCCGAGAGAAACACCTCGCTGGCGAAGGCGGAAAACACGAGGCCGAGCGTTATGACGCCGGCCTGGAAACTCGATACGGTGATCGCCGGAAGATCCGCCAGTCCGGTGACGGCGTTGATCAGCCGCTGCGCGCCGAAATAGACCAGAAACAGCGTCAGCAGCTCCGGCAGGCCGCGAAAGATCGTGGTGTAGATATTGGCCGCCAGCCGCAACGCCTGGTCGTTCGACCGCTTGCCCAAGGCCATCAGCAGCCCGACGACCAGTCCCCCCGGCAGGGTGGCCAGCGCCAATGAAATCGTGAGGAGGACCCCCCACAAAATGTCGTCGCCCCAACCATACTCACCGAAGCCGATGAGTTGCCAATAGGTGGGGTCGTTCATGATCGCTCGACAACA
The DNA here is from genome assembly GCF_036541425.1 of Consotaella aegiceratis. Lineage (NCBI taxonomy): Bacteria > Pseudomonadati > Pseudomonadota > Alphaproteobacteria > Hyphomicrobiales > Aurantimonadaceae > Consotaella > Consotaella aegiceratis. The sequence continues at coordinate 96,195 of NZ_JAZHFT010000007.1, forward strand.
AAAGCCGGCCGCCGCTCGGGCGGCCGGACATTATTGGAAACCAGGATTCTGATCACTCGCCGTACACGTCGAAGTCGAAGTACTTGTCCTGGATCTCCTTGTAGGTCCCGTTCTCGCGGATCGCGACGATCGCGTCGTTGAACATGTCCTTGAGCTTTTCGTCGCCCTTGCGCAGGCCGATGCCGATGCCCTTGCCATAGATCTCCGGATCGGCCGGCAGCGTGCCGAGCAGCTTGCAGCAGCTGCCTTCGTCCGTCTTCAGCCATTCGTCCAGCACGACCACGTCGTCGACTACGCCATCGAGGCGGCCGCTGGCGACGTCGAGCTTGTATTCCTCGGCGGTCGGATAGCCGCGGACGTCAGCGTCCGGGAAATAGGACTCGGCGGCCTGGAAATGGGTGGTCGCGGCCTGCGCACCGATGACCTTGCCATCGAGCGCCTCGGCCGTGGCCTCGGCGATGTCGCTGTCCTTGGGCACCGCGATCGCCGGCGGCGTCTGGTAGTATTTGTTGGTGAAGTCGATCTGTTCCTCGCGTTCCGGGGTGATCGACATCGAGGCGATGATCGCGTCGAACTTGCCGTTCTGCAGGGCAGGAATGATGCCGTCCCAATCCTGGGTGACGAACTCGCACTCGACCTTCATCTCGTCGCAGAGCGCCTTGGCGATGTCGATGTCGAAGCCGGCGAGTTCGCCGCTGGCCGTCAGGTAGTTGAACGGAGGATAGGCGCCTTCGGTGCCGATCTTGACCGTGGACCAATCCTTGTCCTGGGCGAAGCCTGCCGCCGTGGACAGGGCGAGGGCCGCCACGGCGAGGGTCAGAGACTTGATGGGACGCATGGAAACCTCACTGTGCATGGTTTGCGAATTGTCTTGGACGAGATCGCTTGTTGTTTGAGCACGTCTATTGAGGCGGCGATCATTCCATTGAAGGCGCTCCGAATGCAACAACCACATGGCGACTCCGATGTTGAAAAACGACGCGGCAACCGGGGAGGAAGTCCATTTGGCACCTTCGGAACAACAGCCGCATTACGGACCGGCCGTGACCAGCCACAAGACGGCGCTGATCGTGAAAAACGAGGCGCCCGTCATCAGCAGCATGGCAAGCGCCGCGCTGTTCTGCTGGCCGTAGCGCTGCGCCAGGATCGGATAGATCGTCATTGACGGGGAGGCGGCGAGCAGGACCGCGGCGTGGGACAGGGTGGCGTCGGCGACGCGCAGCCCTAGAATGCCCAGTCCGACGAAGGCGAGCCAGACGGCCAGGGGATGGAGGGCGAGCTTGCCGAGAACCACGACGAAGACCCTGCCGTCGAGACCGTTCAAGGACAGGCCGGCGAGCGTTCCGCCGATGACGATCAGCGACACCGCCACGCTGGAGGCCGCCACCAGGCTGAACGGCCGCATCACGACCTCGGGCAGTTCCACTCCGCTCAGCGCGATCGCCAACGCGACGATCAGCGCAAGCACCATGGGGTTGCGCAGGACGCGGCCAGCGATCGTCAGGCCCAGGCTCCGGCCCTCCTCCACCCCATTGGCCGTCTTTTCCGCGAGCGCCAGGACGAGCGGGATCATCAGGACGTTTTCGACCACGACGTTCAGCGCAAAGGCCGTTGCCGCGATCGATGGCATGGCGATCAGCAGAATGGGATAGCCGATGAAGCCGCTGTTCGCGCAGGAGGTGCCCATGCCCTGGAAGGTGCAGGCGAGCGGGTCGAGACCGAGCACGCGGCGGCTGACGAGATAACCGGCGGCGAAGGCGGCAACCGAGCCGAGGCCGTAGGCGCCGAGATAGGCGAGATCGACGATTTCGCCGAATTCCCGGGTCGACACCGACTGGATGATCAGCGCAGGCAGGGCGAAGCTGATCACGTATTTCCCGAGCGTCGCCAGTTCGGCGCTGGAGAAGACCGACCGTTTGACGGCGACGAAGCCCGCCGCGATGAGCAGGAAGACGACGCTCGTGGTGGAGATCACGTCAAGCATGGAAACTCAGCGGCGGGACGCGATACGGGCACGAGAGACCGGGCGATCGATGGACAGGCGCGACGGCTTCGCCAAGGCCGCCCGTCAGCGGGGCCGAGGCGATGCGTCGGAGGATGGACGCCGCTTCATGCCCCGCTATGCCTGGGCAGACAAGAGAAAAGCGATCACCCGGCCAGGAAAGCGGTGGCCTTCGCCAGATCCTCGTGCGTGTTTACATTGAAGAATGAATCGCCATGCGGCGCATGGTCGCTGGGAAGGAAATCGACCGGTTGGACGCCCGAGCGCGCCAGGAACGATCGAATCGAGCGGTCCGGAGTCTCCTCGAGATAGGCCGCCAAATCGTCCAGCCGGGCGAGCGGCCAGTAGGTTACGCTCGGCTGCAGGAGGCCTGAGAAGCGGGCCGAACGAACCTCGTCGCGCGGCCCGTCAAGCATTCGTTCGACGAGATCGAACGGCAGGAAGGGCGTATCGCCCGGCGTGCAGATGAGGCCGGAGACCTTCGGCTCATTCTCGCGCAGCCATGCCACCGCGGCATCGAGGCCGGCGAGGGGGCCGGCAAAGCCGGCCAGCCGGTCCGGCACCAGCGGCAGGTTCAACGCTTCGAAACCGCGGTCCGGATGGGTTCCGACCAGCACCGGTTTCAGAACCGGCGCCAGACGATCCAGCACGTAGGCGATCAAAGGCCTGCCGGCCAGCGAGATCAGTGGCTTGGGCGTGGTGCCGCCCATGCGGCTGCCACGCCCCCCTGCGAGCACAAAGCCGGCGACGTCGCTCAGAGCCGGCTGCCCACGGCAGCGCCACCCAGTCCGCCGGCGACACCGCCGACGATGGCACCCGGCGTATCGCCCACGGCACCACCCACGACAGCGCCACCAACGGCACCGACGGCGCCGCCTGCGACCGTCTTTTCGGTGTGCGTGCATGCGGCGGTCGAGGCGAGCGCGGCGCAGAGCAGGGTGGTTGTCATCAAACGCTTCATAGTACGAGCCTCCGGGGCTGCTGCAACAGGGTTCAGCCTGACAATCGTCGAGCCGGCGGCGCGGTTCCTTACGCCGTATGACAATGGCTATTGCCGAAAAGGGCCGGATTGGTGGCGGCTATTCGAGTGTCTCGGCCTTCAGCGTCATGGTGACGGGCCCGACGAGCGGATCGTAGGTGGAGCGGAGGTCCGGCGGATAGAGAACGGCGACGGAATGCACGAGATCGCCGCGAAAGATGTAACGCTCGTAGAAGATCTTGTCGTTCCGGTAGCCCGAGACCACGGCCCAGCTCTTGCCGGAGGCCTTGTAGGTGACGTCGTCCTCGGCTTCCCGCCCGGCAATCACATCCGCCGGTGTCTCGTTGCCGGCGTTTCGGCGGGCATAGATGTAGAGTTCGGCTCCATCGTCGGAGCGCCAGGCCATTCCGTCGCCATTGGTCGGCGCCGGCATGCGCTGCGGAAAGGCGTCGACCGGAAACGTCGCCGACGTGCCGAACCGGCTGTTGTGATAGGTCAGGTCGTCCGCGCGGGCACCACCGGCAGAGATCAGCACCAGGGCCGAGCAGACCGCCAAAAGCGCCGGTCTCTTCAACATCATCATCCTCCTGTCACGCTCATATGGCGCGACACCGAGGGACGGCGAGTGGCGCGGTCGATGACGAAATCGTGGCCTTTCGGCTTGCGCCGAATGGCTTCGTCGATCGCCTGGCGAAGCGTCTCGTCGCCTTCGGACGCGCGCATCGGCGCCCGCAGATCGGCCGAGTCCTCCTGGCCGAGGCACATGTAGAGCATGCCAGTGCAGGTGACGCGGACCCGATTGCAGCCCTCGCAGAAATTGTGGGTGAGTGGCGTGATGAAGCCCAGTCGGCCGCCGGTTTCCGCCACTTCCACATAACGGGCGGGGCCGCCCGTCTTGAATGGAATATCCTTTAGGGTGAAGCGGTTCTCCAGGGAGCGGCGGACCTCGGAGAGCGGCACGTACTGGTCGACGCGATCGGCGTCGATCTCGCCCATCGGCATCGCCTCGATCAGCGTCAGGTCCATGCCTTCGCCGTGCGCCCACTTCAGCATCTCGGGAATTTCGTCGTCGTTGAAGCCCTTGAGGGCGACGGCGTTGAGCTTGATCGAGAGCCCGGCGGCCTGGGCGGCGCGAATGCCTTCCATCACCTTGTCGAAGGAACCCCAGCGGGTGATCGCGCGAAACTTTTCGGCATCGAGCGTATCGAGCGAGACGTTGATCCGCCGGACGCCGCAATCCGCCAGCTGATCGGCGAAGCGGGGAAGCTGCGAGCCGTTGGTGGTGAGCGTCAGCTCCTCCAGCGCGCCGCTTTCGAGGTGCCGCGACAGCGAGCGGATGAGATGCATCACGTTTTTGCGCACAAGAGGCTCGCCGCCGGTCAGGCGCAGTTTCTTGACGCCGCGCGCGACGAAGGCCGAGGCCAGGCGATCGAGTTCCTCAAGCGTGAGAAGGTCGCGCCGGGGCAGGAACTCCATGTCCTCGGCCATGCAATACACGCACCGAAAGTCGCATCGGTCGGTGAGCGACATCCGAAGATAGGTGACGCGTCGTCCGAAGGGATCGATCATCTCCGCCGATCGCGGCGTGGCGCCTGGACCGGCCTTGAAGTCTGGTGAAAAACTCATGACATTGCGGCGCGAGCCGCTGCTCCTTTGCTCGCTGATGTCGCGGAATGTGGACGTCACGACGGAGTGGGTCAAGCGCTCGGGCCGATCACGAAAGCAAATCGGAGAGGAGATCGCGGCGATGACGGAGATGGCGAGCGCGCCGGAGGAGATCCGCGTGACGCGCGACCGCAGGACGCTCGTCGTTGGGTGGGCGGATCATCGCAGCGAAAGCTATCCTGCTGAGATGCTTCGGGTGCTGTCGCCGTCCGCGGAAGTGCAGGGTCATTCGCCGGACCAGCGCGTGACGGTGGCGGGCAAGAAGGACGTCGCGATCGTCGACGTCGTCCCCGTCGGCAACTATGCGGTGCGCATCGTCTTCGACGACGGCCATAGCACCGGGCTCTACACTTGGCGCTATCTGGTCGAACTCGCAGACGAGGGCGAGGAGCGCTGGCAGGCCTATCTCGACGAACTGGCTCAGAAGCGGCTGCGCCGCGAACCCTGAGCGCGCAGGGCCGCCGTGTTCACTCGCTGTTGCGGCGCGCTGCCAGCCGGGTGACGTTGTCGTCGACATGGAACGGCGGCAGGTGATCGAAAGCCGTCTTTAACGCGTCCGACCAGCCTTCGGAAATCGTCGAATAGTAGGGGTCGCGCGCCTCGAAACGGCGCCGATAGCCCGCCTTGAAGCTGTCGGTCTCGTAGAACTGCATGTCGATGGGCAGGCCTACCGACAGATTCGAGCGGATGGTCGAATCGAAGGAGACGAGCAGCAGCTTGGCGCATTCCTCCAGCGACAGGCCGGGATCGTAGGTCCGGATGATGATGGGGCGGCCGTATTTGTGCTCGCCGATCTGGAAAAAGGGGTTGTCGGGCCCGGCTTCGATGAAATTGCCTTCGGGGTAGATCGTGAAGAGCCGCGGCTGGCTGCCGTGGATCTGGCCGCCCAGGATGAAGGTGCCCGAAAACATGCCGTCGGCGTTCTGGCCGGTGGCGGCCGTCGAGGCGATGACCTCGCGCAGCGTCTCGCCGATCACCTTCGCCGTCTGGAACATCGAGGGCTGGGACAGGAACTCGGCCTCGCGGCTGGCCGGAGCCACGCTGCGCTGCTCGAGCATCGCAATGGTCGCCTGGGTGGTGGCGAGATTGCCGGCGCTCAGCAGGCAAAGAAAGCGGTCCCCCGGCACCTCCCAAGTTTTCATCTTGGAAACCACCGAGATGTTGTCGATACCGGCGTTCGTCCTCGTGTCGGACATGAAGACGAGGCCGCGATCAACCTGGATCCCGACACAATAGGTCATGACGGATGCCTCGCTCCTTCGAAAAAGGCAGGGTGGCGACGCCGATACTGTCAGATTTTGTCAGAATAACCGCATACGCTGGTGCCAGCCTAGCCTGTCGCCGCGACGCCGCCAATATGGCGGCGTCGAGATGTCGACAGTTTTTATCCAGAACCTTAGCCGAGCCCTTCGTGCGACGGCTCAGACGTAGAAGCCGTAGCTCTGGGCGATCTCGCCGGCCAGCCGGTTGTTGTCCCGGATGAAGGCCTCAAGAAATTCGTGCAACCCGCTTTCCACGATCTCGCCGGCATTCTCGTAGCGCGATAGCTGGCCGAAGCGCTCTCCGGCCGTGTGATGGCAGTCGTCCTCGCGCCCATAGGTGCGGGCCAGAAACGACAGGCTCTCGTGAATGCGCTCGTAGCTGTGCGCCAGCGAGCGCGGCATGCGCCGGTTGAGGATCAGGAAGTCGACCGTGTTCAGCGCGGTGTAGTCGCCGTGATATTCCCAGGTGTAGGAGCGATGCGCCGAAACTGATCGCAGGATCGAGCCCCACTGAAAGATGTCGAGCGGCGAGCCGACCGACGAATGATTCGGCAGCAATACCCAGTACTTGACGTCCAGAATGCGGGCGGTGTTGTCGGCCCGCTCGATGAAGGTGCCGAGATTGCAGAAATCGAAGATCTCGTTGCGCAGCTGGGTGCCGTAGAAGGTGCCGCGCACATAGGCGGTCTGGCGCTTGACCAGCTCGAGGACGGCCGGCAGCTCGCTCTCGGTAACCGGGTGCGACAGGCGGCGGTTGATATGGATCCAGCCCTCGTTCAGGGATTCCCAGACGTCGCGGGTCAGCGCGGTGCGCACCATGCGGCCGTTGGTGCGGGCGGTCTCGATCGACGACAGCACGCTCGAGGAATTGTCGCGATCCCTCAGGAGGAAGTTGATCACCGTCTCCGGCTCGAAGCTCTCGTGCTTGCTCCGGTAAACGGCTTCCACGCCGGCCGCCGTGACGATCGACTGCCATTCTTCCGGCCCGGCCGACAGATTGGTCATCGAAATTCGCAGGCCGGCATCGAGCAGCCGCGCCATGTTCTCGGCGCGCTCGATATAGCGCTGCATCCAGAACAGGCCCTGGGCGGTACGTCCGAGAAGCGCCATCTCAGTCCTCCAACACCCAGGTGTCCTTGGTCCCGCCGCCCTGGCTGGAATTGACCACCAGGGACCCTTCCTTGAGGGCAACGCGCGTCAGCCCTCCAGGCGTGATGCGAATCTTGTCGGACACCAGGACATACGGTCGGAGATCGACATGGCGCGGGGCGAGCCCGGCCTCGGTGAGGATCGGCACGGTCGACAACGCCAGGGTCGGCTGGGCGATGTAGTTGCCGGGGTTCTGGCGCAGCTTGGCCGCGAAGGCCTCGCGCTCCTTCGAAGAGGCGGTCGGTCCGACCAGCATGCCGTAGCCGCCCGATCCATGCACTTCCTTGACCACGAGGTCCTCGAGATGCTCCAGCACGTAGGCGAGGCTGTCGTCCTCCGCGCAGCGCCAGGTCGGCACGTTTTCCAGGAGCGCCGGCTTGCCCGTGTAGAACTCCACGATGTCCGGCATATAGGAATAGATCGCCTTGTCGTCGGCAATGCCGGTGCCCGGCGCGTTGGCGATGGTGATCCCGCCGTTCTTGTAGACGTTCATGATGCCGGCGACGCCAAGCACCGAATCGGGACGGAAGGCGAGGGGGTCGAGAAAGGCGTCGTCGACGCGGCGATAGAGCACGTCGATCGGCTGGTACCCTTGCGTGGTACGCATGGCGATGCGGCCGTCGATCTCCTGAAGGTCGGATCCCTCGACCAGCTCGACGCCCATTTGGTCGGCGAGAAAGGCGTGTTCGAAAAAGGCGGAGTTGTGGATGCCCGGCGTGAGCACGGCAATGGTCGGCGAGCCCTCGCAGGCCGGCGGTGCAACCGCCGCCAGCGACCTGCGCAGATCGCCGGGATAGGTCTCGACCGGCCGCACGCGGCAATGGGCGAACAACTCGGGAAACATCTGCATCATGGTTTCCCGATTTTCCAGCATGTAGGAGACGCCGGATGGTGTCCTGGCATTGTCCTCCAGCACGAAGAACTGGTTTTCTCCCACGCGCACGATGTCGGTGCCGATGATGTGGGTGTAGATGCCGCCCGGCGGCTGGAAACGCTCCATCTGCGGCAGATAGGCGTCGTTGCCCTGGATCAGGCGGGCCGGGACCTTGCCGGCCTTCACGATCTCCTGGTCGTGGTAGATGTCGTTGAGAAAGGCGTTGAGCGCCCAGACCCGCTGCTCGATGCCCTGCGACAGCCGATCCCATTCGCTCTTGGCGAGAATTCTCGGAATGAGGTCGAAGGGGATGAGACGCTCGGTCGCCTGCTCGTCGCCATAGACGGCGAAGGTGATACCCGTGCGGCGGAAAAACGCCTCGGCCTCGCTCGCCTTGGCCTTCAACAGCTCGGGGTCCTGCTGATCGAACCAAGCGGAGAAAGTCGAGTAGGGGTCTCGGACACCGCCTTGAGCGGCCCACATCTCATCAAACGGCTGCACGCTATACGACGCTCCCTTCCTGTTCTCTGTGATTAAAGAAAACGCGCCGTTTCAAAATCAAGTGGGCGATAAAGTCGAAATCGTTCCAGCCCCGTCGTTTGCTCCTTTAATCGGCAGGGTGCCTGCATTTTTGAAGGTAAATGCCCGCAAAATGCGCCGACCCTCGTGGTCGGAAACCGCAATGCGGATATGTGACCTTGCGGCAGAGGGGGGGCGATGCAGGCTATCCGTCGCTTCGCGCAACGGCCTCCCCGGCGCGGGCGAGGCCCCAGTCGAGGAGATGGCGGGCCGTCTCCGGGCTTGCCGCCTCGACATAGCAGCGCAGCTCCGGGGCATTGCCGGACGCCCGGAAATGCAGCACGGAACCGTCCTGGAGAATGCTGCGCACGCCGTCGATGCCGTTGACCCGCGCCACGGCGCCGACGGGCGCGAAGAACGTCGAGCGATAGTCCGCGTCTTCGGCGAGGCGAGCGAGAAACGGACCGCTGCGGTCGGCGCCGACGTGCTGCAGCCGATGAGCGGCCGTATGGCCTGTGCCAAGATCGTCGACGAGGTCCGAAAGCGGCCGGCCGCTTCGCTTGATCTCCGCCAGGACACTGACGATCGGCAGGATCGAGTCGCGCGTCGGCAGGGCCGAGATGCGCCGGCCGTCGCGCTCGAGATCCGAGCCCAGGAGAACGCCGCCATTGGCCTCGAAGCCGACGACGGCGGCGCCGGAGCCGGAGCGCAGCGCCTCCTCCATGCCGGCGATGACGAAGGGCGAGCCGACCCTGGTGCGGATCACGTCGGTGGCGACGCCCGAGGTCTCGATCGCCGAGCAGGACGTCACGGGCGTGACGATGGTGGTGAGCCCGAGATGCCGTGCGGTCAAAAGGCCGATCACGTCGCCGCGCAGGACGGTTCCCGCTTCGTCGGCGACGAGAGGCCGGTCGGCGTCGCCGTCGGTCGAGACGATGGCGTCGTAGCGGCTGCCGGCGGCCCAGCCGGCGATCAACTCGATGTCTTCGGGCCGATGGGCCTCGGTGTCCACCGGCACGAACCGGTCGGCGCGACCCAAGGGTCGGGCATCGGCGCCGAGCGCCTGCAACAGGTCGACGAGGAAGTCGCGAGCCACCGAACTGTGCTGATAGACACCGACGGTCAGACCTTTCAGCGCATCCGGTCCGAAGAAGTCGAGAATCCGATCGTGAAATGCCGGCAGCGCCGCCAGCGGCAGGCTGTCGGCCCCGAGGCCGGCCTGGGGGGCGGCGTGTTCGAGCAGGCCGGCGACGCCGGCCGCGATGGCGGCCTCGTCCGCCTTGGTGATCTCGCCGGCCGCGGTATAGAACTTCAGTCCGTTGCGATCGTCCGGGATGTGGCTGCCGGTGATCATGATCGCCGGCGAGCCGCGACCCAAGGCCGCATAGGCCAGGGCAGGGGTGGGAACGGCGCCGCAGGACAGTGCGGTGAAGCCGGCCTCGTTCGCGGCCGCGACGCAAGCGCGCAGGATGTCGGGGCTGCTGGCGCGCAAATCGTGCCCCAACAGCACCTCGCGGGCGCCGTTGCTCTCGCCCGACACGTGCCGGAGAAAGGCCAGCGCGTAGGCCGTGCTGGGCCAGCCGACGAGGTCGACGACCAGACCGCGCAAGCCGCTGGTTCCGAACTTGAGCGACGTCATGAGTGCTTCCCCATTTTGCTCGCGGGCGTGAATTGACCGGTCGGCAGGCCTCCGGAGCGAGGCTGAAGCTTGTGTGACAGAGTGGCGCGCTGCGTCAAGGCGCCGGCGCTCGAGCTCTGACCTGCAAGAAATGCCCCCATGTAACCACCCCCCTACGATCGATGGCGGTCATGGGATAGCGTGTGCCGCCCTCAAAGAAGGGATTCGCGAGAGGTTCGCCCCGGCCGGCTGGTTGGCTGTTCGCCGCCGGTGTGCTTGAGACCTCGAACCATCGAGAGCTGAATCTAGGATCAATCGAATGTCGATGTCGGAAAATCCCGGGCCAGCGGAACAGCTGCTGGCTCTCGAGCCGATCGCCATGGTCGCGCTGGAGGCCGGGCGGATGCTGATGGTGAGCGGCGGCAAGGCCGCCGTGGTGCGTCAAGGCATGACCTTGATCGCGCGCGGGCTGGGCGCCCGGCGGACCGACATCCGCGTCGGCTTCGCCTCGATCGCGGTGACGGTGGGCGACGGATCGCGCACCATCACGCGCATGTTGGATTTCGGCGCGCATGGGGTGAACATGCGGCTGAACCACGCCCTGCGCGAACTGTGCATCCGGGTCCATCGCGGCGGCATGACCTGTGCCGAAACGGGGCAGGCCCTGGCCGCTCTGGAGAAGGATCTGCCGCGCTATCCCGTGGCGGCGCTCTGCCTGGCTGCGGGTATCGCCTGCGCCTCGTTCGGCCGGCTGCTCGGTACCGATTGGAGCGCCTTCGTCCCGGTCCTGGTCGCCGGCGCGATCGGCCAGTGGATCCGCCTGCTTTTGATCCGGCACGGCGTCAACGGCTTCGTCACGACGGGGCTGGTGGCGTTCACGGCTTCGGCGCTGGCCGGACTCCTGTCGGGGCTCGTCGGCAGCGGCATGGTGCAGATCGCGATGAGCGCGGCGGTCCTCATGCTGGTGCCGGGCGTTCCGGCGATCAACGCCCAGACCGACATCATGGAAGGGTTTCCGACGCTGGGCAGCGCCCGCGCGGTGAGCGTCTTCATGGTCCTGGTGTTTCTGACCGTCGGTATCGGCGCGACCCGCATTCTGCTCGGCGGCATGGGGCTGCAACTGGACCCGTTGAGCCACGGCATCGCCCATCAGATGTTGTTCGGCGCCATCGCGGCCGCCGGGTTCGGCGTGCTGTTCAATTTCGAAGGCGTGACGCTGATCTGGGCGGGTCTGGCGGGCGCCATCGCCCTGGGCGTTCGCACTGCCGGCCTGGAGGCTGGATGGGCACTGGAGGCCGCGTCCTTTGCCGCTGCGGCTGCGGTCGCCGTCACGGTCGAACTGGCGGACACGGTGCCGGTGGACATCCGCCGGGCCGGCAACGCGCTGGCGGTGGCCGGCTGCATTCCGATGATTCCGGGCAGCGCCGCGGCGCACTGGATCATCGGCCTGTTCGAGATGACCGCGACGACCGCCGCCGAGGCCGATCAGATGCTCCTGACGATCATGCAGAGCGGACTGACGGTGATCTTTACGATCGGCGCCATCGGCGCCGGCCTGACGATCGTCGCCTCGCTGCTGCGCCGCCCGGATTTTCCGAAATAGCAGCGATCGCCATGCCGTCAGGATGTGCCGGGGCCGGCCGCGCTGTCCGGCCGGAACCCCGATGCGGGATCGGTGCTACGCGGCGGCCGCAACGTTCGGCAAGGCCTCGCGAGGATCGGCAAGCACCGGGCCGCGGACGCCGGCCCGCACCCGCATACGCTCGCAGATGTCTTCGGCGATGTGGAAGATGCCGGCATAGACCGGCCGCTCGCCGAAACGGCTGCTGCTGCCCAACACCGTCAGTTCGGCGCCGGCCCGCCGGTAGATCCTGAACATCGCCGCATCGAAGTTGGCGACGATGCCTTCGATACCGCTCTTGATCGCGAACTCGCCGCAGCCGATGAGCATCAAGGACGAGATGCTCGCGGCGGTCGCGGCGCCCTGGGGCATCGTTTCCAGCAAGTCCTCGTCGATGCAGAAGCGGGTGCACTCCCAGATCGTCGGCGAAGAGAACTGGGCATCGTCGCCCATCGTCTCGGAAAAGGTATCGGTGATGAGCGTGGGGCCCGACGTCGGCAGGAAACGCGCGCTGGCCAGCACCTCGCGCTTCGAATCGTCCAGCATGATCAGGTAGACCGGGCTCATCTCGTCGTACTGGTCTTTCTCAAGTCCATCGACGACCTGAACGTCCCATCCCAACTTGTCGTGGAATACCCGCGCCCGGAGGCGAAACATCTTTTCCAGGATGCCGGCATTTTCTGCAAACTGATACGGCTCTAGCAAGGTGAGCATCATCTTCTCCTTCTTGAGGGTGAGACGATTATTCACGCTTACCAATGCCCTGCTCAACGCCCACAGATTGGCGCGCGAGATTGAGGGCTGGCGGGCTCGGATTCAGGTTCGAAAGTGCGACTGGTCGCCGAGGAGCCCCAGCGTCGTCGCCTTGAAGACGGCCTGGGCCATGGTCGCGCAGCCGAGTTTCAGCCGCCCGGACTTCAGATACGAGCGCACCGTGTGCTGCGACAGGCCGAGGATCAGGGCGATGTCGAACACGTCCTTGCCCTGGGCAATCCAGCGCAGGCACTCCAATTCGCGCGCCGCGAGGCGGACGCTGGCGTCCGAATGAAGATGTTTGCCGCTTTCCTTGTGAAGCAGGTTGGCGGTCTCGATGAGATCAGCCAGATTGGCCTTCTTGTAGGCCGCCCAGGCTTCGCCCCCCATGTCGCTGCAGATCGAGAACAGGCCGCGGCGGGCCGTCTTGTCCGTCACGGGGATCGACAGTCCGCTGCGTCCCACGCCGTGCTGCAAGGCGTCCTGGAAAAAGGTCATCTGCTCGGGGCCGGAGATCCTCAGTTCGGACCAGTCGAACGGCAAGGAGCGCTGGAAGCCTTCGCGAACCACCGGGTCCACCGCAATGTAGCCCTGCTGAAGATACTGCTTGATCCACGCCGCATCGTAGGTGACCTGCACGTAGGGGTCGTGGTCGGGCGCTGCGCCGGCGCGGGCCGAGTGATAGGCAACATGCTTCAGACCGAAGAGGTCGCGAAGCTCGTAAAGCGTTCTCTCGAAATCCGCGGCATCTTCCACGCAACGGTAGATACGCACGCGCCGTTCGTTGAAGTCGACCATATTCAACATCGTTTCTGCAAGGCTTCCCGACTGCCGTCGGGCGAGGTTCGCACGACCGACTTCGCGTCGATCGTCACGCATCAACCCCGCCCCACGATAGCATAGTTCGAGTAGCCGACATTCGTTGGCTGTACAGTAGCGTCATTCGACTTGCCACCCAAATATGCGGGTATTTCATCAAGTTCGGCTCTCCGCTAGGCTTGTATTGTCAAAATATGAAATTTGCACCCTCTAGTTGGATCTCGATCAATGCTTTGCAATTTTCTAGGGAAAAGAAGAAGTCGGCTTTTTGAATAGCTTTTCGCTTAATATGTTCGTTACAACTATTAGAAGATGCGGACGATGGGGCGTGGGTCTTTTGCTGGACGCGAATCGGATCGGAGTGCAATCGTCGGCTCGACGGCAACCTCTGGTGATCGGACAATGCGGCGGCAAATGGACGTCGGTGTGGCATGCCGGTCGGGACAATCGGTCGGGGCATAGACGATGAGTGGCGGACCCAATGCCCCGGCCGCCGCGCCGAAAAAAACCATGCCGATTCCCTCCCGTCGTTCGTCCATAGCCATGGCTGGCTGCAGCCGCGACGCGCCCGAGGCGGATCTGGCCGCAGCCATCGAGCATGGCGAGTTCGTGCTCCACTATCAGCCCGTCATCGACATCCGCCGCGGCGAGCCGGTCGGGGCCGAAGCTTTGATCCGTTGGGTTCATCCCCAGCGCGGACTGTTGACGCCGGCAAGCTTCATCCCGCTGGCGGAGGCCACCTCGCTGATCCACGAGGTCGGTCGCTGGACCATCGCCGCCGCCTGCGCCCAGGTGCGGGAATGGGAAAACAACGACTTGCGCGGCCTGAAGATCTCGATCAACGCTTCGGGCCGGGAATTTTCCAATCCGCGTTTTCTCAAGTCGCTTGTCTCCGCGCTGGAGGCCAATGAGGTCGGCGCCCGTCAGATCGAGATCGAGCTAACCGAGACCGCATATCTGGAGGATACGGTCTATGTGCGTACGGCGATCGCCCGCCTGCACGAACTCGGCGTCTCGATCGCGCTGGACGATTTCGGCCGCGCCTATTCGAGCTTCTCCTATCTGAAGAATTTTCATGCCGACAAGATCAAGATCGATCGCGAGTTCGTCGATCAGGTTCATCGCCATCGCATTTCGCAGGTGATCTGCCACAGTATCATCGATCTGGCCCGGCAACTGGGCATGCAGGTCCAGGCCGAAGGCGTGGAGATGGCGGAAGAAGTGCAGCATCTGGCCGATGCCGGCTGCCACCTGTTCCAGGGCTACTACTTCTCCAATCCGCTGCCGGCGGACGCCTTTCAGCGCCGGATCGAGACCTTGCGCCGGGACGGCGTCCCCGCTTTCGGGTCGATTAAGGCGCAGCCCGGCTTGCAGATCGTGTCCTCGGCCGAACGAGCCACACCCCTCTCGTAACCGTGTCATCGTCCGCGACGGCTGATAGCAACCGTGAAGTCGATCTCTTGCGCTGATGCAGGGATAAGGTGCTTATCCAAGAAAGCGGACGATGTGCGGGGTGTCGAGCCTGCAACCATCGGCAAGGCCGCTTCGTCGTGCAGAGACCCTTTGTGAAGCCGGCCGCTATTTCTTCGAGGACTGTCGGACGTGCCCCGGAACGACCAGCGAGGTCAGCCGGCTGTGCAAGGTCTCGATCCGCGACAGCCGCTCCACGGCCGGTTCGCCGATCTCCTGGCCGGCGGCCGAGCAGATATAGTTGATCAGGCTCATCGGCGCGGCGTAGCTGTCGAACAGGCTGTGACCGCGATTGTGGGACCGCAAGGTGACGGTGGCCAGTTGGGCGGTGCGCGCTGCCGTCATGTCGGCGATCAGAACCGAGGGCGTCCCGACCTCGGCAGCGAGCGTCAGCACTTCGCGCAGGACCGCCGGACGGCGCCGGAAGCCGACGACGAGAAGGGCATCCTCCGGCGACAGGCTGGCCAAATCCTCGCCCAGCGACATGCCGGCCAGCGGCAGCAGCGGCACGTCCGGCTTGACGTGGATCAGCAGGGCTCGGGCGTAGGAAGCCAGCGCCATCGAGTTGCGGAAGCCCAGCACCCAGACCTTTCGCGCCGCGACAAGGATGCGGATCGCTTCGGCAAGGTCCTGCTCCTTCAGCATTTCGGCGGTGCGGGTCAGGTTCTGCAGGTCCTGGGCGACGTGCAGGCCGAAATTGCCCTGGGCCACGCGCTCACGGCCGATGCCGGTCAGTTCGTAGAGCGGCGAGCCCCATCCTTCGGCACGGCGCGCATGCAGCCGTGCCTCGCTATAGCTCGGATAGCCGAGCCGCTTGAAGAAGCGGGCGGCGGTCGCGTTCGAGGTCTTGGCCCGCTCCGCCAATTCGCCGGCCGTGAAGCTCGACAAATTGGCCTGCGCCTCCAGGACGACGGAGGCGAGCCGTCGTTCGCTAGCGGTCAACTCGTCGTAAACCGCCATGATGCGAACGTCGATCGGGCGCGTGTCAGCCTCGCGATACGAATCCATGCCTGTCCTCACGGGTTTGCAGGCATAGCCGTATATGAAAAAAATCTTCCATACCACCTCGCTCCGTCTTGAACACGGCATGAAGTGTGATCGGCAAGTCGTTGGCGGACGATCTGTTTCTTCAATGTCCGGTAAGCGTCAGGCAGAGGCTCCCGATGCCGCGAGACCGACCTGCTCAGGCCTTCCAGGTGCGCTCGAAAACGCTCAGCCAGTTGCGGTGGGCGAGCTTTTCCATGAGATCCGCACTGTAGCCGTGGCTCTCCATCGCCTCGAACAGGGCGGGCAGTCCGGCGGCGTCGCCGATCGGACGCGGGATGACGGCGCCATCGAAATCGGAGCCCAGGGCCACGCCGTCCTCACCCAGCCGCTCGATCAGCGCATCGAGATGCGCCAGCATCACGTCGAGGCCGGTATCGGCATCCATGCTGCCGTCGGGGCGCAGGAAGGCGGTGGCGAAGTTGAGCCCGACGACGCCCTTGGACGCCGCGACGGCGTCGAGTTGCGCATCCGTCAGATTGCGGCTCACCGGGCAAAGCGCGTGCACGTTGGAGTGGGTGGCGACCAGCGGCGCATCGGACAGCTCCGCGACCTCCCAGAATCCCTTCTCGTTGAGGTGCGAGAGGTCGAGCATGATGCCCAGCTCGTTGCAGCGCGCGACGAGCGCCTTGCCCGCGTCCGTCAGCCCCGGCCCGGTGTCGGGCGAGGAGGGATAGGCCATCGGCACGCCGTGCGCGAAGATGTTCGGGCGGCTCCAGACCATGCCGATCGAACGCAGCCCGGCGGCATGCAGCACGTCGAGCATGGTCAGATCCTCGTCGATCGCCTCCGCGCCCTCGATGTGAAGCACGGCGGCCATGGCATTGTTCTGCCAGGCGGCGCGGATGTCCGAGACGCTGCGGCAAACCTTGAGGCGACCGCCCGAGGCGCGCTCCAGGCGGAACAGGATCGCCGCCATGCCGATCGTCGCGGCTTCGGCGACGGCCTGCTCCAGGGGGGCGGGCAGCGGCAGTGCATAATTGCCGGCGCTCATCGCTTCCATTTTGAAGGCGCCGCGTGGCGAGGGCGGAAAGATGGCGAAGAGACCGCCGCGCAGACGGCCCCTGGCGGCTTTCTCCAAGTCGATGTGCCCCTTCGCGCCGCCATCGAGGAAGGTCTGGAATGCGTCGGTGCCGCTTTCTTCGAAGAGGCGCAGGAGGCTGTCGTTGTGGCCATCGAAAACGAGGGGTGTGGGCATCGTGAAATCCTTCGGACGATCGAACGGGCGGCTGGTGCGGAAGAGATGGAAGACGGGGGCCTGCGAAATCAGGGCAGGTCGGGAAGGCTAGCGGACATAGCCTTCGCTCGCCCGCAGGAGGGTGCGCGTATAGTCGAAGCGTACGGCATGAGCTTTCAGCGCATCGCGGTCAAGCTCCTCGATCGCCTCGCCGCCGCGCATGACGAGCAGCCGCTGACACATATGGTCGATCACCGCGAGGTCGTGGCTGACCAGCACGAAGGTGAGCTTCTTTTCGGCCTGCACGCGCTGCAGCAGATTGAGAACTTCCGCCTGGATCGACGCATCGAGCGCGGAGGTCGGCTCGTCCAGAAGCAGAATCTCGGGCTCGACGATCAGGGCGCGTGCGATGGCGACCCGCTGCCGCTGGCCGCCGGAGAGCTGGTGCGGCAGCCGAAAGCGGAAGCGCGCGTCGAGCCCGACATCCGTCAACGCCTGTACGACGCGGTCCTCCCGGTCGGTAAACCGGTGGATCGCCAGCGGTTCGGACAGAACGCGGTCGATGGTGTGGCGCGGGTGAAGCGAACCGAACGGATCCTGAAACACCATCTGGACGCACCGGGCAAACGCCTTGTCGCGCCATTCGCCCAGGCCTTGACCGTCGATCGAGATCTGGCCGCCGCTTGTCGGTGCGAGACCGCAGATCGCGCGCAACACCGTCGACTTGCCCGAACCGGATTCGCCGACGAGGCCGAACGACTCCTCGCGTTCCACGTCGAAGCTGACGCCGCGCACGGCCCTCACATGCTGGCGGCCGTTGCCGAAGACGACGCGGAGATCGCGCACCGACAATTTGGTTGGCTGACCGGCGCGAGCGGCGTCCGATGGGCGCGAAGCAACCGTGCTCATGCCCATGCCTCGTCCCTCTGCAGCGTCGGCAGCGGCTCGCGCGCGCCGCCGATTTCTGGCAGGCAATGGAGCAGCCCTTGCGTGTAGGGATGCTTCGCCTCGCCCAGGCGGTCGGCCTCGATCTCCTCGACGATCCGGCCGAGATACATCACCAGGACGCGGTCGCAGAAGGTCGAGACGAGGCGAAGGTCATGGCTGATGAAGATCAGGCCCATGCCGCGGTCGCGCACCAGGTCGTCGAGGATCTTCAAGACTTCGAGCTGTACGGTGACGTCCAGCGCGGAGGTGGGCTCGTCGGCGATCAACAGGTCGGGCCGCGGCACCAGCATCATGGCGATCATCACGCGCTGGCCCATGCCGCCGGACAATTCGTGCGGATAGGCCCGGAAGACGCGCTCGGGATCGCGGATCTGCACCTCTTCCAGCATCGCAAGCGCCCGCTTGGCGGCGGCGCGCTCGGACACGCGCTCGTGCACCTTCAGCGCTTCGACGAGTTGCCGGCCGACCCGCATCACCGGGTTGAGCGAGTATTTCGGGTCCTGCATGATCATGGCGATGCGGCGGCCGCGAATGGCCCGCATCTGCCGCTCCGAAAGCCCCTGCAGCTCCTGCCCGTCGAGGGCGAGGCGATCGGCGGTGGCGATTCCCGGAGCGCGCACGAGGCGCAGGATGGCGCGGCCGGTCATCGACTTGCCGGAGCCTGATTCGCCGACGATGCCGACGCGCTCGCGTCCGACGGAAAAGGAGATGCCGCGCACCGCATCGACCGAGCCGTTCCGGGTGGCGAAGCGGACGGCGAGATTGCGGACGTCCAGAAGCGGAGTGGGCGAGGGGGGCTGAAGGCTCATTGCCGGTTGCCCCGCGGGTCGAGCACGTCGCGCAGGCCGTCGCCGAGCAGGTTGAAGCCGAGACTGACGGTCAGGATGGCGAGGCCGGGGATCGTGGCGACCCACCAATGGCTCAGGAGATACTGCCGGCCGGTGGAGATCATCGCGCCCCATTCGGCGAGCGGCGGTTGCGCGCCCAGGCCGAGGAAGCCGAGCCCGGCCGCCGTCAGGATGATGCCGGCCATGTCCAGCGTCACGCGGATGATCACCGAGCCGAGGCACATCGGCATGATGTGGCCGACGATGATGCGCAGCGTGCCAGCGCCCTGCAAACGGGCCGCCGCGATATAGTCGGAGCGCCGCACCGTCAGCGTCTCGGCCCTGGCGACGCGAGCATAGGGCGGCCACGCGGTGAGCGCGATGGCGAGCACCGCGTTGACAATGCCGGGACCGAGGGCCGCGACGAAGGCGAGCGCCAGGATGAGGCGCGGAAAGGCCAGGAAGATGTCGGTCAGGCGCATCAGGACGCGGTCGGTCCAGCCGCCCATGGTGCCGGCCACCGTGCCTATGATCAGGCCGAAGACCGGCGCCGTCACCGTGACCAGGGCGACGATGTAGAGCGTGACGCGGGCGCCATAGACGATGCGGCTCCAGATGTCGCGGCCCAGCTCGTCGGTGCCGAGCCAGTGACCTTGCCAACCCGGCGGATGCAGCCGGTCGGCCAGGTGCTGGACGTTAGGCGCGTGAGTGGCGATCAGCGGCGCGAACAGCGCCATCAGGACCAGGACGACGATGATCGTCAGCCCCACCATCGCCAGGAAGTTGCCGGAGAGGTCACTCCAGGCGTTCCAGGCGCTGATGCAGCGCGCATGCAGCCGTGAGGTCGGCGTGTCGGTGGTCAACCACGCGCGCCAGCCGCCGGTCTTCGTTTCGAGGCTGGTCGTGCTCATCGCGCCCTCGGATCGACCGCGACGTAGAGAAGGTCGGACAAGAGGTTCAGAAACACGAAGACGGCTCCGATCACCACGGTGCCGCCGAGCACGGCGTTGAGATCGGCGGCGAACAGCGCCTTGGTGATGTAGAGGCCGAGGCCGGGCCAGGCGAACACGGTTTCCGTCAGCACCGATCCTTCGAGCAGTGCGGCGTAGGAAAG
Organism: Consotaella aegiceratis; assembly: GCF_036541425.1. Lineage (NCBI taxonomy): Bacteria > Pseudomonadati > Pseudomonadota > Alphaproteobacteria > Hyphomicrobiales > Aurantimonadaceae > Consotaella > Consotaella aegiceratis. Next base: position 116,036 of record NZ_JAZHFT010000007.1, read on the forward strand.
CGCGATGACCGTGATCAGCGGCACCAGCGCGTTGCCCAGCGCATGGACCCAGACCACGCGCCATTCCGGCACGCCCTTGACCCGGGCGGTGGTGACATATTCCTGGCCGAGCTGCTCCAGCATGAAGGAGCGCGTCATCCGCGAAATGTAGGCGAGCGAGAAATAGCCGAGGACGACGACCGGCAGCACGATGTGGCTGAGCGCGTTGAGGAAAACGTCCCAGGCACCCGACGCGATCGAATCGATCAGGATCGATCCGGTGTAGCGGGTCACGTCGAACTCGTAGGACAGTTCGTAGGAGACGTCGAGCCGGCCGGGGCCGCCGACCCATCCGAGCTGGCCGTAGAAGACGAGCAGCGCGATGAGGCCGAGCCAGAAGACCGGCATCGAGTAGCCGAGCAGCCCGACGAAGCGTAGCGTCTGATCCTGCCAGCGGCCCTGGTTGACCGCCGCCACCACGCCCGCCGGCACGCCCAGGAAAACGCCGAGCAGGGTCGCCAGCGTCGCCAGTTCGAGCGTGGCGGGAAAGGCGTCGGCGAGATCGGCGATCACTGGCCGCGACGTCAGGTTCGACATGCCGAAATCGCCGGTAAGCACGCTGCCGACATAGATCGCGAATTGCTCTGGCAGCGACCTGTCGAGACCCAGGGCGTGGGCAGCCGCATCGTATTGCGCCTGCGTCGCGCGTTCTCCGACGATCGAAAGAACGGGGTCGACGGGGACCAGGCGACCGATCACGAAGGTGACGAGGAGCAGGCCGAACAGCGTGATGAGAAGGCTGGCGAGGGTGCCGCCGACGCGTGCGAAGACGCGCGGCAGCATCAGACCGCCGCCGGCTCCCGCTTCCATCGGATCGCCATCGAGCGAAGCGGTCTCGTCGCGATCACTCATCCGTGGCGCTCGGCAGGAAGAGAGGCTGGAGAGCGGCAGGTCGGCCAGGCGCGCATGCAACGCCGACCCTGCCGGGCGCCGGGAGCGCAGGCCAAGGGGCGCTGCCGAAACGGATCATCATAGGCATCATCATGATCGGTCGATCGCGGCTGGCGGCATGCCGCCAGCCGCGATGAGGATCGCTACTCGGCGCTCTTCGTCACCGGCCAGTAGAAGGCCGAGCTGACCGCGCCACCCATGCCGAAGCCGTCGACACCCTTTGCGGCACCGTCCTGCTCCTGGAGCTGGAAGATATAGGTGAAGGGCGAAAGCTCCTGATTGGTCCGCTGGATCTCGGCGTACATCTCCTTGCGCTTTTCGGTGTCCTTCTCGACGACCGCGTCCTCAACCATTTTCGTGGTCTCCTCCGCCGGGTAGGCGATGCGCCAGGACAGATTGCCGGTGAGTTGGGCTTCCTCCGAGTTGTCGGGGTTGGCGGCAAAGACGGAAGCGTTGGTGTTCGGGTCGGGATAGTCCGGGCCCCAGGATTCCAGCGTCAGCTCAGTCTTGCGCCCGCGGAAGGCCGAAAGGACCTCGGAGCCCGTGGCCGTGCGAATATTCGCCTTGATGCCGGCCTGGCCGAGCGTGGCCTGGATCGCCTGAGCCATGTCGGTGCGGATCTTCTCGTTGCGTACGAGAAGCTCGACCTCGAAGCCGTCCGGATAGCCGGCCTCGGCAAGCAGCTCCTTGGCCTTGTCGACGTTCAACTCGTAGGGCGTGTCGTCGATCGCGCCGAGAAAGCCCGCCGGAAGCAAGGTCTGATGGACCGCCACCTGACCCTTGAGGATGGTGTCGGCCATCCCCTTGTAGTCGATCAGGTACTTGATCGCCTGCAAGACCTTGACGTTGGCCAGCGGCTCGACGAGCTGGTTGGCGGCCAGATAGAAGATGCGCCCGCGCTGCTCGGTGACGACCTTCAGAGCGTCGTTGCCTTCGATCGCGGAGATGTCCTCCGGCGTCAGATTGCGGGCGACGTCGACATCGCCCTTTTCCAGAAGCAGACGTTGGGTGGCGGGCTCGGGCACGTGACGTACGAAGACGCGCTTCATGGCCAGGTCGCCGGGCCAGTTTTCGTTGGCTTCCAAGAGCACCGACTCGTTCGGCTTCCAGCCTCGCAGCGTGTAAGGTCCGGAGCCGGCCGAATGGGTGGCGAGCCAGGCATTGCCCATGTCCTCGCCCTCGGCATGCTCCATCACGGTCTTCTCGTCGACGATCGAGCCGATCTCGGCGGTCAGTGCGTTGTAGAAGAAGGACGGAGCATAGGGCTTGTCAGTGACGATCTGGACCGTATCGTCGCCGGGCGCCGTAATCGTCTCGTCGACATTGTCGGGCGTAAAGCCGAACTGTGTGAGAATGAAGGAGGGCGTCTTGTCGAGCTTGACGGCGCGCCGCAGCGACCAGACCACGTCCTCGGGGCGCACCGGATTGCCGGAGGCGAACTTCAGGCCGGTGTCGATGGTGAAGGTGTAGGTCACACCGTCGTCGGCGACGCTCCAATCCTTGGCGACGCCAGGCACCAGTTCCTTGGTCTCCGGATCGATGCCGATGAGCTTCTGGTACATGTTGTTGATGCCGTCCTGGCCGGACCATTCGAAGCTCTCGCCGGGGTCGAAGGTCTTCAGGTCGTCGATCGAATTGGCGATCACCAGGGTGTCGGCGGGCGTTTCGGCCAAGGCAAGGGGGGCGCTCAGGCTCGCCATGCCAAGGACCATCATTCCGGCGAGAAGCCGCCGTGGGCGGTGCAGTCGAAGCAGAGGCTGTGTGGTCACGGAAACGCCTTTCGTCAGCACAGTCTTTCCGGCATGTATGCCGGCCAGGAAAGTCAGACAGGCTATTGAACGCTCAGACGTCTGACAAGTGGCCTGCGCAGAAAGACGGCGCAAACGTCCGCTGCATAAGATGTGTTCACAGATCAAGAAAAACGACGTTCGACCGGTTTCCGTTTCTAGTGCGCATGTCGAGACCGTCGTCCAGAACGTCGTCGGGAATGTCGTCGAACGAGGAATAGTTGAGGTTGTAGAGCTTGGCGTAGAGGCCCTTCTTCGCCATGAGCTGATCGTGGTTGCCGGTCTCGATCACCCGCCCGCTTTGCAGTACGATGATGCGGTCGGCGCCGCGGATGGTCGCCAGCCGGTGGGCGATGACCAGGCCGGTGCGGCCTTCGAGCAGCCGCACCAGCGCCTTCTGGATCAGCATCTCGGTGTAGCTGTCGATATTTGCGGTGGCCTCGTCGAGCACAAGGATCTTGGCGTCGGCGACCAGGGCGCGGGCGAAGCTGATCAACTGGCGCTGACCGAGCGAGAGATTGCCGCCGCGCTCCCCCAGTTCGGCGTCGTAGCCGCCGGGCAGGCTCAGGATGAAGTCGTGGGCACCCACCGCCTTGGCTGCGGCCACGACGTCTTCGCGCGTCGCTTCGTGCATATGGTAGCGGATGTTTTCGAACACCGTGCCGGTGAACAGAAACGGCTCCTGCAGCACCATGGCGATCTGCCGGCCGAGCGACTCCTGCGTCAGATCGCGCACGTCGTGGCCGCCAACGGTCACGCTGCCCTGCTGGACGTCGTAGAAGCGATGGGCGAGCGCCATGGCGCTCGACTTTCCGGAGCCCGTCGGGCCGACCAGTGCGACGGTCTCGCCCGGATTGACGCGGAAGTTCACGTCCTTGAGCACCGGGTGCTTGGGATTGTAGCCGAAGGTGACGTTCTTGAACTCGACCGAGCCGTCCATGTCGGCCGGCAGCGGCTTGGCGTTCGGCGCGTCCCTGACGTCGACCGCCACGTCGAGAACCTCGATCAGCCGCTGGCCCGAGGCCATGGCGCGCTGCATCACCGAATACTGCATGGTGAGCGAACGGATCGGGTCGAAGAAGCGCTGGATGTAGAACAGGAACGCGACCATCACGCCGACATCGAGCGTGTCGTTCATCACCATCGAACCGCCGACGGTGATGACGATGACCATGGCGAGGCCTGTCAGTGTATCGACGATCGGAATCATCACCTGGGCGAAGCGCGCCGCCGTCAACTGCGCGCGCAGATTGGCGAACGCCTTGTCGTCGAACAGGGTGAAGTTGACATGCTGGCGATCCATGCCCTGAACCGCGCGCACGCCGTTGATGCCCTCGGCGAGCGCGCCGTTGGTCACCGAGTTGGTCTCGTGCGCCGCCATGAAGGAGGCCCGCGCCCGCGGCAGCCAGACCAGCCGGACGAGCAGCAGCACTGGCACGATCGACAGCGTCATCAGACCAAGCCGGAAATCGAGCCACAGCATCACCGCGACGATGCCGAACAGGAGCACGATATCGCCGACCGACAGCACCGAAGTCTCCAGGAATTCCTGCATCGAGTTGACGTCGCCCTGCAGGCGCGACATCAGCCGGCCGGTCTCGGTCTTGTCCATGAAGGACAGCGACACCCTCTGCAGGTGCCCGAACATGGCGCGCCGGATGTCGAACAGGACGTTTTCCGCGACCTCGCCGACGAAGGTCTCCTGGACGTAGCTGGCGACCCAGTTGATCAGGATCGCGACCGCGAAGATGATCATGACGACGGCAAGGGCGGCTCGACCGCCGAGCTCGGGGTCCATTGCGTTATCGATGGCGTAGCGGATCAGCAGCGGGATGGTGAGCTGGGTCAATGTGAACACCAGCACCGCGGCGACCGACACCCCCAGCTTGGCCTTGTAGGGCTGCACGAACCGCCAAAGGCGCCGGACAATCCGGCCGTCGAAGGCCCGGCCGAACATCTCCTCGCGTTCGGTGTGCGAGCCGACCACCGCGTGCGGCGGGCGTCCGTCGTCCTGCATGATCACGTCGACTTCGCTCGTCGCCTGCCTGCTCATAGCGCCGGCACCTTCCCGCTTTCCAGCATCTCGTCGCCCGGCCGCACCTGCAGATCGTAGAGCGCGCGGTAGCGACCGCCCTTGGCGAGCAGCTCCTCGTGCGTGCCCTGCTCGACGATCTCGCCACGGTCCAGGAACAGGATCTTGTTGGCGTGCATCAGCGAGCTCAGCCGGTGCGCCATGATGATGGTCACCCGATCCTCCACATAGCGGCGCATGGCGCCGCGGATGCGCTGTTCGGTGCCGGCGTCGATGGCAGCGGTGGAATCGTCGAACACCATGACGGCAGGCTTCAGCATCAGGGTGCGGGCGATCGACAGGCGCTGGCGCTGGCCGCCCGACAGCGACACGCCCCGCTCGCCGATGATGGTGCCGTAGCCGGTGGGCAGGCCCAGCACGTAGTTGTGCAGCTGTGCCGACTCGCTGGCGCGTTCGATCCGCTGTTCCTTGGCCCAGGGATCGCCATAGGCGATGTTGTTCTCGATCGAGGTGGTGAACAGGAACGAGTCCTGCTGCACCACGGCTACGGTCTGGCGCAGCGAGCGCAGCGTGACCTGGCCGATGTCCTGGCCGTCGATGGTGATCTGTCCCTCTGTGACGTCGTAGAATCGGGGAATGAGGTGGGCGAGCGTCGACTTGCCGGCTCCCGGAGGGCCGACGATGCCGATCGTTTCGCCGCGCCGCGCCTCGAAGCTGATGCCCTTGAGGATCGGACGGTCGGGCGCTTCGGGGTAGGCAAAGCCGACGTTGTCGAAGCGCAGCACGCCGTCGGTCACCGCCAGCGGCTTGGCACCCTCGACGTCCCGGACGGCGGGATCGAGGTCCAGGATGGCGAACAGCCGGGAGCCGCAGGTGGAGGCCCGCGAGAAGGAGTTCACCATCAGGCCGAGCTGGCGGACCGGCATCTGCAGGATGGTCATGAAGGTCAGGAACGAGGCCAGTGTGCCGACGCTGATTTCGCCATCCATCACCTTGCCGCCGCCGACCCAGAGCACCAGGCCCATGGCGGCGAAAAAGGAAAAGGTCATGGCGCTGGCATTGCGCACGCGAATGCCGATGCGTCGATGCGCCAGGCTCATGGCCCGCTTGGAGGCGCCATCGAACTTTTCCATCTCGTGGCGCTGGGCGGCGAAGGCGCGCACGACGCGAATGCCGGCGAGGTTCTCCTCCATGACGCGCGTCAGCACCGACAGGCGCTCCTGCAGTTCCAGCCAGGTGGCGCGCAGCCGGAGCTGCATGACCGGCGAGCGCCAGGCGACGAAGGGCACGAAGCTCAAGGACAGAAGGCCGAGCGTTACGTCGGTCGACAGAAGAAGATAGGCGCCGATGCCGATCAGCATGGTCAGGAGCACCACGCGCACCAGACCGGTGGAGAAGAAGATTCGCACTCCTTCCAGGTCAAGCATGCCGATGGTGATCAGGTCGCCCGAGTGCACCGAATCATGGAAGCCGAAGCTCAGGCGCTGGATCTTCTCATAGAAGGCCAACCGCAACTCGTAGCCGATGTGATGGCCGACCGATTCGGCGAAATAGTTCTGAAGCAGGGTGAAGACGCCGCGCAACACGCTGACGGCCAAGAGCGTCAGGGCGGTGATCAGCAGCGCGCCGTCCGTTGCCTCGCCGCCGCCGTCCACGACCCCCTGAGTCTGATCGATGGCGCGCCCGAGCAGCAGCGGGATAGTCAGCTGCAGCGTGGCCGCCACCAGCGTGGCGCCGATCGAGATCGCGACCTGCCAGGGATGGCGGAGCGCCATATGGATGATTCTGAGAAGGGTGCCGAGTCCGCGCCCCCATTCTGCCGCCGCCACATGGGCCAGGGCATTGCCCCGCCTCCCGACGCCCTTTACGGCTGCGTCACTCACGATATGTCCCCGAAGATTCTCGAAGTGGATCCGACGACGTCATCCACCCGAACACAGATAGGCCGCCGCAGGGTTGCGGCGGTCGATGCTGGTTCGGTTCGGTGAGGACTCCGTCGCCGACGGCGGTAGACCTTGCCGGATTATTCTCCGACAATTGCCATAGCTACTGCTACATGCAGGCAAGTCAATCGCCGCGTGTCAGATGTGAACGGGCGTGTCGATCCGACGGCCGCTTTCGGTCTCGAAACGGTGGATGGCGGTCGCCTCCGCCGCGGCGCTGATCCGGGCGCCGGCCTCGAAATGGCGATAACCGGGGACCCGCAAGGCGACCTCCGTCTGCGTCGGGCCCAGCGTCCCATAGACGTAGCTTTCGGCGCCGACGAGCTCGACCGAGGTCACCGTCAGGTCCACCAAGATCTCTTCGGGACGAGGTGGCTCGCCGTCGATCAGGCGCATGTGCTCGGGACGGATGCCCAGCGTGGTGCCGTCGGACATCGCATTCATGACGGCGCTCGGGCCGGTCAGGCCGGCTGCGGTGCCGGTATCGATCGGGATCAGGTTCATCGCCGGAGAGCCGATGAAGGTGGCGACGAACAGGCTCGCCGGCCGCTCGTAGACCTCCATCGGCGTGCCGACCTGTTCGATATGGCCGTTCGACAGGACGACGAGCTGATCGGCGAGCGTCATGGCCTCTAGCTGATCGTGGGTGACGTAGAGGCTGGTGGTGGCGAGGCGGCGCTGCAGGCTGCGGATTTCAGCGCGCATCTGCACGCGCAGCTTGGCATCGAGGTTGGAGAGCGGCTCGTCGAACAGGAAGACGGCGGGCTCGCGCACGATCGCCCGGCCCATCGCCACGCGCTGGCGCTGGCCGCCCGAGAGCTGGCGCGGCTTGCGGTCGAGCAACGCCTCGATCTGCAGGATGCCCGCGGCCTCGTCGACGCGGCGGGTGATCTCGGCGCGCGGCATGTGCCGGTTCTTCAGCCCGTATTCCAGATTCCCGCGCACCGTCATATGCGGATAGAGCGCGTAGTTCTGAAACACCATGGCGATGTCGCGCTCGGCCGGCTCGAGCTCGTTGACCACCCGACCCCCGATGTCGATGGTGCCGTCGGTGATCGACTCGAGGCCCGCCACCATGCGCAGCAGCGTCGACTTTCCGCAGCCCGACGGTCCGACGAGGACGACGAAATGACCGTCTTCGACGGCGAGCGAGACGCCCTTCACGGCCTGCACACCGCCAGGATAGGTCTTTTGGACGTCGCTCAGCGTGATCGCCGCCATCTCATTTCTCCGTTTCGACGAGACCGCGCACGAACCAGCGCTGCATCAGAACGACCACCAGGACGGGCGGTGCGATCGCCAGGATCGCCGTCACCATCACCAGGTGCCACGGCGTCTCGGCATCGGCAAAGGAGACCATCTTCTTGAGAGCGATGACGATCGTGTTCATCTGGTTGTCGTTGGTCACCAGCAGCGGCCAGAGGTACTGCGTCCAGCCATAGATGAAGAGGATGACGAAGAGGGCGGCGATGTTCGTCTTCGACAGGGGCAGGAGGATGTCGCGGAAAAAGCGCATCGGCCCCGCCGCATCGATCCGCGCCGCCTCTACCAGTTCGCCGGGGATCGTCATGAAGAACTGGCGAAAGAGCAGCGTCGCGGTCGCCGAGGCGATGAGCGGCAGGATGAGGCCCGCATAGGTATCGATCAGGCCGAGGTCGACCATGACCTTGTAGGTCGGCAGGATGCGGACCTCGACGGGCAGCATCAGCGTGATGAAGATCAGCCAGAAGAACACCATTCGGAGCGGAAAGCGGAAAAACACGATGGCGAAAGCGGACAGGATCGAGATCGCGATCTTGCCGCAGGCCACCCCTAGCGCCATCACCAGCGTGTTGAAGAGCAAGGTGCCGACGCCGACCCCGCCGATGCGCCCGATGCCGCCGAACAGCGCCTCGCCATAGTTTTCAGCGAAATGATCGCCCGGAACCAGGGGCAGGGGCGGACGCAGGATCGTCTGGAGCGTCTGGGTCGAGGCGGTGAAGGTATAATAGATCGGGAAGGCGACGATCAGGATCCCGAGGATCAGCAGCAGATGCGCCACGGGCCTGCCGAAGGTGTTGCGCTCGATCATCGCCCGGCCTTTCCCGAGCCGGTTTCAGCCGAGACCTCAGCCATAGTGCACTCGCTTTTCCACGTAGCGGAACTGGATGGCCGTCAGGCCGATGACGATCGCCATGAGGATGACCGACTGAGCGGCCGAGCCTCCCAGGTCGAGATTGACGAAGCCGTCGTTGTAGACCTTGTAGACCAGGGTTTCCGTCGCCTTGGCCGGGCCGCCGCCGGTGACCGCGTCGATGATGCCGAAAGTATCGAAGAAGGCGTAGACCGTGTTGACTACCAGCAGGAAGAACGTCGTCGGCGCGATCAGCGGAAAGACGATCGTCCAGAATCGTTTGGTCGAATGCGCGCCGTCGATCGCCGCCGCCTCGATGAGCGAGCGTGGAATCGACTGCATGGCCGCCACGAAGAACAGGAAGTTGTAGCTGATCTGCTTCCAGGCTGCTGCGGCGATGACCAGCAGCATTGCCTGATCGCCGTCGAGCAGCGGATCCCAATGGATGCCGTTGCGACGAAGCAGATAGGCGAAGGTTCCCATGGTCGGGTTGAACATGAAGAGCCAGAGCAGGCCGGCCACGGCGGGAGCCACCGCATAGGGCCAGATCATCAGCGTGCGATAGAGGCCGCGGCCTCGCACGACCTTTTCGGCCGCACTGGCGAGCAGGAGCGCCAGCGCCATCGCCAGGATCGCCGTCGCCAGGCTGAAGACGAGCGTCACCTGGATGGCGTTGAGATAGTTGGGATCCGTGAGGACGGAACGGAAATTGGCGAGGCCGACGAAGCGGGTCTTCAGGCCGAAAGGATCCTGCCGCAGCAGCGATTGATAGAGCGCCTGGGCGGCGGGCCAATAGAAGAATACCAAGGTGATGGCGAGCTGCGGTGCCACCAGGACATAGGGCAGGACGCGGTTGGGAAAGACGGCTCTGGACACGGGCTCACTTCGCAGGAAAGCGGAGCCTGCCGAGGCAGATCGTGACTGCCCCTGCAGGAACGGTCGGCCGGGCGGTCATTCCGCCGCCCGGCGAAGGCGCTGACGCAGCCGGCTATTGCGCGTCGGCGATGGCGGCGTTGCCGAGTTCGACCGCCTTGTCGAGGGCTTCCTGGGCCGTCATCTGGCCGGCCAGCATCGCCTCGAACTGCTCGTTCTCGATGTCGCGGAGCTGCGGCAGGTTGGGCATGCGCACACCCTTCGAGTTCTCGGTCGGCTCCTTGCCCATCATCTGGGTGATCGGCGTTTCGCGACCGGGGTTCTCGTCATAGAAGCCCGAGTTCTTCGTCTCCTCGTAGGCCGCCATGGTCACGGGCAGGTAGCCCGAGTCCTGGTGAAGGCGCGCCTGGATGTCGGTCTGCGACAGGAAATGGAAGAACTCCGCGATGCCCTTGACCTCGTCGTCCGACTTGCCGCCGAAGACCCAGAGGCTGGCGCCTCCCGGGATGGTGTTCTGCGGCGCGCCCTTGGCGTCGGCATCGTAGGGCAGCTGGCCGATGCCGTAGTTGATGCCGGACTTCACGATGTCGCCGAGGCCGCCCGACGATTCGGTGAGGATGGCGCACTCGCCGGATAGGAAGAGCTGCTTGGCCTCCGAGGTGCGGCCGCCGTAGCGGAACACGCCGTCCTTGGCGAGATCGGCGATCGCCTGGAAGTGGTTGACGTAGATCGGTTCGTTGATCTTCAGCTCGACGTCGGTGGTCGCCAGGCCGTTCTCGCCGGTGGAATAGGGCACGTCGTTCCAGGCCGCGAAGTTCTCCAGATGGATCCAGGTGAGCCAGGTGGAAGTATATCCGCATTCGGCCGCACCCGATTCCTTGATCTTGCGGGCGGCGTCGAACACCTCCTGCCAGGTCTTCGGCGGATTATCGACGTCGAGACCCGCCTTCTCGAACAGATCCTTGTTGTAATAGAGGATCGGCGACGACGAGTTGTACGGGAAGGACAGCATGGTGCCGTCCGGCTTGGAATAGTAGGCGACGATGCCCGGCAGGTACTGCGACTTGTCGAAGCTGTAGCCGCCGGCCTCCAGAACGTCGGCGACCGGCATGACGGCGCCCTCGGCGCCCATCATGACGCCCGTGCCGACGTCGAAGACCTGGATGATCGCCGGCGTCTGTCCGGCGCGGAACGCGGCGATACCCGCATTCAGGGTTTCCGGATAGGTGCCCTTGAACACCGGAACGATTTCGTAGTCGCTCTGGCTTTCGTTGAATTCCTTGGCCAAGGTCTCGACGACCTCGTTGTTGGCCCCGGTCATGGCATGCCACCACTGCAGCTGCGTGGCCGCCGAACTCGCGCAGGTCGCACCCAGCACCGCACAGGTGGCATATGCCGGGATCAGCATCTTTCGGATCATTCGATTCACTCCCAATGGAACGACTTTTGGCATTGTTCCTCCCGCCAAGAAGCCGATGACGGAACAATGCCCTCAAAAACGGGGTGGAGACAAGCAGGGTGCTAAACGGCGACCACAACAGCTTGATGAATGTCGCGGGACGTGCGCCGATGTGGCGAACATCAATTTTCGATTGCACGTGCGGGAAAGGCGTTCCTTTGAGTTAGAATCGAAGCGCGCATTGATTCTGGAAACCCGCAAAGGCCGATGCCGAAGAAAGCGTCCAAGACCAAAACGAAATCCCACTCGAAGCAGCGCCAGATCGCGGCGCTGCCCTATCGGGTCGCCGATTGCGGTGCGATCGAGATCCTGGTCATGACGTCGCGGGAGACGCAGCGCTTCATCCTGCCGAAAGGCTGGCCGATCAAGGGGTTGTCGCCATCGGATGCGGCGGCGCGCGAAGCCTTCGAGGAAGCGGGACTGGTCGGCAAGGCGCGGCGAAAGCCGTTCGGCCGCTATCGCTACTGGAAGCGCTTCAAGGCGTCGTTCGGGCTCGTGGATGTCGACGTCTATCCGTTGGAGGTTCGCAAACAGAGGAAGAAATGGCCCGAGAAGGGCGAGCGTCACATGCGGTGGCTGTCCTTCGACGATGCCGCGCTGCTGGTCGACGAGCCCGAGCTCGAAACGCTCCTCCTGGAATTTGGCCGGAAGCGTGGGGGGGGGGGCGGGGGGGGGCCCCGCCCCGCGGGCGCCCCCCGCGCCCGGGGGGGG